>CAYWBC010000011.1:2938-71366 GCA_964456285.1 uncultured Bacteroidales bacterium
TTCCTAATGACCCAATAATATCTGAGCCTATTTGACTGGAAGTTGCAAAATCGTTGCTGGTATTATGCCACAACCTGAATCTTGTAAAATCAAAATCACCATATGTACCTGTTGTACTAAATGTTACAGAACTTAGTGTGGCATCTAACAATGTAACAGCAGTTGAAAAACTATAAATAACATTATTTATGGTTCCCTGATTTATATTTGCTGCCGCTACAGCAGGATTTGGCGAGGAAATAACAATTACTGGCACAAGCAATATTGTCTGAGTACCACTTGCTGTTGTACTGCCAGAAACTGAAGCAAGTTCATAGGAAATATCACCTGTTGTTATCGCATCAACAGAAATTGTTGCATTCACTGTTGCGGCATCCGCAATATCGACTGTTACCCAAAAATATCCAGTAACCCCGTTTCCGGTAATTTGGGAAAGTCCACTGAAAGTATGAGAACCTGCTCCGAGACTTGCTATGATATCACTTCCAATTTGAGCAGCAGTAGCAATATCGTTTGTTGTGCTATACCATAATTGAAATCTGGTTATATCGGCTGCAATATAGGTTCCACTAGAGGTAAAAGATACTGCATTTATTGTCGCATCAGAAGTAGACACTGCTGTTTCGAAACTAAAAATTGCATGTTTAGCCGTTCCCTGGTACACACCACCAACCGTAATCTGACTGGAACTTGTTAAATCGACAACTGCAGGTAGAGTCACTATTACCTGTCCATCTGCTCCATCTCCACCCATTTCATTTTGGTCCCCGGAGCCACCACCGGCGCCTCCCGGCGAATTACCAGGGCTTCCACTATTATTCGACAATCCTCCATTTCCACCTTGCCCACCCCCCGATGGGGCTGCACCCGCTGTTATACCACTATATGGAGTAGGACCCGGAGTTCCATCAGATGCCGTTCCGGCAGAAGATCCACCTGGGCCTCCACGTCCATTTGTATTACTTCTTCCTGCACCTCCATTACCCCCTGCGTAAACCACATCACCTATACAACTACCTGATGCACCACCAGCACCACCAACTCCTCCGGTAGTACCAACCGGGCCAAATCCTCCCTGTCCGCCTTTTGCCAATGTAGTACCTGAAGTATTAAACCATGTATCCGTTCCTGCTGTACCAGTGCCAGTTGAACCTGTCCCACCTGCTCCAACATTAACAGTATAGGTATTTCCCGGCACAACAGTTAGTATGGACATACTATATGCTCCACCACCACCGCCACCAGATCCATAATCATTTCCAGGATTTCCTCCACCGGCTCCTCCTGCACCCCAACACTCAACTTTTACATGGGTAATACCTGCCGGAACAGTATACATAAATGATCCGGGCGTTGTATATGAGGTTTGGGCCCATGAAGTTACTGCCATTAAAATTCCCATTGCCAGTAAACCAATTCTATGGATCAAAGTTTTAGCAAGGGTACTATTTGGAATAGTCGAATTGTTATTATTTTCGATGCCCCCCAAAGACAATATTATTGGATTATTAAAAATGGAATGGAATAATATCTTCTTTTTCATTAGGATATTTTTACGAAATAATTCATGATACATATTTTCCCTATAGTATTATGTTAAGCTTGGTACACCAAATTTTCCTTCCCCGATTTCTGTAGTAGAAGATTAAAAAATTTAACCAATCTCATGGATTTTCAATAAAGTTCTTTAAAATACTTGTACGTAAAAAATCGGCACAATGTGCTAATTTTTTGATAGATATGTATGTTTCGAGGTGTATAATTATAAACAATTTAGATAAAAGTAGTGCCTTTTCATAAGTTGCTCAAAGAAATTGCAACAAGGAAGTTGCCAGAATACTTTAAATAATTATATTTGCCAAATGGTAACACGAAATAATAAAACATAACACGATGATAAAATTTTCTCTAATGACTGCCTTATTATTGAGTATAGTAGCAGGCAAATTATACTCTCAGGAACTTAATTCAACCGACACCATTGACTTGCAGGAGGTGGTGATTACCGGCACAAAAATAGCTGTTGCGCGTGATTATGTGCCATTAACTATTTCAGTTGTAAAAGAAAAGGAAATTGAAGAGAGCGATGAGTCTGCTTTACTTCCGATTTTGTCTGCCAGGGTCCCGGGTTTGTTTGTAACAGAAAGAGGAATTACAGGTTTTGGAGTTTCAACAGGATCAGCCGGACAGGTTTCAATACGCGGAATAGGAGGATCCCCAAATACACAGGTACTTATTTTGCTCAACGGAAATCCACAGTATATGGGCATAATGGGACATCCATTACCAGATGCGTACATTGCCTCAGATGTTGAACGTGTTGAGGTGATACGCGGACCAGCATCAAGCCTATATGGTTCGAATGCTATGGGAGGTGTAGTAAATATTATTACCAAGACAAAAAATGAGGATGGTTTTGGTTCGAATGCAAGAATCATGTATGGCTCCTTTAACACTCAAAAATATATGCTGAACGGCGGATTTAAAAAGAAGGCATTTGAAGTATTTGCAGGCTTCAATCATGATCAGACTGACGGACACAGAGATTCTTCAGATTTTTCTATCTGGAATGGGTATACAAATTTGACATACAAAATAGGCAGTCATTTCTCCATTAATTCTGATCTTTCTTTAGCTACATTCGATGCGTCTGACCCGGGTCCTGAAGGAGGTATTGCAGGTGAACGTATTGATATATTAAGAGGTATGGGAGCTGTTTCTTTTGATAATAATTATAACCGATGTAAGGGCTCTTTAAGGTTTTTCTACAATTTTGGTGAGCATAACATTTCTGATGGTTTCCATTCAAATGATAATAATTATGGCATAGTAAGCTATGAATCGTTCAACACTTTTGTCGGAAATACAATTACTTTGGGCTTCGATTACAAGAATTTCGGTGGATTGGCAGAAAATGTAAAAGCCATGGGCGGCCAGGGAATGCAATTTGTTGATACCTCTTTATATGAGTTAGGAGGATATGCCTTTATTCAGCAGGAATTGTTTGAGAAACTCATGTTAAATGCCGGATTAAGAGCTGACTACAACAGCTCATTCGGAATGGAATATATACCTTCTGTCGGAATCGCTTATAAACTGACAAAATTGACTACCATTAAAGGATCAGTTTCCAAAGGGTATAGAAGTCCGACAATAAGGGAATTGTTTATGTGGAATCCGGCAAATGACAGTCTGATGCCTGAAACCATGATTAACTATGAGCTAAATGTCTTACAGAGGCTTTTTCAGGATAAAATATCATTGGAATTTGCAACATTTTATGCAAACGGGAGCAATATGATCAAATTGATAAATCCAGGTCCGACTGGTCGTTATGAAAATACGGGTGAATTTGCCCATTGGGGATTGGAAATATCATTTGCTTATATGCCATTATCGAATCTCCGATTCGATTTAAGCTATTCTTATTTGCATATGAAAGAACCCATGATTGCCTCTCCGGAACATATGTTATTTTTAAGTACTTCATACGATTGGAAAAAATTCAATTTCAATCTAAGTTTGCAAAGCATAAACAACATTTTTACTCAGACATCACCTGAGGAAATATGCCAGTCTTACAATGTAGTTAATGCCCGGATTGGTTATACGGTCAATAAATATTTTTCTGTTTTTGCGAAAGGAGAAAACTTGCTGAATGAATCGTATGAGATTAATTACGGCTATACTTTGCCTGGGACTACAGTCTTTTTGGGCGTGAACTTTCATCTCCCGGGCAAAACAAAAAACAAATGATAATTTCTCATTAATTTTGGAACTATGAACAGGTATATTTTTTCATTACTATTTTGTTTGCTTAGTCTTCAACTCTTTGCACATCCCTGGAAGCCGGAGCATCGTGTTATCATTGATACAGATTGCGGAATTGATGATTACCGTGCTATTTGTTTATTACTTGCAGCAACCGATATCAGGGTATTAGGTATTGTAACTTCCAATGGAGTTTTAGATGCGGAGACCGGATACTATAAACTCAAAAGTTTACTAATTGATTTGCATCATGAAGGCATTTTAACAGGATTAAGCAGCTATTCCCCAAAAGCAGTAAATGACTGTCCTGCTGCTAAAAGTTTTTCATGGGGAGGTGAGCAAGATTCGACAGGAGTAATAAATTCTGCGAGGGAGACTATCGAATATATACTCATGAATACAGACGAAGCTATTGATTATATATGCCTTGGCAGTTTAAATACAGTTTCTAATCTGCACAAGGAGTCTGAAATTTTTCGTGAGAGAATAAACAATATCATATGGAGTAGTGACGAGGAGATGAATGGAAATAACTTTAATTATAAGATTGACGAGGAAGCCTATAAATACATTACAGAAGAAACTAAGATTACCTTAAAGATAATTACAGGCAAAAAAAATGATTTAACATACAGTCCTATGCTGACAAAGAAAATTGAAGGAATTGGCAATGCTTATGCAGATCATGTATTTGCTAGTCTCAATATGCCTCATACTCCTTTTGCGCGAGCATTTTTCGATGAACGTGTAGCTTTGTTTTTTAGTACTGCTAAACTATTTGAAATCGATTCATTATCAAATATAATTCACTATGAACTTCTTTTTTCTGACCCTTCAGCTATAGAGAATGGGATTCTTAAATTGATAAAAGGATATGTCGGTGACCAAAATCAGGTTTTGAGTGATTTTCCACTGGATACAAACTTTTATCAATCGGATGTGGGAAAAATAATGTATCATACCATAGAGAAATTTGGGACTGAAGAATGGATCGCCGGTGTTATGGCTAATGAACTGCACAGGCATATAGGAGTATATGCAATTATTGGAACAAAAATGGGTATAAGAGCCAAAGAATATTTCGGTGCCGGAATAGATGAAATGAGAATCGTATCTTTTGCAGGATTTACTCCTCCATATAGTTGTATGAATGATGGATTGCAAGTTAGTACTGGGGCAACCCTGGGTCATGGATTGATAAGTATTGCATCAGATACACTTAAACTTCCGGAAGCAGAATTCAACTACATGGGCAGAAAAATTACGATATCTTTAAAAAATAAGTACCGGAAAAGAATTGAGAGTGAGATCAATGGATACAGGCTTGTTTATGGGCTTAAAAATGACATGTACTGGGAGATGGTAAGGAAGGCAGCCTTAAGCTATTGGACCAATTGGAACCGACATGAAATATTTACCATAAAAACTGACATTTAGCAGGTTTTTGCATCATATTTATTTTCTGGCATAGTAAATGCAAGCTTTCTTATGTAGGTTACATTATATTATGCTATGATAGCTTATTCTTCAATATTGATAATACTGCTTGTTGAACTGTTTATTTTCATTAGCGAAATTGTTTTGGCTTCTGCATCTAAAAAGAATAAGGTTTTAAAAGGAATTAATCCCCTCGAGAATGATGAAATCATTGACCTTAAGAAAGGTTTCAGAACCAATATCTCAATATTTAGATTATCTCTGTTTATAGTGTATGTTGTTTTGGTTGTTCTATTATTCAATTTCAGCAGTGATAATTTTATTGAGGAACTTATCCTCTATATTTTAGTAGGAGCTTTGGTATACATGGTTTCTATTATGAATTCCAAAATATTTGTCTTCTATGATACTTATTTTGTTATCAGTTCTCCTTTTAATTTTTTCAGAAAGGATGTGATAATTAATTATAATTCTATTGAAGATTATAATATCTACAGAGCATTATACAACTCATTTTATTTGAAACTCTTTTTGAAAGATTCCGAGATAAAATACATTCATTTTTCTGGATCATACTTACCAAAAAACGATCTTACACTTAAAGCAATTCTTGAATACAAAACAAATATTGAAAAGGATATTTCCTGAATTAATTCCCGGTAAATCAGTTATATTTTTTTTCTCTCTCCATTGCCTCTTCAATCCATTTTGGAACAACAAGTTCCAGAAATTCATTTTTTTCTTGGATAAGCGTATTAGTATTAAGTCCAATAAAGGCCTGTGCTTTTGATTTTGAGGAAATGTCCGGATAGGGGATTTCTTCGTTATGACCCAAGGCCGTCAATAAACGCACTAGTTTTATACGTGCTTCCTGAGCAATGTTAATACCCGTAGATATAACTCTACCTGTTTCAATTGGTGAGTGAAAGGAGGCTCCATGACTTGCTGCTGAATAATCCCAGCGCCATTGAGCATGACGAATATCTGTCAGAATATCCTTCATTTGTTCTTCGCTGGCGCCTAGATCCCAAGCTGCTTTTGCTTCGATATGAGCTCTAACAAGCAATTCTTCCAGTTTGTTTCTGTTTTCAATGATTTTATCCTGTCTTTCATATACGTCCCTGACCAAACGTTCCGTTTCCTGTCGATGACATACCTGGCATGAATTGGAAACATTTTTTAATGGACTTACAACATGGTGACTGGTAAATTTTTGTCCACCTTCACTAATATAAGGCATATGGCAATCGGCACATGAAACTCCCCTGCTTGCATGGGTTCCTGTCATGTATATCTCATATCCCGGATGTTGAGCTTTCAGCATTGATGCTTTGCTAAGCGCATGAGTCCAGTCGGAAAATTCTATTCTATCATAGTATTCTTCCATGGCTTCTGCAGAAAAACCATTATCCCATGGAAGAGTCAGATAAGGAATTCCTTCAGCGTCCTTTGTATTTTTATTGAAATAGTATTCTACATGGCATTGCGCACATACAAGACTTCTCATTTCCTGATAAGAGGATTTATTAATATCCTTTCCCATACGTCCGAAAGCCTCTATCAAAGCAGGCCTGGAAATTCTTAAATTCATTGTTTTCGCATCATGGCAATCAGCACAACCAATTGGATTTACAATCTCATGACCCTTGGTTTCCCATGTTCCTTTATAAAATTCTGCTACCCCAATATCATTCATTAGTCTTGGTACATCCGGGCTTTTACAGGTCCAACATGTATTTGGCATTGGACTTTTTCTGTCGCCAACAGGTCCTCCTGTTCGAAGTGTATTTCGGAGATCTTCTATTGCATAAAAATGCCCGCGTCCCTGATTATAATCTTTTGAAAAACCATATCCTGCCCATAGTACAATAAGGCGTGGATCTATTTCCAGCATATCAATCATGGCAGAACCATTGTATTTGCTACGAAAAGATGTATCAGAGGTTAGCATAAACGATTGGTATTCACGTGGGAAGTTTTCTCCCCATACCTCATTTCTTGGTTCAAACTGAGAATATTTCACCTGTGGTGTATAAGCAAAAACTGCTTCAGTTCTGCGTTCCACAATGGATGAGGCGATCATACCTAAAACAAAAACTACCAAAATTGTAGCCAGAAAAATGATCCATCCCAACCAGGGTTTTTGTTTGATTTGTTCGGTAATAGGTTTCATATAGAAGGATTCTTTAATTGTTTAATTTGTTTTTAAGCCATTTAGGCACCGGACTTTCGGGTACAGGCACCCTTGCATAGGGCACACTCGAAATACTATTCACTCTTCCATGCGGAGTTTCACGGTGACAATCCCAGCACTTCCTGTCCAAACGAGAATGAAATATATCGACTGAGACAGCCATTGTTTTTTCATCAGTCAGAGTAGTTTTATGACATCGGATGCAATTTGTTTGCACCACTTCCTTTCCCTCTTCTTTAATAAATATAATCTGTGGTTCATGTCGAAGAGTGAATATAGTGGCATGTCTTAAACCGTCTTTAGCTTTGAAATAGTATTTATTGAAAACATTGTTATGTGGAACATGGCAATCGTTACAATTACTGACCTCACGATGAGAGCTATGATTCCATGTTGCATATTGAGGTGCCATTATATGACAATTCACACAGGCTTCAGGCTTATCTGACAGATAGGAGTGTGCTTTTGAAATTCGTAAAACAAAAACAGAAAGCCCCGATAAGATACCAAGCATTATAATAACAGCAACTTTCCATTGCTCTGGTGGATAGAACTTTCTTAGTAGAATGTTTCTAATCATAAAAGAAGACCTTAAAATCTTATATAAAATTACTTATTACATTTCTGTATTTATGGCAGAGGAAGTAATTTGTAATTATTCTAAGTATGAATTAAGACTTTCTGATTATGGAATACTTGATTTAATTATTTCTACATATTCCCGGTCTGAGTCAAGTATATGATTTGTCCACCAGCTGCGTAAAAATTTCATTAACCTGAAAGTAATGGTCTGGCCACTGTTGAAATTACGCTTAAAATCTCCCACCTTATTCACAAAATATTCATGCTGAGCTATGTGTTCCTTCATGAGTGGGAAATTACTTTTCTTAAATAAATCCTCTTCTGTTTTAAAATGTTGACTTGCATAGTTGCTCATATCATCCAGAATATTGCCAATTTTTTCATTTGTAACATTCTCAATAAATGCTTGATTCAGAGCATTGATAAGCTCAATAATTTTCTTGTGTTGATTATCAACTTCCGGAATGCCAAGATTAAATCCTGGCTCCCATTTCATAAAAATCTCCTGCATAGCGTCAATTATTATTTTCTAAAATTAATATTAAAACACTTTTGCATAAAAAGCAAGATTTCCTGGCTCATACATCTGGGCAACACGAAATTAATATTCAATCTAAAGAAATCTGCATCCTTTAAAATAAATTTATCTTTGTTGGCGAAAAATCATTACAGATTGTAAGTAAGAGATTATGACGGGATTTAAAGTAAAAGCCATTTACCTTTTATTGTACATGGGTTTTGCAATGTGGAGGATTTTTTACAATGTGTATCTCGATGAGAATGATTTCTCAGGCGCACAAATAGGTGTAATAAATGCCCTCATGCAAGCAATGATTGTTTTAATTGTCCCTGTTTGGGGGGTTATTGCTGACAAAAGAGGGATCAGACCTGTACTGAGAATAACTGTCTTTGTTAGTGCCATTCTGATTGCATTTTTGGGTGGTGTCCTGAATTTCTGGTGGCTGATATTCTATGTATTAATTCTGACACCCTTCACCACTTCACTAGGTCCTTTAACAGATGCGCTGGCTGTTGAATACACAAAAATAAATCCAAAATACAATTTTGGGAGTCTTCGTCTCTGGGGTTCCCTGGGCTGGGGTTTGGCTTCTGTTTTCGCTGGCCTTGTTTTCAAACATCTTGCACTTAAACTAATATTTCCTGTATCGGCAGGGATATTTTTATTAAGCCTTATATTTTTTAGAATTCCAAAAAAAAGAAAGAAGATTTTCCGACCCCATTTTCAGCCAATCAGCATTAAGGAATTATCAAAGAATCATTCCTTAATTGTTTTTCTTGGAATCTTGGTCCTTTATGGTATGGCTTGTTCCCCGGTTAATGCCTATATCAATTTATATTTTTTAGAATTGCAGGCTGACAACCTTACTATTGGAATTGCTTTTGCTATTCAATCATTTAGTGAAATACTATTTTTTATTATTGGCACTACCTTACTCAGGAAATTTGGTGCAAAAAGAATAATAATGCTTTCAATGGCTGTTATGGTTATTCGTTTGTTCATTTATGGCATTATTCCGGATATTTTTATTGCATTACTAACAGGAGTTCTGCAGGGTGTAACTTTATCTTTTTTTCTTGTGGGAGTTGTAGATTACATTAACAAACAATTACCAGATGGAAGAGAAGCTACTGCACTGTCATTAATTTGGGGTCTGTATTTTGGCATGGGTCACACATTTGGTAATTTAATTACTGGTATACTTAAAGATCATGCTGGCATGGTTGGAGTTATGAAGTACTTTAATATTTTTGTCCTCTGCCTTTTTCTTTTGACACTAATTTATTTCAGATGGCAAAAAAAACAGAAGATGAGCCGGAACTAATTTGTTTGAGAATACCCTTTGATATCATTTCTATCGGGTTAACCTGCTTTAACACAGATTAAACTGTGAAATTATGAATAGGGCAGGCTAAATAAATATCTTTGAGGAATATTCCAATCGATGATACTTATAAATTGAATGATCTTAATTGTGAAAACGAATGATTTGATAATGATTATCAGGAAATTTCTTATACTGGTTTTTCTCTCAGCAAATTTTCTTTTTTGTCATGCTGAAACAAATCTATACTCCTTTACCAGGATTGATATAAACCATGGCTTATCGAACAACCGTGTTTATAGTTTTCTGAAAGACAGCAGAGGATTCATGTGGTTTGGCACCTTTTCCGGTTTAAATCGATACGACGGATATACCTTTAAAATTTTTAAAAATATTCCCTCTGATTCTACTTCACTTTCAGATAATACTGTAATTGGATTATTTGAAGACAATTTTGGAAAGATTTGGATAATAAATACAACTTCGTTTAATGTATATGATCCTGTCACCGAAAAATTCTCGCAAGACAGCGAAATATTTCATAAAAATATAGAAATTTCTAAATCTGATATTACCAGGGTGATAAAAGACAATGCAGGAAACATTTGGTTTAATGGCAATCAGTCCGGCCTTTATGTTTATTCACCTTCAACTGACTCCATCATTCATTTAAAACATGAAACCGGAGTGGCCACAAGCATTCAGGCTGATGAAATTACATCCATTGTTAGTGATTCAGAAAATAATATTTGGATCGTTGGACTTGGTGGGCTTCTTGAGAAACTTGATAATAAAACATTGGAATCTACCTATAGATCAGAATATCTTCGCAATATATATTCAGGTGTAACAGATCTACGATTGTTTATTGACAGAGATGATGATTTATGGATATACCATGGAAGCAGTGATGATGGAATATATTTTTTTGATACCAGTACTGGGGAGTTCAGACATTTTCATCAAAAATCAGTACAACATAAACTGAGCAATAATATCGTAAGATCTGTTATCCAGGATGATAAGGGGATTGTTTGGGTTGGGACTGATCATGGTGGAATAAATCTTATTGATAAAAGTGACTTAAGTGTACAAGTTATTCAGCAAAATCCTGATGATAGCCGAAGCATTAGCCATAATAGTATTAATGCACTATATGGCGATGATCAAGGTATAATTTGGGTTGGTACATTTAAGAAGGGAGTATGCTACTATCACGAAAATCTTTTCAAATTTTCTTTGTATAAGAATGAACCAAACAATTCCAATAGCTTGCCATACAATGATGTAAATTGTTTTCAGGAGGATGAAATGGGCAATCTATGGATTGGAACAAATGGAGGAGGGCTTATCTATTATGATCGTGAAAAAAACAATTTTTCTCAGTTTGTTCATGATCCGGCAAATCCAAAATCATTAAGTAATGACGTGATAGTGAGCATGTTGTATGACAATAAACAAACGCTTTGGCTAGGCACATTTTATGGTGGATTGAACAGGTATAAAAAGTCTGGGTTCGTGAATTACAGACACAACTCTCTTAACCCAAATACAATTTCAAATGATCTTATTTGGGAGATATTTGAAGATTCCAGAGGTAATATTTGGATTGGAACATTAGGTGCAGGATTGGATATGATTAATAAGGAAACAGGTCTTTACCTTCATTATAAGGTGGGAGACACGAATTCAATACATTCCAATTTTATCATGTCAATAATAGAAGACAGGAAAGGTAATATTTGGGTGGGAACCTCATTCGGAGTTGATGTTTTTAATAGAAAGAGCAACTCTTTTACCCATCTTTTATATGATCCGGACAATCCCAATAGTCTAAGCAGCAATTTAATTGTTTCGTTGTTGGAAGATAAAAGAGGAGATATATGGATTGCTACTACAGACGGATTAAATCGATACAATATTGAATCAAAAACTTTCACAAGGTATACAAAGTCTGATGGTTTGGCTGACAATAACATTCAGAGTCTTTTAGAAGATAACTTTGGAAACATTTGGATGGGAACCGGTAATGGTATTTCAAATTTACGCTTTCATGAAAGTGTACCTGGGATGAGAGAATATGAAATCACTAACTATTCCGAGCTGGATGGATTACAGGGCAAGGAGTTCAATGCCAGAAGTGCATTTAAAACAGGCAAAGGTGAACTCATTTTTGGCGGACCTGACGGATTCAATATGTTTTTTCCAGAAAAACTAACTCATAATACTATACCTCCTCCGGTTGTGTTCACTAACATTCAGATTCTAGGTCAGAAAATTAATATTGGAGAGAAAGTGAACGGTAGGATCATACTTAATCAATCTCTGGAAACAACTAATACGATTGAACTGAAATATTCTGAGGATGTTTTTTCTATTGAATTTTCTGCTTTGAACTATTTTCATCCTGAAGAAAATGAATTTGCCTATATGCTGGAAGGTTTTAATAAAACATGGATGTATACAAACAGTTCTAACAGGAAAGCTACCTATACGAACCTTGATCCGGGAGAATATCTTTTTCAGGTGAGGGCATCTAATGATGATGGTGTCTGGAACAATGATGGGGCGCAGTTAAGAATCATAATTCTTCCTCCATTCTGGAAAACAAAAGCAGCCATTATATTTTATTTTGTTTTGTTATTGGCGATATTAATTGGTTTGAGAAATTTGATTCTTACAAAGGAAAGAATCAAATATAAGAATGCACAGGAAAAACTGGAATCACAGAGACGTCATGAGCTTGATCTGCTTAAGATAAAGTTTTTTACTAATGTCAGTCACGAATTTCGAACCCCTTTATCCTTAATCATTACTCCTCTTGAAAAAATGATAAAGAACAACAACACAAATGATCAAAATCCACAATTGCAGCTTATTTACAGAAATGCCCGGCGATTACTAAATCTTATCAATCAGTTACTTGATTTCCGTCGGATGGAAGTTCAAAAAATTAACCTTAATCCTTCTTATGGGAATGTTGTTGAGTTTATTAACGAGATCTATAGCTCATTCTCTGATTTGGCTGAGAAGAAGAATATACTGTTTGAATTTAAATCATCAAAGGATGAATATAATACCTTTTTTGACCATGATAAATTGGAAAAAATCATTTTCAATCTATTGTCAAATGCCTTTAAATTCACTCATGAGGAAGGGAAGGTAGAAATTGATTTGAGTTTTGAGGACAATTTGAGTTCACAGAACTCCAATCATCAGAACGGTGGGAATATGATAATAAAAGTGAAGGATACCGGAATAGGAATTCGGAAAAATAAAATTGATAAAATATTTGACCGCTTTTTTCAAAGTGAAGATGAGGGCACTTTTGTTAGCAAAGGCAGTGGCATAGGCTTATCATTAACCAAAGAATTTGTTCAGCTCCATGAAGGTAAAATTGATGTAGAAAGTGAGCCTGGCAAAGGAAGTTGCTTTACTGTAGTTCTTCCAATCCTCAGTGATCTTGCAGTCAAACCAACGCCAACACATGCTTCTTTTGAAGAATTGGACGAGCATTTAAAATACAAGGAAGAAACGGAATTTCCTGTCAGCAAGAAAAAGTCTTTGGTGTTATTGGTTGAAGACAATGATGATTTCAGGTTTTATCTGAAAGATAATCTAAGTAAGAAATACTCCATAATAGAAGCTTCGAACGGAAGAGAAGGTCTTAAACAGGCAACTGCTAATTTGCCTGATCTGATTGTTAGTGATATCATGATGCCTGAGATGGATGGTCTGGAATTATGCAGCCAACTTAAAAATGAAATAACAACATCACACATCCCAATTATTCTGCTCACTGCACGAATGTCAGAAGAAAAACGCAAGGAAGGATATGAAATGGGCGCAGATGAATACATTACCAAGCCATTTAGCTTTGAGATCCTTGAATCCAGAATGAAGAATTTGCTGCTAAAGCAGGAGCGAATGAAGAATTCTTTTCAGAAACATTTTAAAATTGAACCAGGCGTAATCAGCGTTACATCTCTTGATGAAAAATTGATGAAAAAGACACTGGAAGAAGTTGAGAAGAATATTTCAAATCCTGATTTTTCTGTTGAGAAATTGAGCAAAGAACTTGGCATGAGTAGAGTTCATTTGTATAAAAAACTAACCGCGCTTACAGGAAAAACTCCTATAGAATTCATTCGTATTATGCGGCTAAAACGCGCTGCCCAATACCTTGAAAAGAGTCAACTTACAGTTTCAGAAATTGCTTACGAGGTAGGATTTAATGACCCTCGTTATTTTTCACGTTACTTTAAATCAGAATACGGAATATTACCATCACAATATGCGAATTCCAAAAAGAACTCTTGATTTTCTACTATTCGCATTTCCATATTATATAATATCAGTTCGATGCAAACATTTTATTTAGTCCTTGAAAGACTTTAACTTAAAGGCTTGTTTTCTATTTGGAATGTTGGAAAACTGGAAAATCTGTCAGTAAGACCATCCCAAAATTCCAATTTTCCATCAATCTATTCTCTTCAATTTCAGAATAGCAACCAATATTTGAAACAGACTGGTTTTCTTATATATCACGTTAAATTTAGATAAGATTAACAAATTGCACTTTACTTTTTTACATTTCCATCTCCCTGAATTGTCAGAAATACAATTCCTTTGTAGAGAAGCATAAGTTTCACCCACTAAGTTCATTTTTGAGTATGGGCCGAAATATTATATATAGGTGGTTAAATAAGAGATTGAATATCAGGATTAAATTTCTTATTGCTTTGGAGATTTTCTTGTATATAATTATTGCAGGGGGAATTCTTACAATCATTATCTACCTTTAATGATTAAAGGTATTTTTATACTTAAATTTATTGAAAAAGTAAAATCTTAGAGGATGAATAAAAATTGGTTTTTAATGCTGATAGTATCTTTTTTTGCTATTGCATGCAGCACAAAGAATTATGAGACTCTGGATGATGGAGTGCTTATCAAATTGACAAAAGCAACTGACGTCAGGTCGATAAAATTAGAAGTAATTTCAGAGAACATTATTCATGTTCTTGCCAGCCCAACGAGCAAATTCTCGAAGGATAAAAGTCTGATGATAGTTGATAGAGAAAAAACAGAAGTAGATTGGAACCTTGAAGAAATAGAAAACAATCTTGTATTGTCTACCTCCAAACTTAAGGTAGAGATATCTCTGGAAACGGGAGAAATAAAATTTCAGGATAATGACGGAAATGAAAAACTTATAGAAAATTCCGGAGGTGGTAAATCATTTAAATCAGTTGAGATAGAAGGGAATACTTATTACACCATTCAACAGATTTTTGAATCGCCTGATGACGAGGCGTTTTATGGATTGGGACAGCACCAACACGACTACATGAATTATAAGGGCAAGGATGTTGATTTGTATCAGCACAATATTGTATCTGTTATTCCTTTTCTTGTATCGAGTAAAGGCTATGGAATTTTGTGGGATAATTACTCGCACACAAAATTTGGTGATCCACGCGATTATGAAGACATTTCCTCCTTAAAACTTTTTACAGAAGACAACCAGGAAGGTGGTTTAACAGCCAGGTATATTTCAAGAGATGATCCGGAGAAAATATTTATTGAGAAAACAGAAAGTAAAATTGACTACCAGTATCTCGACGACTTGAATAAGATGCCTAATGAATTTCCTTTACAAGAAGGCAAGGTGGTATGGACAGGATCAATTGCTTCAGATGAATCGGGGATTCATAAATTCATGCTGTACTCGGCCGGGTATTTTAAAATGTGGTTTGATGGAGAATTGATTATCGATAACTGGAGGCAGACCTGGAATCCATGGTCACGCATAGTTGAGTTGAATATGGAAGCCAGTAGGAGCTACCCGATAAAAATTGAATGGATTCCTGATGGTGGTGAGAGCTATATCGCGATAAAATACAAAAGTCCTTTTGACCCGGTGGAACAGAATAAACTCTCTCTGTGGTCGGAAGTAGCAGATCAGATTGATTACTATTACATATCAGGCGATAAGCTTGATGAGGTAATTGCTGGTTACAGAGAACTTACAGGAAAGGCTCCTATCTTACCAAAGTGGGCCATGGGTTTTTGGCAAAGCAGGGAACGTTATAAAACCCAAGATGAATTAACGGATGTAGTTAGGGAGTTTCGTAAAAGACATATTCCATTGGATAATATTGTTCTTGATTGGTTTTATTGGCCTGAAGACAGTTGGGGGGATCATAATTTTGATTTATCCCGATTTCCGGATGCAGAAGGGATGGTCGATACACTTCATAACGAATTAAATACAAAGATTATGATTTCGGTATGGCCGAAATTGTATACCAGTACCGAAAATTACAAATACATGAATGAAAAGGGATGGGTATATCCTGAAAATGTTGAAAACCAACAGAAAGATTGGGTAGGATATGTCTCAACATTTTACGATGCGTTTAATCCGGAAGCAAGAGAATATTTCTGGGGATCAATGAATGATAAATTGTATAGCAAAGGTTTTGATGCCTGGTGGATGGATGCTACCGAACCTGATATTTTGTCCAATACATCAATCGAACAAAGAAAGAAGTTGATGTCACCTGTTTTTGCCGGACCTTCAGCCAAATATTTCAATGCATTTTCACTGGTAAATTCGCAGGCTGTTTATGAAGGTCAAAGATCTGTCGATCCCAATAAGAGAGTCTTTATTTTAACGCGATCAGCTTATGCCGGACAGCAAAGGTATGCATCAGTGACCTGGAGTGGGGATATAGCATCCCGGTGGTACGATCTGAAAGCACAGATATCTGCTGGGCTGAATTTTGCATTATCAGGTATACCATATTGGACACATGATATTGGAGGATTTTCATTAGAGAACCGTTATTACAATCCAAAGGGTGAAGACCTAAAAGAATGGAGAGAATTAAACACTCGGTGGTACCAGTTTGGTGCTTTTTGTCCCTTGTTCAGGGTTCATGGACAGTTTCCATTCAGAGAGATATTTAATATGGCTCCAGAAGATCATCCTGCCTACAAATCTATGTTATACTATAACAAATTACGATATAGGCTAATGCCATACATATACACATTAGCAGGCCGTGCTTTCCATGAAGATTATACAATTATGCGTGCCATGGTAATGGATTTTGGAGATGATCCAAAGCTTAATAATATTGGAGATCAGTACATGTTCGGACCCTCTATTATGGTATGTCCTGTTTATAAATACAAAGCGCGTGAAAGAGAAGTTTACCTGCCAGAGGGTTATGGATGGTACAATTTCAATACCGGGGAATATTTTGAAGGTGGACAGACAATCACTGTTGATGCACCCTATGAAAAGATACCGCTTTTCATTAAGGAAGGCACCATACTGCCTGTTGGCCCTGAAATCGAATATACTGCTCAATCCAATAATGAAGTATTCACAATTTTTGTATTCAAAGGGAAAAACAATCAGTTTGATTTGTATGAAGACGAAAATTTGAATTACAATTATGAGAAAGGCGATTATTCATTAATTCCTTTTCAATACAAGGCTAAAGAGAACAAGCTGATCATCGGGGAGAGAGCCGGAACTTTCGAAGGTATGCTAGAAACGAGAAGAATAAATATAGTTATCATTGATAAAGATTCAAGAACTGGCTTTGATTTGGGAGCAGAACCTTTGTTGACAGTTGAATACAACGGTGAAGAACAAACAATTGACCTGAATAATTAGGATTGTATTCTACAGCAATGTGTATAAAATAGGAGAAATATGGATCAGGAGACTTACTATTTGTGTACCATCTTTACTACACCAGTATGAATCATATCCTGCAACTGTTCCAGAAGAACCTTTTCCTGGGAATCAATTACTCCATCTTCAGAAGCAAGATGTAGGATATTATCATATTCATTACGAGTAATTTGAGAATCTTCAATGGCTTTATTTATAGCCAGATATAATTTTTTACCACTTTCACTAGGTCTCATTTCTTGGGGTTTAGATATTCTTTGAAATAGAAAATTGTAACACATGTCAATTCTGTATTACGAAATTAATGATTCAATAGCAGATTAGTAAATAATTCATTAGATTTAATTGATAATTATCCATTATTAAAGAGAAAATCCATACTCATGAAAAGACTTAGCATTGTTCTATTATCCTTTCTTGCATTTATTGCAAACGCTCAAAAATACGAAAACCTTGCACCCACTCCTCCTATGGGATGGAATAGCTGGAACTATTTCTCCTGTAATGTAAGTGAAGATTTAATAAAAGAGACTGCCGATGCAATGGTAGAAAGCGGCATGAAAGATGCTGGATATGTCTATGTTAATATTGATGACTGCTGGCAGGGCGAAAGGGATAGTGAGGGCAATATTCAGCCCGATCCTAAAAGATTTCCATCGGGCATGAAAACACTGGCAGATTACATACATTCAAAAGGTCTGAAAATTGGAATATACTCTGATGCTGGCTGGAAAACCTGTGCAGGTAGAATGGGGAGTCGTGGATATGAATTTCAGGATGCTGCTACTTATGCTTCATGGGGGATTGATTATTTAAAATACGACTGGTGCAATACAGAAGGCTTAAAAGCAGAAGGTGCTTATCTGACTATAAGGGATGCATTGTATAAAGCTGAGCGCCCCATTGTTTTAAGTATCTGTGAATGGGGAAATGATAAACCCTGGGAGTGGGGACCAAAAATTGGACAACTTTGGCGTACGACAGGAGATATTCACCATTGCTTTGATTGTATTGTAGACCATGGAACATGGAAGCAATCGGGTGTTATGCAAATATTAGATAAACAGGAAGGCCTGCGAAAATATTCTGGCCCGAATTATTGGAATGATGCTGATATGATGGAAGTTGGAAATGGTATGTCTGTGAATGAGGACAGGGCACATTTTAGTATGTGGTGCATGCTGGCTTCCCCATTGATAGCAGGAAATGACATAAGAAACATGTCTGAAGAAACTAAAAATATTTTTACAAATAAAGACGCAGTTGCAATTAATCAGGATGCTTTGGGTGTTCAGGGATTTAAATATTACTCTTCCGGGGGTATTGAACTATGGTTTAAGCCTCTTGAAGGTGGAGATTGGGGTGTATGTTTTCTCAACAGGAATGAGGAAATGAAAACCATTAATTTTGATTGGTCACATTGGTACGTGAAAGATGATTTGAAAGAATTGGTAATTGACTTTAAAAATGAAGTATTCAAAATGCACAATATATGGGCAAATGAAGATGTTGGTACAACAAAAAAGGCACTTCAAACTGATATACCTGGGCACGATGTAATAATGTTTCGATTCACCCCAGTAAAAAAATAATTTACTTCATTAGCTTTTTTGGCAAGCATTTAAATAGCATATTAAGAAAATAAACAGGCTTAGTTTAGTAGCTGGACCTGTAAAAATTTTAGAAATGATAAAAAGAATCAGAGCTATTTCAGGATCAATCTATATTATTTTAGTGACATCCGTTCTGGTTATTTCCTTGTTTTTTGCCTGTATTCCTGATGTTCGGAATAAATTACCAGAGAAGATAAGCTTTGGATTTAATTATGAATATGAGCCCAGAATAGATAGTATTCTGAAGCTTTTAACTCTTGAAGAAAAGATTCACATGATCCATGGAAGCGGAAACTTCGTGTCTGGAGGTGTTGAGCGATTGGGCATTCCGGAATTAAACTATACAGATGGCCCCACTGGCATTCGCGATGAATTGGAAAGACAAAGCTGGGCTTCTCTGAATCTTGATACTGATTCAATCACATTTTTTCCAACAGGAACGGCACTGGCTGCTACCTGGAATACCGAGCTGGCTCACAGGTACGGAAAAGCAATTGGCAGTGAAGCCAATGCCAGAGGGAAAGATGTTTTACTGGGACCTGCAGTAAATATAATACGTACTCCTTTATGCGGGCGAAATTTCGAATATTTTTCCGAGGATCCTTACCTGGCATCGGAAATTGCAGTAGGATATGTAAAAGGAGTTCAGGAACAGAATGTTGCTGCCTGTGTAAAACATTACGCTCTTAACAACCAGGAATACCAAAGGGGGAGGATAAATGTGAAAGTGGATGAAAGGGCACTAAGAGAAATTTACCTTCCTGTCTACAAATCCACTGCTCTTGATGCGGAGGCATATGCCTTTATGGGATCTTATAATAAATTCAGAGGGGATTGGGTATGCGAAAATGATTACTTGCTGAACAAGATATTAAGAGATGATTGGAGATACAAAGGACTTGTGATATCTGATTGGGGAGCAACCCATTCTACAGTAAAAGCAGCAGTAAATGGATTGGATGTAGAAATGGGGGGTAATCTTAAGACATATTTTTTTGATTCATTGCCAGATTCTGTAAATGCAGGTTTGGTTTCAGAGAAAATCATTGATGACAAGGTATGCCGAATATTGAGGTTAATGTTCAATTGTAAAATTACTGATAGCACCAGGTATCAGGGAGAAGCCAATTCACCTGAGAATATGCAACTTGCGTATGATGTTGCCAGCGAATCCATAGTACTTTTAAAGAATTCTGAAAACCTGCTTCCTATGAAAATGGAAGATATTGGAAGTATTGCAGTTATTGGAGAGAATGCAGTGAACAGATATGCCAGTGGAGGTTTTACTGCGGGTGTTAAGGCGCGCTATGAAGTGAATGCATTAGAAGGCTTAAAGAAAAAACTTGGTGAGAAAGTAAACATTAAGTATGCGCCTGGTTACAAAGAGGATTTTGTACTTGTTGATACAGGGGGCAAATGGCCCTACAGGTATCCCAATTCATTGTCTGATAAGGCATTAATTGAGGAAGCTGTCAATACAGCGAAAACTTCTGATGTGGCCATCATTTTTGCCGGAAATACACGGAGTTTAGAAACAGAGGCTGTTGACAGGGAGAAGTTAACATTGCCCTTTGGACAGGATGAGCTGATAAAAGCTGTAACGGAAGTTAATCCAAAAACAATAGTTGTTGTGGTTGCCGGTGCTGCCTGCGATTTGAATCTAAGCGATAGTCTATCATCAACAATTTTATACTCATGGTTTAACGGGTCTGAAGCAGGAAATGCTCTTGCTGATGTACTGTTTGGCGATGTAAATCCATCAGGAAAACTGCCTTTTACAATTCCTGTTAATTTGGACGATATAGGAGCACATGCACTTGGAGCTTACCCTGGTGAAAATTTTGAAGTTGAATATTCTGAAGGTATTCTCGTAGGTTATCGCTGGTTTGACACAAAAAATATCGAACCCAAATTCTGTTTTGGTTATGGCCTTTCATATACTGATTTTGAATTCTCAGATCTTAAAACAGATAAAATTAATTATTCTGTTGACAAGGACCTCGAATTAAGTCTTACTGTTCAAAATACAGGTTATGTGAAAGGAAAGGAAACAATTCAGGTTTACATTAAACCTCTGGAATCGATTGTTATGAGGCCTGAAAAAGAGCTAAAGGCTTTTAAAAAACTGGAGTTGAAGCCCGGAGAAAAACGGAAAATTAAGATTATTATTGATTTAGATGATCTTGCATACTATAACACGGATAAAAAACAGTGGGTCATTGAGTTGGGGCCTTATAAAATTTTGGCAGGCTCTTCTTCAAGAGATATTCAAGATGTGGCTGTTATAAATGTTAGATAAATTGGTCTCAATTTATTTTAAAGCTTTCTGCATAAATTTTTGAATGCTAATCTGATATTGGTGAATCCAGGCAAAATGGATTAGTTTTTTAGACTCTGAAAACCATTTCTCCATTTGAAGCATATTATAAAAGTGGACTGTTTTGTAAGCAATCGCGATAATATAATTTAAAGCAAAATTGATTATTTGAATTTACTGTTGTAAGTTTAATTAATAAGAAAATACAAGGACCTAGAAATATTTTATTGAAATGAAGAATTTTATTTGTTTTTTTTCAGTAGTTCTGCTTTTTGGGTGCAAGATATCCAGACAACCTGTTTACAAAGACTCTTCGCAGCCGATAGAAGCAAGAGTTGAAGATTTACTAAAAAAAATGACTCTGGAAGAAAAAGTAGCTCAGTTATACCCAATGAGAATTTATGATACTCTTGCCTGGGATGATGAAGGCAATTTTGTGAGTGTTCAAGATACAACACGCATAAAGAAAGGAGTTGGAGCATTTTGGTCGTGGGCGCTATATAAAAAATCACCTCGCGAAAGAGCTCAATGCATCAATGGTTTTCAAAGATACATGATTGAAAAATCCCGTTTGGGTATTCCATCATTTGTTTTTGCTGAAGGATTGCACGGATATATGGCTCCCGGAGGCACAAGTTTTCCTCAGGCAATTGCACTTGGCAGTACTTGGGATACGGCTTTAATAAAACAAGTTTATGCAGTGACAGCTCTTGAAGCGAGTATTTGTGGTGTTTCACAGTTTTTATCTCCGGTAATTGATCTGGCCCGCGATCCTCGATGGGGAAGAACAGAAGAATGTTTCAGTGAAGATCCTTACCTTGTTTCGAGAATAGGTCTTTCAGCTGTATTAGGATTTCAGGGTACAGGAGAAATGATTGACTCAAATCATGCAGCGGTTACACTTAAACATTTTGCAGGTCACGGTCAGCCTGAAGGAGGGCGAAACATTGCTCCTGTAAATTATTCAGAGCGGGAATTCAGAGAATCACATTTGTATCCCTTTGAGATTGCAGTGAAAAGAGGGAAAGCACTATCGATAATGGTATCATACAATGAATGGGATGGCATTCCAAATCACGTCAATCAACGTCTCCTAACAAAAATTCTTAGGGATGAATGGGGTTTTGATGGTTTTGTAATGAGTGATGGTGGAGGACTTGATGTAACTTATAGAGATCATAAAGCAGCAAAAGATTCAGCTGAATCGGGAATATTGTCTATTATGGCTGGTGTAGATTATGATTTGGGAAGTAGTGGTTGCTATGTTGCTTTGGGAGAACAAGTGAATGATAGCCTGTTGTCCATTGAAGATATTGACAGGGCAGTCAGGAATGTGTTGCGGATTAAGTTTCGTTCTGGATTGTTTGATGATCCATACGTTGATGTTGATAAAATAACAAAATTGATGAACTGCAAGAAACACAAGGAACTGGCATTGAAAGCAGCTCATGAAGGAATGATTTTGCTGAAAAATGAGGGAAATATTTTACCACTCGATTCTTCAAAAATAAAAACCCTTGCAGTGATCGGGCCAAATGCAGCCGATATTCATCTGGGAGGATATTCTTCCGTGCCAATGCAGGGTGTTTCTGTTTTGAAAGGAATTAAAGAATTTGCAGGCAATAATATGAAGATATTGTATGCTGAAGGATGTAAAATAACATTGAATGACACAGTGAACTGGAAAAAAAATGAGAATCCGGTTCTCAGTACTCCAGAAATAGATGGAAAACTAATAAAAGAAGCTGTTCTTGCTGCTAAGAAAAGCGATGCTGTTTTTTTGGTTTTAGGAGAAAACGAACTGATTAATCGTGAAGCATGGAGTCCCACCCATCTTGGAGATGTGGATCATCTGAACTTGGTGGGGAGACAAGATGAATTGGCTAAAGCCATTCTTGCTACCGGTAAACCTTTAGTTGTGCTGCTTCTCAACGGCCGGCCTTTAGCCATTAACTACCTTGCTGAGAACGCACCGGCAATAATTGAAGGATGGTATCTGGGACAGGAAACAGGACATGCAGTTGCTGATATATTGTTCGGAGAAGTAAATCCGAGTGGTAAGCTTACAGTAACCGTTCCCAAAAATGTTGGTCAGCTACCGTGTTATTACAATAGAAAACCCAGTAGATTCAGAGAATATGTAAATTCCAATTCAATGCCTTTGTATCCTTTCGGCTATGGATTGAGCTATACAACTTTCGAATATACACAGCTAAAATTGTCAGAGAAAGAAATAACAGTTAATGATAATGTGGAAGTTAGTCTTCAAGTAAGGAATTCCGGTGATAGAGATGGTGAAGAAATAGTCCAGCTTTACATCAGAGACCTTATTTCATTACCCACGAGACCGGTTAAAGAATTAAAGGATTTTACTAGAGTCTCTTTGAAAGCGGGCCAATCGAAGCAAGTAAAATTCCTGATAACTCCTGAAAAACTCGAGGCATTGAATATCGATATGGAAAGAGAAGTCCAGCCAGGAGATTTTGCTATTATGGTTGGCAGAAATTCAATAGATTATCTTTCAGATACATTAACAGTGAGTAAATGAAGGTATGATTGCTCACAAAGTTTTTTTTAAGAAAAATCATATTATTATATTTAAAAAAAAATTACTATGAGCGAGATACTGGAAAAAATTATTACATGTGTAGAATTTGGCAAGGTGGATAAGACTTCTCCTTTTCCTCCCAATCTAAAAGGTGAGGATGGTGCCGACGAATTAACAAAGCAAGCTCTTGAAGAGGGCGTTTCTGCAGAAACAATATTGAAGAAAGCCTTAGTAATAGGAATGGATAGAGTTGGTCAAAAATTCTCTGAGAAGAAGATATTTATTCCTCAAATGCTGATGGCAGCAAAGGCTATGAATGCTGCTATTGAACATTTGAAACCCTATTTTCAAAGTGGAGAGATAGAACATAAAGGGAAAGTTATTCTTGCTACTGTTAAAGGAGATTTGCATGACATTGGCAAAAACCTGGTAAAAATGGCCATTGAAGGTTCCGGCTGGAAAGTTATTGATTTGGGAGTTGATGTGAGTGTTCAGAAAGTTTTAGCAGCCCTTGAAGAGCATCCTGAAGCTGCAGTTGGGCTTTCAGCGCTTCTCACAACAACAATGCAAAGCATGCAGGAAATTGTTACTGAACTGAAAAATCAAAAACCAGCTAACAAAATCTTAATAGGTGGAGCACCTGTAAACGATGATTTTAAGAATAAGATTGGCGCTGATTTCTATTCTCCCGATCCCCAGGGAGCTGTTAAATATTTGAATGAATTAGCAAATTAATATACTACTACAATGACTGGCAGGGATCTCATTAAAGAAGCTTTTGCGCTTAAGGAAGTGGAACGGGTTCCCTGGGTGCCATTTGTTGGTTGCCATGGAGCGAGTTTAATAGATAAAAATGCGGATGAGTATTTACAATCTGCTAATCTAATGATCCAAGGTCTGGAAAAGACAATTGAACTTTATAAACCTGATGGTATTCCGGTTGCTTTTGATTTGCAGATTGAGGCTGAAGCTCTTGGCTGCAAATTGCAATGGGCCAAAAATAATCCACCTGCAGTTGTATCACATATTTTGTCAGAGAAATCAATATCCGATCTTAAGGTTCCCTCCGGAAAGGATGGAAGAATTTCAGTGGTTTTGGAAGTAGCCAGAACAATTAGGAAAAATTATCCGGATATTGCCCTTTATGGATTGATTACGGGCCCCTTTACATTGGCCTTACACCTCCTTGGGACAGATATTTTTCTGAAAATGTATGAGGCTCCGGAAGAGGTAAAAGAAATCATGGAATTCACAAATGAAGTAGCAAAAGCTATGGCTGGCTATTATATTGATGCTGGTTGTGATGTAATTGCTGTGGTTGATCCTATGACTTCTCAGATAGATCCTTCTTCGTTTGAAATGTTTATCAGCGAGCCTGAAAAGGAATTATTTGACCTGATAAGAAAAAAGAAAGCATTAAGCTCTTTCTTTGTTTGCGGCCATGCCCAGCACAATATTGAATTGATGTGTGCCTGCAAGCCCGACAACGTTTCTATTGATGAAAACATTCCTCTGGAATATGTGCGTGACATTGCTCTTAAGAGTAAAATCAGCTTTGGAGGCAATATGAAATTAACAGTGGTATTGCTCATGGGATCTGTTGATGATGTAAATCAGGAGGTAATTGAATGCATGGATCGTGGAGGTAAAAAAGGTTTTATTCTTGCCCCGGGTTGTGATTTGCCGATGCAAACCCCGCAAGAAAATTTAATAGCAGTTACAAATCTTGTCCACGACACCTATCAACAAGATGTAGTCAGAGAAATTGAGAAACAGGAACAGACATTGGAGCTGCTAAACATGAAGGACTATGGGCATACCGATAAAATAATTGTCGATATCATTACACTGGATTCAGAATCATGTGCTCCTTGTCAGTACATGGTAGAAGCGGTGAAACAAATAGCTCCTCATTTTGAAGGCATTGTGGAATGGAGAGAGCACGCCATTAAAAAGATGGAATCGGTTACTTTTATGAATTCGCTGATGGTAAAGAATATTCCTACCATTTGTATTGATGGGAAAATCGTATTCGTTTCAAAAATTCCTCCAAGAAATGACCTGATCAACGCCATTCAAAACCGGATCAATGAGAAATTGCGTTTAAAGATTTCTTCGAAAAGAGCACGTGTTTACGTCATCGGTAAATCAGAAAAAGAGTTTGTCCAGATCAAAGAGAATATTGAAACAGCTATAAAAGAAACTGGTCGACAACTGGAAGTTAAATATACTACCGATAAAGAAATGCAATTGTCATTTGGTGTATCAGTTACACCTGCTATTGTTATTGCAGATTATAAACTGAAATCTCAGGGAGAAGTTCCAAAAGTCGAAATTATTAGAGAATGGATTAAGGAATTGGATTAATTTAGCTATTGCCTTTTAAGAAATAGTCCAATTCACAAAAACTCATAAAAAGCATTCATTATGAACTCAATCGCATCCGAAATAACAAAGGGTAAAATTCTTATCTCAGACGGAGCCTGGGGTACTTTTCTGCAAAAAAAGGGACTAAAGGGTGGAGATTGTCCTGAGCTATGGAACATTGAACGTCCTGACGATGTATTTGCGATTGCAAAATCTTACATCGATGCCGGCTCTGATATGATTGAGACCAATAGTTTTGGAGGCAGCAGATACAAACTGGAGCACTATGGATTAGCCAACAGGGTTG
This sequence comes from uncultured Bacteroidales bacterium, assembly GCA_964456285.1. GTDB lineage: Bacteria > Bacteroidota > Bacteroidia > Bacteroidales > UBA10428 > UBA10428. The sequence continues at coordinate 29,633 of CAYWBC010000011.1, forward strand.
TTGAATTGAATAAGGCCGCTGCTCAAATCTCAAGAAAAGCCGCTGGAAATGAAAAGCATGTAATGGGTTCAGTTGGACCAACAGGTAAAATGCTTGTAATGGGTGATATTACAGTTGATGAATGGTATGAAGCATTCAAGGAGCAATCGGGTGCCCTGGCAGATGGAGGGGCAGATGCCATTGTAATTGAAACTATGTCAGATATAGACGAGGCTAAAGCTGCGGTGAGAGCTGCAAAAGAAAATACTTCCTGTGAGATTATCTGCACCATGACTTTCGAAAAATCAACTGAGAAAGAGTATCATACTATGATGGGAGTTACTCCCCGACAAATGGTGGAAGAAATCATTGATGCCGGGGCATCAATTATAGGTGCCAATTGTGGAAATGGTGTTGAACGTATGGTTGAGATAGTGAATCTTATCAGAGAAGTAGATTCTTCAATACCTGTATTGATACATGCCAATGCCGGAATGCCTGTTTACCAGGATGGAGAAACAACTTTTCCTGAAACACCCGAGCAAATGGCGGGCTTTGTACAAAAGCTCCTCGATGCAGGGGCTAATATAATCGGAGGATGTTGTGGTACAACTCCCGAACATATCAGGCAGATTGCTGAAATAATAAGAGCAGGTAACATTTAAGCAGGCATTTTGAAAACCACTTCCGTATTTCTTATAACAGGATTCCTTGGCAGTGGAAAAACCACCTTCATTACGAATGCAATCAATTCCAACCATGGGGAAAAGAAAATTGCTGTTGTACAAAATGAGTTTGCACCGGCCAATCTGGATGGAAAAGAATTAAAACGCACTGTTAATGAGAAATTTGATCTTCTTGAGATCAACAATGGCTCAGTATTTTGTGTATGTTTACTGGCCGATTTTGTAAGCTCACTGGAAAAGTTTATTACTCAATACCAACCTGATGTTCTGTATATTGAGGCCTCAGGTTTGTCTGATCCCATTGCTATTGGAGAAATTCTATGTTCTGATAGATTCAAGGAAAAATTACTGTTCTCAGGAACTATCTGCATTGTGGATGCATTAAACTTTGAAAAAATAAACAAATTGCAGAAGCGGGTTGAACACCAGATAAGAATTGCAGATAAGATTATCCTGAACAAAACAGATTTGGTTAAAGAATATGAAGATCTGAACCAAACATTAAAAAAGTACAATCCCTTTGCAAAGATTTATAAAACTTCGTATTGCAAAGCACCTATAGATGAATTATTAGGGCACCAAAGTAAAACAGAAGGTATCAGAATAGTTGGAATGGAAACTGCACCAGAACCAGGTGGCAGGCCCGACATTCACTCGGCTGTTTTAAGAACAACCAGGACCTTTGATAAGAATCATTTGAAATCTTTTCTTGATGAGGTTTCTGAATTTGCCATCAGAATGAAAGGGTATATTTTTACAAAAGATGAAGAAATGGTAGCTGTTCAAACTTCATTCGGAAAGCATGAATCAAAAGTAATTCAATCAGATCAGAAACAAACAGAATTAATTGCCATGGGTTATGAAATAAATGCCCGCTTGCTAAGCAATCTTTATAAAAAATACATTTAAGTTGAAATACAATTCAGCACATATTGTTTCAGCCAATTTAGATGATATTCTGGTTAAAAAGGTTGAAGTATTGCGACTTCTTGGATATGAGAATATAGAAATAGAACCCCATCTTGAAGAGATTATTGATGAATACATGAATAAGGCGATTGCATTGCTTGAACCTAAGGCTGGATTTATTATCAAGAAAATCGAAGAACTTGACAGAAAAAACGGAAAAATTTACCTGGAAGAAATTACACTGGAAGTTGGAAAGATCATTACTGCTCAATTGAAGAATGCGGAATCAGTGGCTTTGTTCCAATGCACGATAGGAGATAAAGTAGAATTGTATTCCGAAATACTTTTCGCAAAGGGTGATAGCCTGGAAGGCTATATTGTGAATCTATCAGGCTCAGAAGCTGCTGAGTCGACTGCTGAATTTATGCACCAGGAAATCAAAAAACTGGCCGAAAAAAATCATCTTAAAATTACAAATCGTTTTAGTCCTGGATATTGCAATTGGAATGTCAATGAGCAATTCAAACTTTTTAGCTTGTTTCCTGATAATTATTGTGGGATCTCCCTTACAGATTCTGCACTTATGAAACCAATAAAATCTGTTAGTGGACTGATAGGTATTGGAGAGGGTGTCGCATTTAAAGGATACAACTGCTCAAAATGCAATGATGAACATTGTATTTATAGAAAAAAGACAAAAGCTTAAGCTTCAATAAAATGATACAGAAAAGAAATGAAAATCGGTTATTGCAGGATGCAAATCTTCATCTGATTTTTATTATCACTCTGTTTGCCGTAATGGGGGTTGCAAGTCTTGCACCTGCATTTCCTAAGATGATAGAATTTTTTCAAATTACAAAAAGCCAGGTTGGCCTTCTTGTAACTGTATTTACTTTGCCGGGTATTTTTCTTTCTTTTTTTATGGGCATTCTAGCCGATCGCTTCGGAAGAAAAAATATACTTATTCCTTCTGTTTTTTTATTCGGCATTGCCGGGTTTCTCTGCATGTTCACAAAGACATTTGAAGTTCTTCTTGTATTTCGTTTTATTCAGGGTATCGGAGCAGCTTCTCTCGGGTCTCTTAACATAACCCTTATCGGAGACCTTTATCAGGGTAAGCGTCGCATATCAGCCATGGGATATAATGCAAGTGTTCTGAGTATAGGCACGGCATTGTATCCTGCAATAGGAGGTTCATTGGCTCTGATAGGGTGGAATTTCCCTTTTCTACTCCCATTGTTAGCCATCCCATTTGGATTATTAATAGCTTTGAAATTGAAAAACCCGGAGCCCAAAAATAAAATTTACTTATTTGGTTATCTAAGAAATGTATGGAATAAGATAAATCAAAGAACGGTTTGGGGTTTACTTATACTTAATGTACTGGTGTTTTTCCTCATTTATGGCGCTCTGATCACTTATTTTCCACTTATGATGAAAGAGCGAATGACTTCAAACTCATTCATAATAGGCATTACTATCTCCCTGATGTCTTTTACAACTGCCTTAACTTCCACGCAACTTGGAAAGATCAGCAAATACCTTCAAAACCGATCTCTATTGCTAATAAGCACAGGATTATATGCTGTTTCCATGATCATGATTGCTTATACGTATTCAATTTATTTGCTAATAGTGCCTTTGTTACTTTTTGGAATGGGACAGGGATTATTCATTCCGACAATTCAAACCATGTTGGTTGGTTTTGCCCCTATCGAAGAAAGAGCCGTTTTTATGTCGGTCAACAGCATGGTATTGAGAACAGGACAAACTTTTGCGCCACTTATTATAGGAATTTTCTATAGCCGTGGTGGATTCACCTTTACATTCCTGGGGGGTGCATGTATTGCAGCTTTGATGACTCTTACAATCTTGATAATGGTGAAGAAGAAACAGGTCTGAAACCATGAATTTTTTCTTGCTAGATATTCTTTTTTGTAACTTTTATAATTGGAATTATAACTTAACCTAAAATTATGAAATACCAATACAACGAAATAGCCAAAATGATCGACCACTCGCTTTTACAACCTTTTCTTACTGATGAAGAAATAGTTAAGGGCTGTAAGCTGGCAGATCAATACCAGGTAGCTTCAGTTTGTGTGCGACCGGCAGATGTACCTCTTGCTTACAGCATTCTAAAAGACAGTGAGGTAATTGTAAGCACAGTGATTGGATTTCCTCATGGCAGCAATACAACAATTACCAAAATGGAAGAAACAAAAGATGCCATTGAAAATGGGGCAAAAGAGCTGGATGTTGTATTACACATAGGAAAACTGAAATCAGGGGAATACGAATATGTTAAAAATGAATTGAAACTTATTACAAACTATTCACACCACCGAAATGTTAAAATCAAAGTAATTTTTGAGAACTGTTACCTTACCGATGAAGAGAAAATCAGAGCTTGCGAAATTTGCAATGAAGTGGGTGTTGACTGGGTAAAAACTTCTACAGGATATGGAACAGGAGGCGCTGAAGATAAGGATCTGATTCTTATGAGAAAGCATGCTAAACCTGAAATACAAGTAAAGGCTGCAGGTGGAGTAAGAACCCTCGAAAGAGCTATTGAAGTCAAAGAATTAGGTTGTACCCGGGTGGGAGCAACAGCTACTGTTGCAATTCTTGATATTTTCACTAAATAATAACACCACAAAAAACTCTGTCAACTATGAAAGGCCTAAAGTTCCTGACATATTTTTTCTTCTTCATTTCCTTCATTTCCTGTGAAACTGAGAACGATAACAAGCTAAGCAGTCCGAACGGGAACATTCTTGTGTTATTCGATTTTACAGAGGATGGAGAAGCAATTTACAGCATTACTTTTAAAGACAGTGTTGTAATAAAAAACGGCAAGCTTGGAATCATCAGGGAGGATGCTGATTTTTCAAGGGAACTGGAGTCGAATTCTGAGTCGGATACAAAGTTAATAAGTGATAGTTATGTCCTTTTGTACGGCAAGAAAAGCAAAGCCAAATACAGGGCCAATCAAAAAACAATTCACCTGGTAAATGCTGATGGATTTGATATGGATATTATTTTCCAGGTGTCGGATGACGGTGTGGCCTTCAGGTATTTTTTTCCTGGCAAATCAGATAAAATATTTAAAATAAGCCAGGAGCTTTCTTCCTTTAATTTCCCGGATAAAACAAGGGCATGGATTCAGCCCAGGGCGAGTTCAAAATCGGGATGGAATGCTGTAAATCCTTCTTATGAAGAACACTACATTTGTGACAGTCTGTTAAAGGATGTACCTGCCAGCGATTCTGGGTGGGTGTTCCCGGCACTCTTTAAAACAAATGATTGTTGGGTTCACATCACCGAAACCTGGCCGGAAAGAAATTACTGCGGAAGTCATTTGCAGAGAGGCAGTAACCTGAATGAATATTCAATAGCATTTCCTGAACCTACAGAAGGATTTACCAATGGAGTGGTATATCCTGAATCAACATTACCATGGGCAACCCCTTGGAGGGTAATTACTATTGGCAATAATTTAGGAGCTATTGCAGAATCGACTCATGGTACTGATGTTGCAAAACCCTCTGTTTTGGACAATACTGCTTATGTCAAACCTGGCAGGGTTTCCTGGAGCTGGGCATTGATGAAGGATCCTTCAGTGAATTTTAAAACCCAAATCGAATTTATTGACTATGCCTCAGAAATGAACTGGGAATATTGTCTGATAGATGCAAGCTGGGATACCCAGATAGGATGGGAAAAAATAAAGGAACTTGTTGAACATGCTAATAACAAGAATGTAGACCTGATTTTGTGGTATAATTCTGCCGGCGACTGGAATACAGTAAGGTATACTCCGAAAGATAAACTTTTAACAAGCGAAAGCCGAAATGCGGAATTTAAAAGATTACAGGACCTTGGCATAAAAGGCATTAAGGTTGATTTTTTTGGTGGCGACGGGCAATCAATGATGAATTATTACCTGGATATTCTTGAGGATGCTCATAAATACCAGTTAATTGTGAATTGCCATGGTGCTACAATCCCAAGAGGTTTACACAGAACTTACCCAAACCTTGTGAGTATGGAATCTGTTCGTGGTTTTGAGTATGCTACTTTTGGCCAGGAAACTGCTGATTTAGTACCCCGCAAATCTACTATCCTGCCTTTTACCCGCAATGCATTTGACCCCATGGATTTTACACCGGTGTGTTTTAATGAATACGATCATAATACAAGAATAACAGGAAATGCTGCTGAACTGGCACAAGCGGTTTTGTTTTTGTCGGGTGTGCAACATTATGCAGAAATACCTGCGGGAATGGGAAAGACTCCTGAATATATTAAGCAGATCATGAGTGAGATTCCGGTTCAATGGGATGAAACACATTTTATAGATGCCTATCCCGGCAAGTATGTAATCATTGCCCGCAGAAAGGATAATAAATGGTTTGTTGCAGGTATAAATGGTGAAGGAATTGAAAAAGATGTTTCAGTTTTTCTACCCTTTATAAAACAGAAAGAAGGACTGTTAATTATGGAAGGTGATTCTTTGCGTTCATTTAGAAAAGAAGAAATACTGCTGGATGAATATGGAAAATATGAGTTGTCCCTCAAAGGGTATGGAGGATTCTTAATGAGTTTTGAAAGGTAGAAGTTTAATTTCTCATTGCATAAAAATTTCAGCCGGTTCAAGTTTCACAAGTAATCGCCAAATAATATATAAGGCATATCATTTGATGTTTTAGTTTGTGTTTATGCTTTCTGGACCTCTTTATATTCACCTTGGTCAATTGATTACAACAAGATCAATCTCTTAACGTAAACGATTCCAACTCATTTACTAATAATTTTATCTGATGAATATAATGCTTGATAATCCCAACATTGAAAGGTGTGAGCATTCCAATCAAGTTTGTTTGAAATTCACATTCAAACAACAACTTACTGAGAATAAAGCAATCCAGGCTATTGAAAAATGGAAGCAAATGTTTGAATCTGAAGCAGGTAAAAAATTCACTCTTATCTGGAATTGTCAAGAGATGACAGGTTATGAGCCTATGGCGAGGGTAATTTGGCAGAGAGCGATTAAAGAAATGAAGGATCAGATCGATAGCATTTGGTTAGTATCAGATTCAATTTTAATTCAAACAGGAGCCAAGATTGTGTCGCTTTTTACATCATTTGACATAAATATTGTAAATGATGAAGCAAAAATTCTTGTAAATTAGGTTTCTATTTGTGTTTATCTGGACTATTATATTTACTATAAATCATAGGATCATTGCTCATTAGCTACCTTCCACGCGTAGTAGCTTTCAAATTTTACTTCTAAAAAACATACCTCTTATCCCTGAATTCCTTTCTCCCGTCAACTACTGTAAACGTGACACTTACTCATGCCGTATATAAGTTAGAGAGTGTAACTAACTGTTTTCGATGAAAAGATTACCCATCATATTGTTCCTTTTTATTGCTCTGACAACTTATTGTCAGGATTTAAAATACAATGCTGTGGGAAATACCACTTCGAAAATGGCAGCAATACAGAACAATAATTCCATGATGCACTCCAGAACAATCAGTGGAATCAGGAATGTTTTCGATGCTGGATCTTCTTTGTTGGTTATAACTTACAATCAAACAAGAAAATCTATCAATCAAACTCATAAAACAAAAGATGTAAAGTTTAATATGGATTTCCGTATTCTTCCCTTGTTTAGTGGTAAATTATCAGTATTAAAAAATGAATTATTTCCAAACCTGGAGCCCTTCTTAAGTGTTTTCCTTAACAGAAATACCATGTATTCAAACAGCGGATTAGTGAATACTGATCTGTCAAGACCCTTCAATTTGTGTGTTTCTTTCGGGGCAGGACTTAGACTTCCATTATCACAAAAATTATTGTTTGATATTGGCCTGAGAGATGAAATTGGGATTGTAAATAACCGCCAACTCCATCTCACAGAAATATTTAGCAAAGATTCAAGTCCCATAGGCCTAACCTTTGGTTTGAGCTATAAGATATGATTATTATTTAGTTTCCATTTGTTCAACATCGTTTACCTCTATTAGTTTTATACCCGTATTGGCATTTACTACTGGAATATACATTAATGAGACCTGTGCTGGGTTCAATATATATTTACCGGTGAAACGAGGCAAAAGATGTATGATAAACCTGTAATTCCCTGCCTTCATTTTCTCACAGAATATTACAGTACGTTCTTTATGGTATTCACGATGTGTTTCCACTCCAGAATAACTTTGTTGCTTTTTCGCATAGCTGCAGGCTCCTGGAATGGGTACTTCTATCATCACATATTCTGATGCAGCATCTTTTTCTACAGTTACATCAACAATAAGATCAACAGGCACACCTGATTTCAGTGCTTTGTTGTTGCTGAAAGAGGTTTTAATCTGAAAACCTTCCACACCAATCTTGGCTTCAGTAACATGTTCATTTGTATATTGCATAAAATACAATGGCAAACCAGATTCCTTATAAACATCCAATTCTTCCTCTGCCTGTAAAATAATTTTATAAGGAAAATCTGAAATGGTTCTATTCTGTTTACCACTAAGTGTTACAATTGCACTATTATTTTTTGATAAGCCCTCAGCTAACAGGTCGGGTAATACATTCATTAAAATCCCAGACGATTGGTAAGTATTCCAATCTCCATTGTTACGGGAACTGATAAAATACATTTGCATAGGTACAATGAATTGTTTTAACAATGAATCTTTTTTCACAATTCGGTAAGCGATAACATTCGCAGCCAAACTGTTATTATACCAGTGGCGATTAATTTTCCCGTCTGAAAAATATGTTTCACCCAAAATACCTTCCTTTTTATATTTTAACAATGTATCCTGCTCATATTGTAGTCCTCTTATCTGTCTTATTTCCTGAAGAAGTAGTTTTTCTTTTAGATAAGAATACCTTGAAGGGTATTTATTAAAGTCACTTGAATCCGGAAATTCTTTTGCAACGATCATGGAATCGAGTATGCTGATGTACTTCAGATAATCAATCTCAGCCGCCCATTCTGTTAAAGAATGCAGAAGATCTGCATCATTGATAGAATATTTCTGAAGAAAGTCGAACTTATATGTGGCTTTACTAACTACATTGTTTATGTTCAGATCCACACTAAAACCGGCATCTTTGGCGCATTTGAGTGCGCGTAATATATGTGCAGACATCCAGTAGGAGGTATTATCAGACACATCCCACCATGACCATAAAAACTCTCGATTCTGATTTTTGAGCAGGCGTTTGATAATCTTATTAACATCATCATTATATCTGAAAGCTTTTCCTTCATATTGCATCAATAGTTTATAATTTATTAAGCCAATTAATTTTGATGCAAGTTGCTCGTTGCATGCATATCTGTAGTTCAGGAGATAGTTTACTTGCTGACTGTAAATTTGCAACTGGCTATTCATAATCTCTACGTTTACTGTTTCATTCTCTGATGCAATCACATGTATGCTTTCCTGGTTTTGCAAGAGAGATAAAGTACCATCAGCACGAATAATGCCTTGTTCTATTACAGGAATGGTTCGTTCTTCACCATCAAGGTAACCGTCTTCGCGTGTGAATACGTATCTACTGGTAATCGAGTCGATTGTTGATGCAAAAACAGGTAGTTTGTCGGTATGAAAGTTTGAAAATGCTATCTGTTTTTCGAAATCTGTGTTGGCACTGGTCCATTCAACACTTCCCCAGATCATACTATCGGAGGTATAGTTCAATACTTTTCCTAAAAAAAATGCTGAATCGCCTTTTGTAAGGAAACGAGGCACATGCAATTCGGCTAACAGAGGTTTGTATGATTTGATGTATTTTCGATCAGTTCCTGTCTGCAATCTTTTATTCATTGCATATACTAAAGCATTCCACTGGGTAATATCATCCGGGAAGGTGATACTGAATTGCGACATACCTTTTTTATTTGTATACAATCGCGGCTCCCAGAAACCTACATCAGAAAAGTTTGAACGTATGCTGTTCAATGTAAGTAGCTCCTGGTAAAGCTTTTGCTCGGCTTCTTTAGTCAATTCATCGGCTTGATCTGGTTCAGGCTCCAATTCTTCAGCTTGATTGACCAAAACGCCGGCAAGTTGTCCGCTTATAGAACAAACAGATCCTGTCAGGTCACTTTTTTTACACACGCCATAACCTATAACTACAATTTCATCTAAGGCCATAATTTCCGGTGTGAGTCTTACAATAACTTCTGAACCCCGGGATACCATAACTTCTTCTGTTAAGTAGCCAATGTAAGAGATTACTATCTCAGTCATATCATTGTCAATCTGCAAGGCAAAGCGCCCATCTATGTTGGTTATGGTACCCTGATTTGTGCCTTTAATTATTATGTTTACTCCGGGCAATGGCTCATCATTATCATAGACATATCCTGTAAGGTTGCCTGTTGTATTCTGATAAATGTAAGGATTGGTTCGGACTGGCCGAACCTCTTCCTCTATTTCAGATTCGTAACAAAGGGGTGATGACCAAATGTACTTATGCATCCAATTCTGTGAAACTGAATCAGCAGATTTCTTGTTCACATAATTCATATTCATAAGAACATGAGTATAGGGTTCCATGCGAATGCTGTCAATTCTTAAATAGCTGCTATTGTTGAATAATACTACTGCGTTATTTAGTCCCTGAGGCAGACTATCAAATCTTGACATGTTATTATAAGGATTGTTTTTGCAAGGCAAGATCAGATCTTTTGTGAAACAATTTTCGAACAGTAGAGTAGCTATACCTGAGCTGTCTTTTTCAACAGGCAGGATAATTTTAATCCTTGAATCACGATTGATCACATCAATTATACCGGGCTGCCAAATGAAATCGTCCAATTGAGATTTACGGTAGTTTTCCAAAAAACGCTCTTTATTCATAGCTTGGTCGTTTATGTTTAGCATGGGATTAAAACTTTTTTTCCATAGATATTTGGGCAAGAGATCTTTATCATCTTGTTTGTAAACGATGTTGTCTTCTACCGTGTAACTAAATCCTCCATTATGTCTGTAACTGGCTTTTATTTGTTCACCCTGTGTATAGGTTTTCATACCTGGTGTAATTGGTCCGGCTAATACACTTGCTTTGTAAGAATAAGTGGATTTCTGATCACCATGCAGTGCAACAAACTCCTTATCTGATTCCAGATAGGTGTATTTCGAATTCAGGTTCAGGAATCTTGCCAGGTAAGACCTGTGACGATTTATTTCAATGGTGGTAAATTCTGGTTCAAGTTTGTGGGCAATAATGTCTTTTGGCATGTGATCCAGATCAAAGCTCAATATAGTCTTTTTACCTACTTCAAAATAAAGAGAATCTATTACCAGTACAGTGTCATACAAGCGAAGGCTTATTTCATGCTTTTTATCCGGATCAACGTAAAATGAATATTCTTTTGGCTTTTCTGTCCATGAATAATAAACAGGGCGTTTATCAACTTCGATAACAAATATCTGTTGGGCCAAGCCATCGCGCATGGTATAAATAGCAAACTGGGTGCTGTCTGCAATATCATATTCGTATTTAAAATACTCTTCTCCCGGATAGGTAAACTTGTAATACATCATAGTATCAAGATGTGTATGCTTTACCCATCTTTGGAAATCTAATTGCAGAGTATTTGAGTAGCTATTCAAATCTCTTTTTGTGTAATGTTCACGCTTCGTTCGGGCTTGGGAATTCGGGCCATAGTAAGGCAAATCAGGAAGATGATAGTTCAGTTTTCCGGTTACAGCCATGGCAGTGAGGTCAACTCCTTTTACTGGCTTACCCAACTGGTCCTTTACTGTTATGGTAGCGTCTACCTGCTGACCCGGATAAATCCTGTCCGGAATATCAAGTGAAACATCAAGGAAGTCTTCCCTGAAAACATACTGCCTTTGTTTATGGTGTTCCTGACCTCCAAGAGAATAAAAGAATTCCACATAGTACGTCAGACTACGGTTCTCTATTTTCGATTTATAATCGAGCGTATCTCCAAATCCTTTTTGCAACAAATAGCTTCCCTGGTATATATACCATGAGACTTCCAGATGTTGGGGATTATGCAACTGTATTTTAAAACTGTCTTGCTCAATGCCTCCTGTCAGTTTCAATATGTGACTCAGGTTACTCATTGTAATATATTTTGAAATCAGCTCATTTTTAAAATGAAATACGCTGATAGCAGGATTTAGCTCTTCCTTATAAGGCATTTGTACTGGTTTCCCCACTATTTCATTATCGTACTTAAGTACCATTGAAATATCTTTCATAGGCTTACCATTCTTCAGAAGATCAAAGCAAATACTGTCGTTTGAGAATCTTGCTGTCAGATCGTACTGAGAGTAATAGTGAACAGCATCAATGGTATTTTGCATACGCTCGTTCTGGCTGTTTAGTACGGTTACTATAACCTGGTAGGCTGTGTTTGATTTTTGAAAAATATCAGAAGGGATATCGAAGAGGGTAGGACCATCGGTTTTTAGTTCTACCTGTGAGAAAATCAAGGTATCAGATAGAATGACAACAGGCTGGAAAGATTCCTGGATGGTTCGGGTTTTCACCAGAATATCTGCCCGCGCATCTTTTAGCATTAATCCGTTTGCGTCTGAAGCGGAGATAGATAATTGATTTGTTTCAGGGTGGTAATGTTGTCTATTTGTAAGTTTTATTTCCAACTTGTTCCCAAACAATTCATAATCTTCATACCTGAAATTACAGTCGGCAACTATACGACCTTTATTTTCCCTCAACTGTAGGGTATAATCTTTATCCAATACAAGATTTAAAGAATCGTGCAAATAAAACTCACCAGCATAACTTCCCGGGCGATGCGGTTTGATAGAACCTATTTTTCTGAATTTATGGTTTATACGAAGCCATATTTCCAATTCCTTTCTTAAGGGAGATCTTGACTGCGACAAAGCATAGGATTTAAGCCTTAGCTGTTCGTTTGGTTTGTATTTATTCTTGTCAGTTATCATATAACTATAAAATGTAGGGCCACTTTGGTTGTAATTGTTCTGATGCCAGTACGGTACTTCATGCTTTTGAATTTTAAATACTGATCTGAAGCCCTCAAGTTCAACTGTTGCTCTCTGGTTTTCCCTGCGAACCCAGTCGTTTTCAATACGATAATTTTTACTTTCCTTATCAATTCTTATTCTCTGCCATCCCAGTCTTACTTTGGCATCTTCTCTTACATTTCCGTCAAGATCCAGCACTTGCAATGCCAGTGCATCATATTCTTTAAAAAGGTAAACCTGATAGGGAAATACGGATGTATATTCACAACGGAGCTTATTTTGTACAATTTTGGCCAGAATAAAGTGACCTTTTGCAGGGCGGTCTATCCATCCCTGCTTAATATCAAAGGAGTCAACCAAAGTATGGAGCATGGCTTCAATTTTTTCACTTGATTGGTACCTTAAAAGCATTTTTTGTGCTTCCTTATTGCTTATTTCAAATACATATCCTTTTTGGGGTGCGGTGCTCCACTTAATTTCCTGGGCTGATGTAATTATGCATATGAGAAATAGAGAGCAGATGGCTGAAAGTGTGGGTAGTGCTTTTTTCATGACATGAGATTTTCATAGATAAGTTATAGAATGGATACCATGACTTTGAATTTTCCATAAAATGAAATGAAAAACTTTTGCTCCCAACTTCGAGGAGACTTTGTTCATTAAGGAAAGGTGAGTAAGAGGAGTATTTTACAGGAAGTAATTGTGTCTAACTGTTAAAAAGAATATTCTATCTCTGAAATGAGCTTAACTTATCTTGATTTTGTTTGCTTGTGATCCTTTGCTCGAAATTTTGATTTCATGTTGAATTCCAGTAACTTGATTTCCAAATTATTTCTTATTGTTCGTTCCAGTGTTATAAAATTATAAACTCTTTATCCTATGAAATCTTGTAATAAATTGATTGTTATACTGCAATTGCATGCAGTTTTGCTACTCAGTTTCAATGCATCCTATGCCCAGGATTCAGAAATGTGCACTCTGCTTGGACAGTGGTCGAACGGGCCTTCCTTTTGCGTAAAGGTAATAGATGATATTGCTTACTTCGGCAATGGCGCAAATTTTGAAATCGTAGATTTTTCTGCTCCTGATCAACCGAACCTGGTAGCCAGATTATTTGTTGGAAGTGCTATTAGGGGCATGACTATTTCTAATGATACAGCTTATCTTGCTATAGGATATAAAGGACTGGGGATTGTTGATATTTCTGATCCTGCCGACCCGGATCTGGTAACTGTCCTGGCATTGGAAAATTCAGATTATGCCTATGATGTGGTTGTAAATGATTCCATGGCTTATGTTGGTGCACAATTCTTCTTTCACATCATTGACATCAGGAATCCAAAGTTTCCAGTTGAGATATCTCAATATGAAACCTATCATTATACTCTGTCAGTAGATTTGGTTGATACCCTGGTATTTATTTCAAACGGTGCACATGGATTACGAATTATGGATGTCACTGATCCTTATGAACCCTCTGAATATTTCTTATTCGATCCTGACGATTATGTGATGGATATTGAGATCAGAGATACAATTTTATTTCTGGCCAATAACAGTGATGGGTTTCGCATTTACGGAATATCCGATATTACTGATCCTTTTGAGTTAGGACATATTGAAACGGAAAGTTATACGGAAGAAGTAGAATTGTATGGTGACTATGCTGTTCTTGCCGATTTCAATGGCGGATTAAGAATTATTGATATAGCAACACCCGATGTTCCAGTGGAAGTAGGCATTGAAGCTGATCAATCATTGGCTGTGGACCTCTGTATTTTTGATGATAAAGCATTTGTTGCCCGTAGGGCAAAGGGAGTTAGTGTTGTAGATATTAGCAATACTGCAATACCCGAAGAAATAGGAAATTATGAAACTTCGGGTAGCGCAGCAGGCATTGCAATTCGTGATAACCTGGCATATGTAGCAGAAGAAGATAATGGATTAAGAATACTTGATGTTTCAGATCCCGAAGATATTACCAGTATAGGATTTATTGGCACAGATGAAGACCCGACAGAAGTGGCATTATTTGGGAATTATGCTTATCTGGCCTGCTATGAAGACGGTGTGAGAATAATTGATATATCCGATCCTCAGCATCCCGTATTGAATGGTCTGTATCCTGACATTGGTGATGCTGCCCAGGTAATCGCAAAAGAAGACACATTGTATGTAGCAGATGAGGATGGCGCCATGGTAATGCTTGATGTATCAGATCCCATGGATCCGAAGGAAATGGGAGTATTTGAATCAGCCAATACCTATGGATTATTTGTTGAGGGTAATTACGTATACATTGCTGATGGAGATGAGGGATTACGTATTCTGGATGCTTCAAATCCAGAAACGATTGAAGAAATTGGCTTCATTAATCCTGGTGGAGAAAGCTGGGCAGACTATGTTGATGTGGCTGGTGATTATGCATACCTTGCCACTGTTGACAGCGGACTCAGAGTTATTGATGTGACGGATAAAACTAACCCTCAAGAGCTTGGGGTCATGTTTGAGCAGGAGTTTATTAATGGTTCAATTTTTAAAAACGATTTTGTTTATATGAAATGCGGAAGTGAAGGAATAAAAATAGCTGATGTATCAAATCCTGCACATCCTTTTCTCTCAGGATGGTATAAAACAAGTACAATTCCTGCAGATATTGCCCTCAAAAATAATATTATTTATGTTGCCAGCTATCGCAATGGTATTTCTATTATCCGGCATGATATTGTGATTGAGCCGGATAATACAAGACTAGTATATGAAAATGATAATTGTAAATTTACTTGTCATCCAAATCCTTTCCATGCTGAAACTCAGGTTAATTTTATTTTACCATTTGAAGCCAGGGCCTCTGTATATATAATTGACATGTTAGGGCAGCGTGTTTCAACGCTCATACATAATAAGTATTTACCTCAGGGAAGTCATTCTTGTGCATTGAAGGGTACTGCTAATAAGAATATTGAGCCTGGTATATACTTTGCAATTTTAGAAACTACTTCGGGTAAACAAAAAAACATTCAGTCAATAAAACTAGTAAAATTGGAATAGTAATAAAATTGATAGCTTTTTGTAATATCTATTTTCAATAGATAGTATTTTTTTTTACCTTGTTACCCAAACTGAATTATAGGTTTAAAAAAATCCAATTTCCACTAGATTCTGCGGGATAGATTTAGTTTTATATCATTTAAAATTAGTTATTATGACAAGAAAAATTTTTAGTTTACTGTTTCTGGTAGCCATAGTGATAATGGTTTTATCCTGCATTCAGCATAAAGAATCTGATGAGGCTGCAAAAGAGTTTGTAATCAGAACAGGGGTGAATGTCAGTCACTGGTTATCGCAAAGCAAAAAGCGGGGAGAAGAAAGAGAGAGATATATTACGAAAGCAGATTTTGATACCATTGCCTCCATAGGATTTGATCATGTCAGGATTCCTATTGATGAAGTTCAGATGTGGGATACACTCGGAAACAAAGAAAAAGAAGCATTCATCTTGCTCCATAATGCCATAAATTGGGCTATTGATGCAAAATTGCGGGTAATTGTCGATTTGCACATCATTCGTTCGCATTACTTTAATGCAAAGGCTAATACACTATGGACAGATCCTGTCGAACAGGAGAAGCTGGTTGAAATGTGGCGCCAGCTTTCTGAGGAGTTGAAACAATACCCTAAAGGCATGCTGGCTTATGAAATTATGAACGAGGCTGTTGCAGATGATCCCGATGATTGGAACAAACTTTTTGCTATGGTATTGGCAGATATCAGAATAAATGAACCTGAAAGAAAAGTAGTTATTGGTTCGAACAGGTGGCAGATACCCAATACTTTCCCTGATTTAAAGCTTCCGGAGAACGACACAAACATCATACTTAGTTTTCATTTTTACACCCCCGAAGCCCTTACGCACCACCTGGCATCATGGACAGGTACCGCCGAATATACAGGACCTGTGAATTATCCTGGCTGGATAGTTGACACTTCCTTCTACTCTGTACTTTCGGAAAATACCGTTGAGCAAATGAGAAAGCATGCCAACGGCAATTTCAATAAAGAGGTGCTTAGAAAAAAGATGATGCCTGCCATTAAAGTGGCCAAAGAATACAATCTGCCTCTTTATTGTGGAGAGTATGGGGTTTATCCAACAATTCCCGAGGAAATAAGTTTAGCATGGTATAAGGATGTTTGCGAAATATTTAATGAATACAATATAGCATTTTGTCATTGGGCGTATAAAGGTGATTTTCCTATAGTTGGAGAAGGAATTACACCTAATCGTAAACTTGTTTCTGTTTTAACGGCTGAGTAACACACAATCTGGAAATTGTAATAGCCCCATCGGGGCGAAATATTGGTAAACCCGGGTGAAGCCCCGGGTTATATCAGCAATCCTTGTTAAGGAATAATCAAAATCCCCATATTAGAATTGTTTTAATACCTGGATTCTTTTTTCAATAGGGGGATGTGTAGCAAACAATGCAAAGGCACTTTTCTTTTTCAATTGTGGATTTTCTATAAACATCTGTGCCACATCTTTTCTTTTTACTGCTTCAATGGTTGCATCCTGCGATACTTTCTCAAGTGCTGTTGCCAGTGCCAGGGGATTCTTGGTTAATTCGGCGGAACCTGCATCTGCAAGGTACTCGCGCTTGCGGGATAAAGCAAAGCGAAACAGTGTAGCCAGCAGCAAACCGACCAGGCTCAATATCAGAATAAGTATCTGTGCTTTGTTGTCTTTCTTGCTTCCTCCTCGTCCATATATCATGGAACGTGTCATAGTTTCGGAGATAAAGGCGAAGATGCCGACAAAAACAATGGAAACAATCAGCAGGCGAACATCTCTGTTACGAATATGTGTGAGTTCATGTGCAACAACAGCACCCAGTTCTTCATCATCAAGCTTATTGATAATGCCACGGGATAATGAAACGGTAAAATTTCTTTTGCTCAGTCCGCTGGCAAAAGCATTCAGCGAATCATCTTCAATGACATTGACTTTTGGCATGGTCATGCCTGCAGCAATACACAGGTTCTCCACAATATTATACACTCTCTTGTTTTCTTTTCGTTCCAGAGGTTTGGAGCCTGTAGCTCTATTGATCATTGAGGTGTGAGAGAAATAAGCGATGACAAACCAAAGGCATACCAAGATAGTAATCCATGGGGCCGTCCTCAGAAACTGATAAGTAGTGCCTTCAATAGTTCTGGTTTCTACATCACTGAGTAAATAAAAAAAGATCCATGCCAGCACAAAAAATACCAGGGGAAACAAGATCAGCAGTACAATAGACTTTATGTTATTACTCCATATTTGTGATTGTAATCCTATGTATTTCATCTTGAGAAGGATTATTTATGAAAAAAGCTTAAAAATTTATTTCCGGAGTTTCGTCTAAATTCTTACGTTGTTCAGTTCCAAGATCAAACATGGTTTCCCTTTTAAAACCAAACATACCGGCAAGCATGTTGGCCGGAAATACCTCCACAGCATTGTTAAGCTCTTTGGTGGCTGAGTTAAAGAAACGGCGGGAAGCAGCGAGTTTGTTTTCAACATCTGAGATCTCTTCCTGAAGGTTCATAAAATTCTGGTTAGCTTTCAGATCAGGATATGCTTCAACGGTAATGTTAAAGCCTTGCAGAGCTTGTGAAAGCCGGTTTTCTGCAGAGATCTTCTCGTCAATTGTAGAAGCTTTCATAGCATGAGAACGGGCCTCGGTAATTTCTGTAAGCACACCTTTTTCATGGTCCATGTACCCCTTAACAGTTTTTACAAGCTGTGGGATCAAATCGTGACGTTGTTTAAGCTGTACATCGATATCAGCAAATGCCTGTTCACGGTTGTTACGCAAACGGACCAGACGATTATAGATAGAGATGAACATCAGTATTAGGAAGAAAGCAAGCGCAATAACTACTATTAGAGGTATCATAATATTTTATTTTTAGAAATGTAAATTACCAAAGAGTAAACTTAAAGATTTCTCTTAAGTTATCAAACAGAAAGATAGTAGAGATTGTTAAGCAATTCAGTAGAATGGAGAGTTTGTGTTTAAACCTCATTCCAATGGGCGAAAAACAGCACAAAACCTATTACTTCTATTTTATAAATTGTACAGATGCAGAGCATATTCCCCTCGCACATGGAGTAACTTGGATTTCATATGAAAGGATGAATTATTTAAGCTTATACCTTTTTTAATTTGAAAACAAATTTTTTAGTTATGACGTATAAAAAATCTGTGAGCGGGTTAAATAGTATTATGGAATGTTGATACTTTGCATTTGATAGATGCAATTAGTGATGTAAATTGAGGCTCCATGAAAATGCACTATTGTCTTGTTCAAATCCTTATATTATGAAAATTTTTTTTGTGTTATTAAGCTTTCTTATTGTTCTTGCCTGCAGCAAGGACAATGATAATAAACAGTTTAACAGTTTTACATTTCAGGGAACCAATTACGAGCTGGATGATGGATTGATATGGATCACTAACGAATGGTTTAAAATTGAATTATATTCTCCAGGCGTAAATATGACAGCAGGAATACAGGAAACTGAGCCAAGGTATATCGGAGATGGAGAAATCCTTTTTTTTGGATATATGATACCATCCTCATCAGGAGAAATATCTAATGGAGAATACACTTTTTCTTCAGAAGGTACAGAATCTTTCACTTTTTCCGAAGGTCTTATTGCAATTGGGCTTGATCTTATTGACTATAACGGAGATATTTATCAAGTAACTGAGGGAACTGTAAATGTTCAAAATAATGATGGGGATGTAGTCATTGACTTCAACCTTACTCTTACCGGAGGGGAAAAGATGTCAGGAAATTATACTGGCCCTATATATATTTGGGATGATTCTATTAATGATTGGAGATAAAGATTGGTTCTGATTTCATTGCGAAAACTCACCCATCGAAGTTTTAAGAGAATATGGTTGTGCTCTGCACCTCAATTTAAACAACTTCAATTATTAAATTCTACTTTATCAAAGCATGTACCATTTCCTGGTTAAGGCATATTTGTGAGATAATAGATTGTTAGTCGATGCAATTTTTTTCAGCTTAGTATAGAACTGACAGATTCAATTGAGTGAAGAATGGTTGCTTTTGGCTTAACAGCTTATTATCTTTTCATGCCTCCTCCATAGGTGCTGCAAAATACAATCTATTCTAGGAGTTACAAATATTTCAATTTACTGTTTCAAAAATTTTCTTAACTTGCTGTCATGAAACGACTTATATTTTTTGTGCTGAGTATTTGCTTCTGTGTATCTCTTACAGCACAACAAACACTTGATATTCTTACGGTATCAGGTCGTTATGGATTTCCTCAATCCTATGATTCTGTTCTTACAAACAAAGGCAAAGAAGCAGCCCTTAATGTAAACCTGGTGGCTCCTATAAAATTCAATTCTAAAACCATTTGGTACAACAGCCTGAACTACTTCTATTTTAATGTTACTAATAGCGAAACCCAGCCGCCGGAAATTGCAAACCCGATAAACATACACGGTTTTATCCTTCGTACAGGCCTGTACCAGAAGTTTTCAAAAGACAGGGCCATACAGCTATTGTTTGCGCCCAGGCTGATGACAGATTTTAATAGCATTGACGGAAAGCATTTTCAGTTTGGGGGAGTATTTATGTTTGAAAAAAAATTTCGTGAAACTCTGACAATGAGCTTCGGGGCAATGTACAACCAGGAACTTTTCGGCCCCTACCTTGTTCCCCTGATAAACCTGAACTGGCAATTGTCGCAACGCTGGTCGATTGTTGGTTTGCTGCCTGTATATGCAAAGGTAAAATACAAAGTGAATGATAACTTTGATATGGGATTAAGCCATTTCGGACTAATAACAACTTATGCCCTGGGTGATCCTGAATACAAAGGGGATTACATTGAGCGCCAGAGCATTGACCTTGCCTTGTATGGTAGATTGCGCATTGTCGGGAATATATTTGTGGAGGCAAGGTTTGGGCATACATTCGGAAGAAGTTATACCCAGTATGAAGCGGATCAGAAAGTGGATTTTGCCATTCCTCTTGTTGCATTTGGCGACAACAGGATACAAAAAAATGTACTCTTTAAAGATGGCTTGATAGCTAACCTAAGGCTGACATACAACATACCCATTCCGGAAGATTAAAAGTCTTCTTCCTTTATGGGGAATATTGAATTGTTCATTCAGTTTATATAGACAAGCGTTATCTTATGGAAAAAAAAACGAGCCTGATCAACCAACTGATTCAATCGCCAAAGGATTTCTCTGAAAAGAAACTTGATGAACTATTGAACATAGAAGATTTCTCCTTCAGAGACCTTCGTCCTATCTTGATGAGGATCTTTGATGTGAACCTTGGAACCATCAAAAATGCTTCCGAAGCTGACCAGGGCATGTTGGGAAAACTTAACAAACGCAGCAGGAGAATTAGGGAAAAACGATTCTGGAAGAAAATAAAAAAGGGCAATTACTCGAAGATCATCCTTGCAGAGGGTGATTCCTGGTTTGAGTACCCTCTATTCATCAATGATATTATTGATCACCTGAACAAGAGTAAAAGGAAGTACGCTATTAACAGCCTTGCCTATGGGGGTGATTGGATGACTAATATATTGTATGAACAGGAATACATCGAAAAACTCTCGCTGCTTAATCCTGATGTTTTTCTGATAAGTGGCGGTGGAAATGACATTGTTGGAGGCTACAGATTGGCCCAACTAATGAACCCGAGGAGTGAGGTACCTGCTATAATTGAGGCTGATCTGAATTCCGGCGAGGGGAAAATAAAATTTGCCGAGATTTGTTTTAATAAGGAATTCTTTGGTTTGATAAAACTTTTCAAATTGCAATACATACTCTTGTTTGAAAGCATAAAGGCAGGAAAGGAAAAATTCAAAAACCTCAGGATAATAACCCAGGGATATGACTTTGCCATACCTAATTCTAAGATAGGCCCTGGCTTGAAGCGGTCTTTAATAAATAAATTCACTCACAATGGGATTTGGTTGGAGACTCCTCTTTTATTAAGAGGCTATACAAACATTAAGGAACGTAAAGCTGTTGTATATGGAATGATTCACTTTTTTAATAAAATGCTGATAGAAGTGGGGAGTAAATACAAAAACGTTTATCATATCGACAGCAGGGGAGCGGTAGATCCAAAAAAGGGATGGTTCGATGAGCTTCATCCCAAATCAAAAGAATTTGGCAAAATTGCGCATGTTTTTGAAAAATGTATTGAGAGCACGGATACAGATAAAAAAATTTACAGGGTAGTTGAAGAGTGAAAACTTTTCTCTGTCTTGTTTTTAATACTTCTGACAATTAATAATCACAGAAATATATTAACCTCATGGAGGTGATCGTAAGTTCAGTCGTTTGATAAGAAGAAATTTTGATATACAAACCTAAACTCTATCGATATGCTAGGCACTATTGATTATCTGTTTATTGCCCTTTATTTTATCGTAATTCTTATTGTAGGCTTTTGGTCAGGCCGAAAACAGGAAAAAGAAGACTTCCTTATTGCCAACAGAAAACTAAATGCTTTTCAGACAACTAGTACTATTTTTTCCAGTAGAATTGGAGCGGCAGTTCTACTAACCTACACTGCCCTGGTATACATGTATGGACTGGGAGCATTGTGGTATTTCATCGGTTCGGTATTCGGTCTGTTTGTATTCTATTTTTTCGGAATAAAACTTAAAAAGATTGCTGACAAAGAGAAGTTCTATACACTTCCCGATTACTTTTTCTTTATGAAAGGGAGGTTTGCCGGTTACATGGCCACCATTATTGTAATCATCATCATGTTTGGCTGGGTGGTACTGAACTTTATTGCAGGAGCAAAGCTCATTGATCAATATACTCCCATAAGCTATAACTACTCGGTAATTATTATTGGCCTTATTATACTTGCATATCTTGTTGTCGGAGGATTTAGTGCGGTGGTGAAGACAGACATTATTCAAACTATTGGTATTTTTCTGCTTTTTATTCTGATGGTTTACCTGCTGATGACTTCTGCTACTAAGCCTAAATTGATTTTTATGGACTTGTTCAGGATTCCTATTGTTCAGCTTGTGAGTTTTTTTCTTGCCGGTTTCTTCATTCCATTAGCGTCACCTGAGTTGTGGCAGAGAGTTTATGCTGTGAAGAATAAGCAACATTTTAAGCGCAGTATGATCATGTCATCTGTATTTTATGTTATTATAGGATTTATTCTGTTGATGATTGGTATGGTTGTACGTTTAGATATTCCTAATCTTGAATCGGCAGATTCTGCGTTGATTGTTGGATTTAGCAGTCTGCTTCCAATTGGATTGTCTGGTTTATCTGTGGTAATCATTTACTCTGCAGTATCTTCTTCAGCTGATACTTACCTGTTTACCTCGGCAGCTTCTGTTGCACAGGATTTTATGGAGAAGTCAAACCTTTTAAAAAAGGACAAATTGTTTATTACCATGCGAATTACAATGGCGATAATGACGACCCTGGGAATTGTTCTGGCTCTCATTATGCGAAATTTTGTGGATGCTACCTTCTTCTTTGTCTCCATGACCATGTCGCTCGGTTTCCTTGTACTGGTTATGTGGATCTACCCAAAGATAAACAGGCACAGCGTCAACTTTTCCATATTCTTTTGCCTTGTAGGAGTAATTGTTCCGGCAATATTTGTCGGTATATCCGAAACTCTTGTTTCCTATGCCTGGGGATTATGTATTCTGGGCTTGCTCTTAGGAATGGTATTAAACAAGATAAAACCTTTATCTTAAATTGATGAGCGCGATATTCCTTGCTTGACAAGGAATCCAGTAATTAATTGTATGTATTCTGAATTTATCCTTCTGCAGGATGGGTAAACAGCGGAATACCCTTCAGAGCCTTCTCTTTTATCTCCTCCACTTCTTTTGAAGAAAGAGGTTCCAGCCTATCCGACAACTCCAACGCCATTTTAAACAGATTTTCATCCCCCGGGGGAATGGCCGATGTTAATGGATGCGATAAAGTAAAGCGCAGGCCCAAAAGCGCTTCTTCAGGATCAGTAAGAGGTTCGTACCAGCATTTTTCAATCTTGTTTGTGGCGCCTTCCGGCCAGGGACCCTTTGCCATGGCTTTCAGGGCAAGTATGCCCATTTCTTTTTCTTGTGCTCTTGCCAGCACTTGGGGACCAAAATTTCCTGCATGCCATGTAGTATAATTTACAGGGAAAAGGATAGTATCAAAATCAAACCTTTCCAGTAAGGCCATTGCTGCTTCAACAGAATGAGCAGAAAAACCTATGAAGCGTATCTTTCCTTCTTTCCTGGCTTGCAGAAATGTTTCTATTGCTCCACCAGTATTGAATATTTCGTCTACTTCTTCAAGCTTAGTCACTGCATGCAGCTGGTAAAGATCAAAATGATCAGTTCTCATTCTCACGAGCGATTGCTCCAGTTCTTCCCGTGATCCCTCTTTTGTCCTTTCCATGGTCTTACATGCTAAAAAAACATCCTTTCGATAGGGTTCAAGTGCAGGGCCAAGCATAATTTCAGCATTGCCATACGTAGGAGCTACATCAAAATAATTGATGCCATGTTCAATGGCTTCTTTTACTCTTTGAGAGGCATCTTCAGGAGTAGAATCAGTAACCACAATTCCTCCAAAACCCAATACAGAAAGTTTTTCTCCTGTTTTACCGAGTGTACGTTTTTCAATCATCCCATAAGATTTATTAATATCGATAGCTGAAAAATTGGTCCTGAAACAACCAAGCATAGGTGCAGAAGTTGCTGTTATTTTCAGAAATTTCCGACGTTTCATGACAATAAATTTAAGATTAAAAATATAACTATACTCACCTTTATTGTATCACTTAATTACGCCAAGTTTCCGGAAAAGATAATTTCCCGGAAAAAACTGGATAAAATAAAAAAAAGGAGAGTCTCCTCTCCTTGGTAAATCATTCAGGTATGGCTTTTCTGCGTTCCTCCAGATCATTTTGTATCTGGAATTCAAGTTTCTTATCAATCCTGTAAAAGAACAGACAAATCACTCCCATCACAAACATAATCGCTGGATAGACACTTGTAGTCAAACGAATTCCGAGAATGGCGGTGTCAGTGACATTTCCGGCTTCGTAACCATAAAATTGAAGAAGATAACCTCCAATAGCCCCGCCTATTCCCAATCCGAATTTGAGGGCAAAAACCACTGCAGCAAAAACAACTCCGGTGGCACGCCTTTTGAATTTCCATTCCGAATAATCCGCAACATCGCCAAACATGGCCCATAACAATGGAATTGTAATACCATAGGATATGGTCTGAGAAATATTGATTAGATATGTCAGCCAGGGTGAACTTTTATCAATAAGTCCGAACATACCACAGAAAAATGTAGCCAGAATTAGTCCGACAATGAATACATTTCTTTTTCCAAAACGGGCCGCTAAAGGCTTTGAAAGTAAAATACCCAGAATGGTAAATGCCATACCACTCATATTGAACAACTCGAAGGCTTTGGCAATGGTGGTATCAGCATCGAGTTGAGCTCCGTACCCGAATTTGCCGAGAAAATTCCGTAGCGTATCTGTATCCAGATAATAACTGAAATAATAAAATAATGCTCCGCCCCGCATTGACAGGTTTATGAAAATAAACAATGTGGCCAGAAAAATAGCTATCCACGGACCTGTATGTATAAGATCGGTAAAGGCCTCCTTTAATG
The DNA here is from genome assembly GCA_964456285.1 of uncultured Bacteroidales bacterium. GTDB lineage: Bacteria > Bacteroidota > Bacteroidia > Bacteroidales > UBA10428 > UBA10428. The sequence goes on from CAYWBC010000011.1 coordinate 54,951, forward strand.
TTGATTCCTGTTCCTTTTTGGGAACGATACGTTCTTTTGTGGACAGGAAAGTGATCAGATGAAACAAAACTGCAACACCGGCAAATATGCTTATTGATACCCTCCATCCGTGTACATCGTTACCATGGGAAAAATGGTGAACCATCGACATAAAAAATCCCTGTATGATAAACGCTGCAGCCATGGCAGCCACCTGGCGGTATGAAGCAATACTGGTACGCTCAACCATATCGCCCGTCATCACACCTCCTAAGGCAGAATAAGGAAGGTTGTTTGCCGAATAGATCATCATCATGAATATATAGGAAATGTATGCATAGGCAAGCTTGCCCCCTTCGGCAATGTCGGGAGTCAAAAAAGTAAGGTAGAATATGATACCGAAAGGAAGGGCTGTCCATAACAACCAGGGACGAAATTTACCCCAGCGTGTGTTAGTCTTGTCGGCAATAACTCCCATGAAAGGATCGAAAATAGCATCCCATATCCGTGCTACCAGTAACAGTGTTCCCGCAGCTCCGGCAGAGATTCCCAAAATATCGGTGTAATAATACAGCTGGAACATAATCATGATTTGAAACATAAAATTGGCTGCGCTGTCGCTCAGACTGTATCCAATTTTTTCTTTAATGGATAGTTTCAGTACACCGGATTTCATAGTCATATGTATTAATTTCTTACTAATTCATGAATAAAATATGCCGTGAAAATAAGAAAAAAGTAATACAAAATAGACACTTTGGGTAAGCTTATAGTCATTTTGAATATTTAAAATAACTTAGATAATGAATATATGCCCATTTCTAAAAGACAGTCAAGCTATTATTGTTAAATTTGACTTGAAATATTTTTATAAAAAATTTCATTTATTATGAAATACCTTAAGAATTCTATATTAACAATTGCTGTTACAATTATTTTTTCTTGTCAGCCTGGCAGAAAAGGCCATTCTCCCTATACTCTTTGGTTTGAGGCTCCAGCTGTTGAATGGACAGAAGCGCTGCCTGTTGGCAACGGAAGACTGGGAGGAATGGTATTTGGGAATACGAGTGTTGAGCGTATTCAGGTTAATGAGGAATCGCTATGGGGTGGCTCCAAAATCAAAAACAACAATCCCAGGGCACTTGAATATCTACCTGAAATCAGACAAAAAATACTCGAAGGTAATATACCGGTAGCAAAGGCCCTGGCAGATAGTTACCTGAATGGAAATCCAGACAAATTACGTTCTTACCAGGTGTTGGCAGATTTGTATTTTAAATATTCTGACACTCTCTCTAAAGTATCTGAATATCGCCGTGAGTTGGATCTTGCCTCAGGAATAGTTCGTGTTTCATTTAAAAGAGGAAGCAATAATATTGAATATGAGGTGTTTTCTTCTGCCGTTGATGATGTTATGGTAATTTATATGAAATCGGATAGACCCGGGGGATTGGATATGAATATAACTATGAAGCGTGAAAAAGATGCTGATATAAAGGTTGTTGAAAATAGTCTTGTATTAACAGGGACAATAGTTGACGAGGATAATCCTGACTTGGGTCCCGGAGGAGAAGATATGAATTACTATGCGAAACTCATTCCTGTAAGGTTTAACGGGAAAATTGATTCTGACGGTGAAAACCTGATATTAAAAGATGGAAGCAGGGCGGTTTTTTTGTTCAATGCAGCTACAGATTATAACATCGAAAACCTGAATTTTGACCGTTCCATTGATCCGATGAAGAATTGCAATGCTGCGATTTCTGAAGCAAGAATGAAATCGTATGATATTTTGCGCAAAAACCATATTGCAGAGCATGCTGAGCTATTTAACCGTGTTAATTTCACCCTCACTGAAAATGACAGTCTTGACATAATGCCAACCGATAAAAGATTGGAAAGATTGCGGGAGGGGAAGGATGATCCGGGTTTGATAACTACCTACTTTCAGTATGGGCGTTACCTTTTAATGGGCTCTTCGCGCAGACCTGCACAGCTTCCGGCAAATTTGCAGGGCATATGGAACAAAGACATATGGGCTCCCTGGGGATCTGATTACCATGTAAATATAAATATCGAAATGAATTACTGGCTTGCGGAAGTGTGTAATCTTTCTGAAACAGTTGAACCTCTTATTGATTTTGTAGAAGGACTGACAATTCCGGGAGGACAAACGGCCAGGGAAATGTATGGTGCTGATGGATGGACAATGCATCATACTACCGATGTGTTTGGCAAAACTGGTATAATTGACGGGGTGTATTGGGGAATGTTTCCTCTTGGAGGGGCCTGGATGACATTTCCTGTCTGGAGACATTTTGAATTTACCAACGATACTACTTACCTGCGTGAAAGGGCATATCCTATCATGAAAGGTTCTGCTGAGTTTATTCAGGATTTTCTTATTAAGGATGAAAACGGATATTTTGTAACCGTTCCTTCTTATTCACCTGAAAATAGTTATGTCGATCCGATTTCCGGGAAGGAATTTAAGCTTACGTATGCCCCAACAATGGATATTCAGATTATAACAGAACTTTTTAATAATTGTCAGAAAGCTGCTACGATCTTGGGAGTAGATCAGCAATTTTCTGAGAAATTGCATAGCATCATTGACAGTTTGCCCCCTGTAAGAATTGGCAGTGATGGAACAATCATGGAATGGATCAAAGATTACCAGGAATTTGATCCCGGACACAGGCACATCTCTCATTTGTTGGGTTTGCATCCGGGAACACAAATAAGCAATGAAACTCCCGAATTATTTGAGGCTGCAAAAAATACTCTGGCTAGGAGGTTGGAACATGGTGGTGGACATACAGGATGGAGCAGGGCATGGATTATCAATTTCTATGCACGCCTGTTTGATGGAAATGAAGCTTACAAGCATCTCAGGTTATTGTTGGAAAAATCTACTTTACCTAATCTTTTTGATACTCACCCTCCCTTTCAGATTGATGGCAATTTTGGAGGTACAGCAGGGATAGCTGAAATGTTGTTGCAAAGTCATAATGGAGCAATACATGTTTTACCTGCTTTGCCCGATGCATGGCCAAATGGTTCAATAAGCGGTTTGAAAGCAAGAGGAAATTTTGAAGTCGATATTGCTTGGGAAAATGGGCAATTAAAAAATCTTGAAATACGTTCTATTGATGGTGCTCATGCTGTTATTGAGTGCGATTGGAAGAGACAGGAAGTGGATACAAAAAAAGGTGAACTGTTGAAATTTGACAAGGATTTAAAAAGAATAAATTAATAACGAATGTTTAGATCTTCATAGCAATAATCAGGGCCACAAGTTCTTCAGCTTTCTCTTTGGCTTCCTGTTCATTGTGAAACCGGGCTAATGTCATTTTCTTATCGTCATAACTTGGTTTTAGTAGTATTCTGAAATCTTCTGTTTCTATATCGGAATTGTTTTTGATTCTACGAAAAGGATTATTTTTCTTTTTGAATTGTTCAACCAAAACAGTATCTGATTTTTCAAAGGGCAACCATACACCGATGCGTATAAAACCAAACAATGCCAGATAGGATTGGTATCGTTTTTTATCAAATTTGATTCTTGTTCCTCTATAGGAAAATGCCAGGGTAGCTCCTGTTAATATGACAGGAATTGCAGTAAGGGTAAAATAAAGGATAATAAATCCAAAAAACAGAAGAATATAACCAGCAATAACCCCTGATGGTCCAACAAGCTTATCTAATTTGTAATTTTCGATCATGCAGGCAATTTACTATTTTTTTTAGTTCCTCACATATTATCAGTCGAAGCTTTATCGAAGTCTGACCAATTATTCTCCATTTGTAGAAGGGATTAGGGAATGAGGTAAATTACATCATACCCGAGATAAGATTTAAGTAAGGCATTGCCCGGTATTTTTAACTACAATAGACCAACATTGCAGTGTACACCCTAAGTGTGAGATATAATAACCCCGGGGGAAACCCGGGGAAAGAAAGTAAGATGATAAGCGTTTCGTCTATTCACATTATTTTTCGCTCCGGCATTACACAAAATGCATAGTACTAAAATCCATGCCAAGAAGGAATCAGAAGCTTCGCCTATACAACAATTCTGTCATCTTCATTTTCCAGTACCTCAACCTTAGGTACTCTTTTGTGTTTTGCAACAATAAAAAAACCAAGGCCATACAGAGCAATATTAAAAATACTCACAGAGAAAATTCCCACAGAGAAAATTCCTATAGAGAAAATCCCTACTGAAAACATACCCGAAGAAAACACACCCATAGAGAATCTTCCTGATGCGAAATAATTGAATGCATAATCTCCACTTGAGAACATATCCCCTTTTGTTAGGTGAAGAGAAATTCCAAGGATTAGTAAAACGATCAAGGACAGTAAAATGATCCATTGCTTTTTCATAATTATAGAGTTTAAGTTTAACAAAATAATTTTTCAATAATTAATTCACAAGCAAGATTAATAGCCAAATGCTAGTAAAAAAAATTTTCGGGATAGAATGCAAGCTTTTGTGATGAGCAACAAAGAAATGGATAAAAAAAGGATGATTATTTGATTTTTCCTACTAAATGGCTGAATGAATGGATGTAATTTCTGGATACGGGAACAACAGAATTACAGGAATGTAAATTGAGTCTGTATCCCTGAGCATTTCCCCTAATACCTGTAATTTTTTTGATGTTTACAATAAATGCTCTGTGACACTGGAAGAGGTAAGGTGAGCTATTAACTTGCTGTTTAATTCGTTTGAGAGTACTTCTTAATAAGGTCTTTTGTGTTTTATTCTCCTCGAACCAGACGACAGAAATATAATTGCCTTCTGCCTCAATATACATAATATCGTTCGCCGAAAGTTCCAAACGGTCTTTCTGATTCTCGGCAACTAAGACAATATTATTTGAAGGATCAGTAGCAGAAGAATCTGATGGGGATAGCTTATCAGAAATTTCATTTGCTGATAAACTATTTTTTTTCAACAGATAATTTTGAGTGAAAAGAGTAATAACTACAATAGGAATTGCCCCAATAGTCAGGGTATAAATTTGGAAAAAGCACAAAACACGAAAGGTATTATGAATGAAGCTAAACAGGGCCTGAGAATAGAAAAAATTGCCCAGACCTATTGAAAAAAGGATCCACAATAACCAAATGATCTGCTTTCCTGTAGTCCAGTTCTTTTCGCTAAATGTTTTTTTAAATATTTTTTCTACTACTACTAAGTTAATTATGAGAATAAAGAATGTTATAAATCCATAACCGGTAAGAATCAGGAGCTTAATTTGACTTTCAAATCTTTGAAGTCCGAAAGGCTGAAAGAGCAACATAAAAAATGCGATGAAAAGACTTACCAGAACAATTATTTTCCATTTGTTCTCAGCAACAGGGTAGGGTTGATTTAAAGTTGTGATGAACTGCATATGCTCTATAAATACTAGCCGAATATAGTTTTTTAGAATCACAAAAAGAAAAAACCCTGTCAAAATCTACTGACAGGGTAATCCTATGATCTGCTAACTAATCTGACCTATTAACTATTTACCAGGTCCACAATGTTTGTCATGAGGACCTCTTCTTTCTTTCATGAATTCATCATATAAAGTTTGTTGTTCTTTATCCAGAACCTTTTTTACTTCAGCATCCATTTTTTCTTTGAGTTGAATGTGTGCATTACGCTCTCCGACACAATCGTTTTTAGATTCATATTCCTTATGAAGTTTTTGTACTTCACTGATGTGCGCATAATGTATTTCTTCAATTTCCTTTCTTTGCTTATCAGAAAGGGAAAGCTCTTTTGCCAGATCATCTACCATTAATTGTACTCTGCATGAGTCGGACCTCCAATGTCCATGTCCTCCGTGCGGACCTCTTCCCTGACCAGGTTGTGCAGAAACTGCAATTGATGTTACCAGCATCAACGCTGTTATAATCCCTGAAAACTTCAAAATATTTTTCATAATATCTACCGTTAAAATTCAACAATAATTAATATCTGGAGTGAAAGTAGCTTCCTTCTTTTTAATATAAAAAAGCAATCAACGAACCTTGACTATTTATCTATGTGAGGCATTGTTTTCACTACAAGCAATTATAGAAAATGCCTGTCAAGAAATTCCTGGAATTTCTCTTTGTACTGATCACTGATGGGAATGTAAACATCTTTATCAAATACAATCCTGCTTCGTTCAACAGTAGTAACCTGATTTAGATTTACGATATATGACCTGTGAACCCGCATAAAACGATCTTTTGGCAGATTCTTTTCAAGTGATTTCATACTCATCAGTGACATTATGGGTTTACTATCACTGCTATGAATTCTCACATACTCACGCATGCCTTCAATGTACTTAATATCCTGTAAATTGATGCGTACAATTCTGTATTCTGATTTCACAAAAAGATGCTCATTGTCAGAAGGATTTGTGCCAGCCTTTGCCATCATTTCAAAATAAGCTTTTGCCTTATTGGCAGCCTTCAAAAAATCCTGGTATCCAATAGGTTTCAATAAATAATCGAGAGCGTCAACTTTGAATCCTTCAATTGCAAATTCACTATGAGCTGTTGTGAAAATTACCTCCGGTTTTTTGATCAGCGCACGGATGAAATCAAGTCCATTTAAGCCTGGCATATTGATGTCGACGAACATTAATTCTACTTCTGAGTTTTGAAGTATATCCATTGCTTCAAATGCATCTTTACATTCGGCAATAAGATTCAGGAAAGGAGTTTGCCTGATAAAATCAGCTATCTGTCTTAGAGCCAAGGGTTCATCATCTATGGCAATGCATTTAATCTTCATATGGAAGAATTAAGTCAACTTCAAATTCATTCTCTCTGTCATATATCCTAAGTTCATAATTTTTATCAAATAGGAGATTCAGCCTTTTTTTTGTGTTTTCTATTCCAATTCCTGAATTCATACCACTATCTGGCATAGTATCGGGTTTGCTGTTTTTTACATTAAAATGGATTTCGCCGTTTGCAATTTCCATCAATACATGAATATAGGCTTTTCCAATATTATTGATTCCATATTTAAAAGCATTTTCAAGAAAAGTGATAAAAAGGTATGGGTAAATTTCAACATCAATAAATTTTTCCGGAAATTTTACTTTTAAATCTATTGATTCATTCATTCGCAACTTCATAAGGTCAATATAGCTGTTCAGGAAATCAATCTCTTTACGGAGAGTCATTTTTCCTTTTTCCGAATCGTAGAGGAGGTATCGCATCATCTTTGATAATCGCAGAATGGCTTCCTGGGCATCTTTCTTATCATACTCAATCAAGGCATGGATATTGTTCAGGGTATTCATAAAAAAATGGGGACTCACCTGCTGCTGCAATGATTTAAGCTGCGAATGCATATTTTCTTTTTCTATTTCCTTCCTTTTCTGCTCATCTTTTAGCCAGCGCGATGTATATTTCAGGGTAGCATTAAACACTACAATAAGAATAGAAACAACAACATTGTAAGTGTAAACCAGGTAATCAGGACTATGCCAATTTTTATGATGAACACCCCTTCCATGCATTGGACCAGAAACGCCACCCGGTCTTCCATGTCTTTCTGATAATCTTTCCAATTTTTCAACCCCATCTCTGAAATTTTCTCTATCGATGTCCAAACCAATGAACACACGATACAAAAATTCATGAAAGAATTGATTGTAGATAAAAAGGTAGTTGATAAAAAGAATCAGAAGAATGGTAATAGCAAAGTAGCTAATATGCTTATTCTTTAGCAATAACCTGGGCAATAAAATGAAATTATGGATCAAAAATATAAGCAGAAAGGGAAAGATTCTAATCCAGCCTCCAATAATCCTTTGGCGCTGGTCTAAATCACCAAAATCCCAAAAAATTAGAGGAAGAAAAATTATTACAAGCCAGATTAGCCAATAAACAATAACTTCAATGGTCTTCCACTCTTTAATTTCAATTCCTGACTTAATAAATTTCATAATATTTTGGAATTTTCATTCAAAACTAGAGAAAATGGAGCATAGTGTATGATTGAATCAACCATCTGCCTGATTTTATCTACGAATACGCCTCGATGTTTTCATAAAAGCATAATTCCTGTTCCAAATCTTCCGCAGTTTAATCCATCCCGTCTGGCTGAGTAAAATAAATCAGGCATATCAAATGTGCATGTTCGCGAGATTTCTATATTTTTATTTTGAACGCCATATCTGAGCAACAGCTCTTTATTGGCTTCTTTCAAATCTATATGATATTTTCCACTTTCTTTGTTCCTCTTGACAATCAAAGGTTTGTCATGAAAAAACACTTTAAATTTATTTGCAACTTCATCTCCCACTTCATAATTTTTTTGTGATATTGATGGTCCAACAGCGGCAATAATGTTTTCTGGTCTGGAGTAAAATGATTTCACCATGAGTTCAATAGTTCTTGAGACAATACGTCCTACAGTTCCTCTCCATCCAGCATGTATTGCTGCAACAGCTTCTTCCTTTGGATCAAATAAAAGAATCGGTACACAATCGGCCGAAAGAACACAAAGGCACAGACTCCTTGCTTGTGTTATCAGCGCATCTGTTTTTTGCAGATCTTGCAAAGATGTCCCTGGTTCCACTACTTCAACATGGTCGGTGTGGCATTGATCAGGGAAAAGAATTTTTTCTTTTGCTATTCCTAATGCCTGTGCAAGAAAAGATCTGTTATAAGCGACCATGTTTTTTCTATCCCCAACTTTAAAACTTAGATTCAAAGAAGAAAATAGAGCATTGCTCCTACCACCATATTTTGTAGTAATGAAATGCTCAACTCCACTATCTTTGTTAAGATTATTGAATTTTAACAAAAGAAGGTTATTTCTTTTTTCTTCGCGCATCTGAACTAATTTAACATACTAAATTAATGATGAAGGAATAGATGCAAAATTTATTGAATGTCTTTAGATTTACAAACATAATTACTCTTTTAAGGAATCGACAATAAATTAATATTATGAATATCTCAAAAAATCAACTCAAACTTCTTCTGCGTTTTCAAATACAGGAGATAACAGGAAGTATTATTTATGATAAGCTTGCTAATTTGCAGAAAGACAAAGGCAACAGGGATATTTTGAGACAGATTGCAAATGAGGAGCGTAAACACTACGAAACATATAAATCATTAACAGGAAAATCAGTTTCTCCTAATAGATTTCAAATATTCAAATACACCCTTTTCTCCTTATTTCTTGGCCCAACCTTTAGTTTTAAGCTGATGGAAAAAAATGAAGCCGATGACCAGGTGATTTACAGCCAGCTCTCAGAAATTCCTGAAATTCCGGCAATTATTGCAGACGAAGAAAAACATGAACATCAGTTGATAGACTTGCTAAATGAAGATAAACTCAACTATATGGGATCAGTGGTTTTGGGACTAAATGATGCATTAGTAGAATTAACAGGTGCGCTGGCAGGACTTACATTTGCACTTCAAAATCCTTCGCTTATTGCATTAACAGGATCAATTACAGGCATTGCTGCAGCTTTTTCCATGGCAGCATCTGAGTACTTATCAACAAAATCAGAAGACACTGGTAAACATGCTGTAAAAGCATCAGTTTATACGGGTATTGCCTACTTGTTTACTGTAATTGTGTTGATTATGCCGTTTCTCTTATTGCAAAATATTTATCTGTCCTTATGTTTAACTTTGTTTCTGGCTATTTTAGTGATTGCTGCATTTAACTATTATTATTCGGTAGTTAAAGGAGAAAAGTTTTCAAGACGGTTTTCTGAAATGGTATCTTTAAGTATGGGAGTTGCTCTTCTGAGTTTTGGAGCCGGTTTGCTACTAAGGAAATATTTTAATATTGAAGTTTAAAAGAGACAGATTAGTTAGTGAATACTATTCAGTGGAAGATGAGATTTGTCTATTTAGTTTACCGGAAACAAATCCTTCCTCATCAATTTCGCAGTTGTCAAAACCAAATGATAAGATTGAAGGTGCTATTTGCTTAATGGTTTTTTCCAATACAGCGAGTTGATGTGGCGGAACTTCTATTCTGGCACTATTTTCAATAAATCGAACACGAACATTGTCAAAGCCAAAATCGTTCAGAATATCTTCGGCTTTCTCAACCATTCTGAGCTTATCAATAGAAATTTCTTCACCATAGGGAAACCTGCTGCTTAAGCAGGGACTGGCTGGTTTATCCCAGTTGGGCAATTCGTAATACCTGGCAACTGTACGAATATCGTCTTTTGTAAATTTACATTCTGCAAGCGGACTGTAGACTTTATGTTCTTCTGCTGCCTTTAATCCGGGACGAAAATCACCAAAATCACTAAAATTATTTCCATTCAGGACTATAAAATCCGGATAGTTGGAGGCAATTGTTTTTTCCATCTCACTATAGAGAGCCGATTTACAAAAGAAGCACCTGTTTATTGGATTTTCACGATAATTTGAATCATCTATTTCACGTGCATCAATTTCATGAAGAGGAATATCAAACCTGTTGCAGAAATTTCGGGCATCTGTTAATTCTCTTTGCTTTACACTGGCAGAGGCTGAAATAATAGCAATTACGCTCTCTTTGCCAAGTTGTTTTCTTGCTGCATAAGCTACCAATGATGAATCTATTCCACCCGATAGAGCAATTGCCGCCTTTTTAATCTTCTGAAACCAATTTTCGAGTTGTGCTGCCAGTTCCACGTTGTATTCTATTTAAGTCATTGATGGTATATTCCAAAAGTAAAATTAGCAATAATTAATTAAAGACCTTAATATCTTAAAATAATAAGAATTTTATATAAGAAAGAAACATTTTTCTAGGCATTCTATTTTCAGATTTTGTATATTTTGAAACTACATTTTGATTAAAATTTAATCATGAACCGAATTGACCGTTTAACAGCAATATTAATCCAACTACAAACCAAGAGATGGCTAACTGCATCTGAAATAGCAGACCGATTTGAGATCAGTCAGCGTACCGTTTATCGTGATCTGCGCGCTCTGGATGAAGCAGGCGTACCCATTGGAGCCGAAACAGGTAAAGGATATTTTCTGGTAGATGGATATCATCTTCCACCGATAATGTTTTCGAGGGATGAAGCAGGAGCATTATTGATTGCATATAAACTTGTTGAGAAATTGACGGATTCTTCTGTTCGACAAAATTATGTGAATGCAATTGATAAAATCAGGGCAGTTTTACCTGAAAAGGACAAAGAATATGTGAACCAGTTAAATTCACAGGTTGAAGTTTTTTATCAGACTCAATCAGATAGCAAAGCATATCCAAATAGTTTTCTCATAGCTATTCAGCAAGCCCTTGCCAATAGAAAATGCATATCCATCTCTTACCACGCCATTCACTCAGATGAGAAAACTTGCGGGCGAGTTATAGATCCTTTGGGGTTGGTGTTCTATGGAAATGCATGGCACCTCATTGGTTTTTGTAAGATGAGGAATGAAATGCGTGATTTTAGATTGGACAGGATACTTGAATTGGATGTGATAGATGAAGATTCAACAGAAAGGGACAGGGGGGATTTAAATAAGTATTTTGAGGAATACTGGAAAATTGCTGATTTATTTGAAGTAAAGGTATGGTGTAATAAATCCATCCTTAAGTTATTGGAATCATCGAAATATTATTTTGGTTATATTGATGAAATTCCTGAACAAAATGGAGTTGTGATGAGTTTTGCTGTTGAAGCATTTCATCCAATTGCATTTTGGCTGCTTTCTTTCGGAGAACAAGTTGTTGTCAGATCGCCAATTGAATTAAAGAAGATGATGAAGGAAGAAGTCAGAAAGTTAGCCGGAATATATCTTACTTAATTCTTATGGTATTTTGATTGACTATCCCGGTTGGACTGGCAGTTTTTAAACTCTATATTTGCACCTCAATAATTAAGAACAGTGATGAAGATTTGGGTTGAAACTTTACTGAGCGTTTCTCTGATCAGCTTAATATCCTTAGTAGGTGTTTTTTTCCTGTCACTAAAACAGGAAAAGCTGAAACGAATTCAACTGGTATTAATAGGACTTTCAACAGGTGGCCTTTTGGGAGGTGCATTTTTTCATTTGCTTCCAGAATCTTTTGAATCATACAGCAATGCACAAATTCCTTCCTTTCTTCTCTTGCTTGGCTTCATCCTGTTCTTTGTATTGGAGCGATTTCTTCACTGGCATCATGATCATTCTACTGCATTTTTAGATAAGAAAATCAAACCTTTTGGTCCTATTAATCTTATTGCAGATATCTTCCACAATTTCCTTGACGGATTGCTAATTGCATCTGCTTTTCTATATAGCACAGAGATAGGTATTGTTACTACCCTTACTGTTCTTCTGCATGAGCTGCCTCAGGAAATAGGTGATTTTGGGGTATTGGTCCATGCGGGTTATACACCTCGTAAGGCTCTCCTGTTTAATTTTCTTTCAGCATGTTCAGCTTTCTTTGGGGCTATTACAATACTGATCTTTAATCAGGCAGGTGATATATTGTCCAAAGCAGTGCTTCCATTTGCAGCCGGAGGATTTATTTATCTTGCTTCTGCAGATCTTATCCCTGAGCTTCATAAAGAGAAAACTCCAAAAAGATCAATTATACAATTTGCTGCTCTCCTGGTCGGTATAAGCTTGTTGTATTTGATAGTCTTATTTGAGAAATAAATCCTTTTCAGGTATAATCCATAACCCACTTCAACCTGACAAAAAATTAGTCGAAATAGTTTAGCAGGGTTTTTGATCTAGAGTCACTCAATAATAAAAATATTATCTGATGACCTATTCACAGATACAAAAAAAGAAGAAGGATATTTCCCTGGCAATTGTTGATAATCGACTGCTTGATGCGATTAAGATTATTGAAGATTTAAAGGTAAATATTCAATCATCTGATCTTCATAGCAAGTTCAATTCAATAGTGGACACTTATCATAGCATGCTAAAGTATTCATTTGAACTTGCTCCTGATCCGGAGCGCGAACGAATTCACAACAAGCTTCAGCAATCGCTTTTTGAATTATCAGATGATTTAGAGGGTTTGTGGCTTAAAGACAATAATGTCTTTAACAGGAATGATTATATCAGTCAATCAGAATATATTGAAAAGGAAGTAAATACAGATTCAACGAAAATACTGAATGAATTGTCCAGGCAAACCGATTTAAGTAAAGAGGGAGTTGATCTGAAATCCTTTGAGATTGAGAATGCGGAAAATAAAGCCCGAATCAGCAATAAATTGTTTTATTATTTCTGGTTGAAAAACCAATACAAGTCTTCTGAGAAGAAGTTTTTGAATCAGTTGATTGATCATAAGAATATTAACTGGAGTGTTAAAGCATTAATGATAAGTGCTGTTACCATTTCTCAAATGCGCCATTTTGACAGGGAAAAAATTTACCTTCTTTTCGATCTCATGTCGAATCATGATTTCAGAATACGGCAAAGAGCAATCATTGGGATTTTTACCAGCATGTTAATATATGACAAAAGAATACCACTCTACAAAGACATAATGAATCGTTTGCAGTCTATTTCTGACGATAAATTGCTTACGGAAAGGTTCTTAGCAGTCTTGATACAATTTATCAGGGCAAGTGACACAGAAAGGATTACAAAGAAAATTCAGGATGAAATTGTTCCCGAGGTAATGAAAATCCGCTCGGAATTGGAGGATAAATTAAACCTAAAAGACATTTTAGAAAAGGAAAATTTTGAAGAAAAAAACCCTGAGTGGGAGAGTTTCTTTAAAGATGCTCCTGATGTCTACCAAAAACTGGAGCAATTTTCTAAAATGCAGATAGAAGGGGCTGATGTTTTTATGGGAGCCTTTGCCAATCTAAAACATTTTGATTTTTTTCAGGAGATGGCAAATTGGTTTCTTCCATTTGAAGGTGAAAATGGAATAGTAAGCAAAGCTTTTAATGGTTTAGAGGAGGAATTAGATATACCAACTTTTGTTGAGGGATTTGAAGAATCTTCTGTAATGTGTGATTCCGATAAATTCTCTTTTTGTCTGAACATTCAATTCATGCCTGCCGAACAGCGAAAGATGATGTTTGATCTGTTTAACATGGAGTTAAAGGCCATGAATGAAATGAATGAAGATGAATTTAAGTTGAAGACTGAATCAAAAAATAAGATTGTAAATACGCAATATCTGCAAGATCTCTACAGGTTCTTCAAACTTTATCCTGATAGAACTGAGTTTAAGGATATTTTTAAGATTGAAGCTGATGTTCTAAATTCAGAAGTATTGAAATTAATCTTTGACGATCAAAAGATAATTAAGAATATAGCTGAATTTTATTTTGCAACAGATCAATATAACCATGTCATTTATCTTTTCGAGAGTCTGAATAAAAAAGAAAGCAGTTTTGAGTTGCTGGAGAAAATGGGTTTTTGTTATCAAAAAATGAGGAATTACAACAAGGCTATTGAATTGTACAAGCAGGCTGAGCTATTTGATAAAAACAAAATCTGGTTGCAAAAGAAATTGGGATTTTGCTATAGGAAAACCGGAGATATCAAAAAGGCTATTGATTACTACAAACAGATTCTTGAAGCCGAACCAAATGACTTGAACAATCTCGCTTACCTGGGGCAATTGAATATTGATATTGAGAATTATGAAGAAGCCCTAAAATTTTATTATCGGGTAGAATATGAAAAACCTGACAACAACAAAGTATACAGACCAATAGGGTGGTGCTCCTTTGTTCTGGGAAAATATGATACAGCGATAAAATATTTTCAGAAGATTATTGATGTTAAGGCTTTAAAAAATGACTATCTGAATATCGGACATTGTTATTGGGCAGCTGGCAAAATGGATATGGCACTTGAATCTTATCGACAAGCTGTGCAATTATCCAATTATGATCGTGTATGGTTTCGTGAAGCTTTTCAAAATGACATGGTTTATCTGAAAAAATGTGGAATTGATATTCTTGATATTGCCCTGATGATAGATTATGTTCTAATTGCTTAATATTTCGTATTTGGGAAGTTCAAAATTAAAAAAAATGTTAAAAAGTGAAGGATTAATCAACAAAACAAAACAATTCATCTAAATATCAGTTTTTAATAATATAGAGTATGTATATTGTGTACACAAGATCGGATTTCAATGTTAAAAATCTGATGGAAAGGAGAAGAAATTTTGAAGTTATAATTTTTTAATACGTTAAAACACAAGACCCTATGACAACAATGCTTGATCATCAAAAAATTATTCTGAAACAATTAAGTCATGATAAGGAAATGTTTCGCAAAGAGATAGTAAAATCTTTCAAATGGTTAAAATCATACGAAATAATTATGTTACGCAGATGGTTGAAGGAAAACTTTTACCATACACATGCTGATGTAATTCATGAAGTGTTTGAAAACATAGCGGCTTAGCAATTTCCACAAGTTATAGTTTGAAAAATGTCTATCCATTCCATACAAACATCTATCAAAGAAGACTCACTTCATTAATTTCTGAATAAATACCCCATTATTACTACTATTTTCTAATCTTGTTTTTCCTATTTTTGTAAGGGTCTTACATTTATTCCCTAACATGAAAGTTACAGGTTTTACCTTTATTAGAAATGCAGTAAATTATGATTACCCTGTTGTTGAAGCAATAACTTCTATCCTTCCGATTTGTGACGATTTTGTTGTAGCCGTTGGAAAATCAGAAGATAATACACTCAGTTTGATCCAAAATATTGATAAGCAGAAAATTAAGATTATCGAAACAGTCTGGGCTGAGAATTTAAGGGAGGGAGGCGCAGTGTTAGCAGATGAAACGAATAAGGCTTTCAAAGCCATTCCTGAAGATTCTGACTGGTGTTTTTATATCCAGGGAGATGAGGTGGTTCACGAAAAATACCTGGATACCATTAAATCCAGCATGGAAAAATACCTTAATGATAAGAATGTAGATGGTCTGCTATTTAAATATCAGCATTTTTATGGTTCATATGATTATGTTGGGGAGTCATACAGCTGGTACCGGAATGAAATCCGGGTAATCAGAAATAATAAATCCATTTATTCCTATCGTGATGCACAAGGATTTAGAAAAGGTGAGAATATCAAGCTTGGAGTTAAACCCATTGAAGCATATATATATCATTATGGTTGGGTACGCGATCCGCGGGTAATGCAGGACAAGCATGTAAGTTTCCATAAGTTATGGCATGATGATTCTTGGGTAAATAAAAATATTGCAAAAGCAGACGAATTTGATTATTCCAAAATAGATGCACTAACAAAATTTGAAGGGAATCATCCGGTTGTAATGAATTCCAGGATAAGGAGAAAAAATTGGAAATTTGACTATGATTTATCATTGAATGCTCTATCGCTGAAAGATAAATTTAAAAGAGTTGTTGAAAAATTGACAGGTAAAAGACCTATGGAATATAAAAACTACAAAATCATTTAGAGTTAATAATAGACAAAGCTTCCTTAATT
>CAYWBC010000012.1:0-67471 GCA_964456285.1 uncultured Bacteroidales bacterium
AATTACCAGATCTGGAGAATCATTGGTAGTTAATATTTCAACATGTTCATCAACTATTGATATATCATCAGAGTCTGAAAAATAGCCAGCCAGGGTTGCCAATCCAAGTGGTGGAAACAGTGAATATTTAATCGGTCGCCAGAAGGGGCTTCCAGCTTCTGTAAGTGTTGGCAATATCATTTTTACTTTCATAAATTATATTTTAAAAGTACTTTGCATTTCAAAGTATAAATTCAAAAAAATTTACATATTCTGACTGTCAATGAATTTACTCAGATAATCAAGATGCTCCCTGAACATTTTCTTTCCGGCAACAGTAGCCTTATACCTGGTATTCGGTTTGCGTCCTACAAATTGTTTTTTGATTTCTATCATCTTATTCTTTTCCAAATTTGTTAGATGACTGGCCAGGTTTCCGTCAGTTATTTCAAGATATTCTTTAAGAGCATTGAAATCTACCCAATCATTCACCATGAGAACTGACATAATACCCAGCCTGATCCTGCTTTCGAACACTTTATGTAATTTGCCAATTATGTTTTTCACAAAGCTATTGTTTGATTGTACTGGTCTCGTACTTTCTATACATTACCGCACCGTATACTATATGCAATACACCAAAACCAATGGCCCAGAAAAACAATCCATAGCCAGGGAATAAGCAAGCGACCAATCCTAATAATATTTCTGAAATTCCTAACCATTGTATTTCAGGCAAAGTGTATTTGCTACCATTTAATAATGCCAATCCATAAAAAATCAAAGTAGCTGGAGCAATTAAGAAAATGAGTCTGTAATACAATAAAATAAAACAAAATATACCTCCTGATACCAGGGGTATTGCAACATTGTACAAAAGTAATTTTGTTGTTCGAGTCCAGACACTTAGTCCTTTTTTCCTGGCTTTTCTGGTTGTAAAGAAAATGGCAAAGCCAAGTGCAGAAGCGAGTACAACAGTTGCAGTGATCAATATGATCATGGCATCATTGAATCCAAAATGGTACAATCCCTCCTGAAAATACTTATCGATATTGAAATATCGTGTATCAAAATTGAGGTAGAAGAAAATAAAGGCAGAACCTATCAGAGCAATAATACCGGCAGAAATTCCCGACAAACCGCTAAGTGAGATAAAACGAGAAGAACGTTCCATCATGGCCCGTATCTCATTCAATTGTTGTAATGAAGAATCTTTTTTCATATTAAAAGTACTTTGCACTTCAAAGTAATGAAGAATAAATTTAAAAACAAAATGCTAATTGTAAAAATTAGCATTTCTTAACATTTTGGCTCTGAAATTCAACTTAAGAAGCAATTACCGGATAACCCTGTTCCTATCTCCCACGTAAATAGTATGTTCACCTAATCCTTTAATATTGGTCCGGGAAAGTTTGTCATATGAATCAATTACACCATCGTAATTGTCATCTTCAATTTGGGGATCCCCGGGTTGTGCATGGGGTTGAGTAAAAATTGTATCTCCATTTGATTCAAGATAATATGGCTGATTAACAATTGTTAATAGTCCGTTTCTCATTTCTGCATCCTCAACTTGAAAGACATTTATCGCACTGTATCCCACTGTGCGATTATTTATTGTCTCCGGATTCATGAGGTTAGTTAAATTCTCATTCTCAACAAGTATTCCATAAATCACATTTTCCCCACCATAAAATGTAACCTTACCGTTTTCATCTGTTGATAATTCAAAATCCGGCCCAGGTACTTCACCATCCGGCTCAGGTATTCTATTTGTTGACATATCATAAATTTCCACCACAGCACCAGAAACAGGATCACAATTTGGATTCTCTGCCGACCAGGTTTCTATATCAATGATTTTTAAAGTAATATTTGGTGTCTTCGCATCATCATTAGATTTTTCACATGCAAACATCATTATTGCACTTAAGAATAAAAAATTTATTTTTCGCATATCGATTGAAATTTATTGTGAATAATAGTATGTATGGATTAACGGGAAAATCTAAAACTAATTGCTCTCAAAAAGTATAATTAGTTAGGCAGGGCATAAGCTCCAATGTATTTTTCACTATTACTATCATTGCCAATAAGTATCATTATATCTGCAGGAAGTTTTGTTGCGGCTTTCAATCCCGGAAATTCCGGAAGCAATGTGAAATTGCCTAACTCCCGACTTTTAAATAAAGGTTCATTATTATTAAAGTACAAACTATTGACAGAGAAGTTAGAATATGCTTTACTGATCTCATCCAATGAATTAAAGCCAATCTGACATTTTTCATTTTTTGCCGGACTCCACAAGATAAGTGGAATGTCATCCAGGTGAGAGGTTCTCATATAAACATTATGATCAAGTGCTTTCATCATTGGATCCGGGAGTTGATCACATAAAAAATCTCTTTGCCAGATAAACAATAGCGGTCTTTTATAATTTGCATTTCCGGTAAGCAGATTGTTAACAAATTCATGACCGTCCCTTTCATCAATTCCGGGACCAGTGCTTGCGTGCCAGCCAAATAGATCTCCCTCGGCTACTCTTTCAGTCCTTCCAATAACCGCAGTACTATTTACGAAGGTATTGTTGTAAACCTTAACATCTGAGCTGTTTAATATGAAAATCCCATGATCACAGTCAACAAATACATTCCCTGCACAGATTGCTCCTTTGGATATTTCAAAAAAGAAAGCGTTATCGCTTGGCCAGGGTGAATCACTCTTAAATTCACTGTTTACAATACCAATGTCTTCTAACCAGTTGTTGGTAAAAACACCATCCACATTCCCAACATCATACCAAATACCATTCGAATATGGATGATCAATAACCAGGTTGTCATTGCAGGTAACACGGTAACACTGATTGAAGATCTTCACAGCTGCCGGATAATAACCAGTTATTCGTTCAATGTTATTCCTTGCAAAAACATTTTTTTCAAGGAGCACATCACTAGAGCTGAGAATGAAAAGGCCTTCCGTACTTGTATTGGCAATCTTACAATGACTGACAGTGAGATTATCGCCTCTCAGATATGCTGCTACTCTTGAGCACCAGGATATTTCACAATGTTCCAGTCTCGTGCCGACAACCTCCTTTCCATGATCTTTTTCATTCGAAATACCCTCCGGATCTGTACCCTCAATTTCAATGGCACGGTAAGCATACTGAGTGAAAGTTAATCCTTTAATGAATGGTCCTTTCCCATCAGACTTTAAACCATTGACATTATCTGTAATTCGATGCAACGCAAGATCATAAGCTGTAATTTCAACCAATTTATCAGAGGGATCAATGCCAATATATATCTTCTTATTTTCATAATCAATATAAAAAGAATTTTCATCCACCTCCCCCTCCCATCCTGCAGATTGTAAAAATTCTCCATCAACAAATACCATGTCGTTATTAAATCTATGAAGCGGGGTCTTCATCCCTTCCCTTTCTATCTTCCACCAAGTTTCAGGCTTCATCGGAAATAACTTATCCCAGGATGTCACCCAGATACCATGGCCCAGGTCCTGCCATTCATCTGCCACCATTGTCCCCTTGAGCACAACTTGCTCGGATTCATAAGGCTGCATAATAATACTCTGGTTCAGAATTAAATTACCGGTACGGTACACTCCACCACGAAAAACAATCGCATCACCACTCACTACTTTCTTCATAGCATTCTCAATACTTGTAGGCAATTCAATAGTTACACCCGATTGCTCAGGTCTTCCATCAGGGGCTACATAGTATATTTTTCCATCTATATCAGGCAACACATATTTCTGGTTTACCGGGCCATAGGGTCCGCCTGAGGGTTGAGCATTTAAAATAAAACAGGATAAACAAAAAACAGTAAATAGCATAGCTCTTTTCATTGCAATTGCATTTCAATTAGTATCTCTAAGCACAAATGTATAAAGATTTGGAAATATGTTGGTGCTATGTTGTGGAATTGATAGTTGTTACTGGTTGCTGGATTTTTGAATGTCAGCAATGACGATGGAAATAAGGCTTTTTAGATACAGTAAATCTGACAATAAACTTAGGAAGCTTTCAGATTATGGATTAATTTTGAGTGACAAACCCTGTAACATGAGCTCAACAAAGGCAAACATTCTGCTTTTTCCAATTTTATTGCTTTTTTTATTATTCAATTCTAGTTGCAAGCAATCAGAAACTGAACAGACAGATACGTCCATTAGCAGCAATTCAATTGATAGTATCTCTAAGTTAAAACCTCCAACCGACTATAGAGAATTATGTCTACGTAATTCTTCCTATTATCTTGCGGATTCATTGTATGCACTTCGAAAGCTAAGCCTTGCCAATCCTTATTATGAAAAAGCTGCTGTACAGTTTGAGAGTGAAGGTTCACAAGCTGAATTAATCCATACGCTTAATCGTTTGGCATGGAGCAATATGATTCTTGGGGATAAAGTATCTGCAAAACAATTCATAGATAAAGCAGAAAATCTGGCTGAAATTCATCTTTCCGATGATAAATTTTTGTGGGCAGAAATATACCGATCCAAAGGCAATTACCATTCGAATGCCGGCATGTATGATGAATCTCTAAAAGCTTATGAGCATAGTCTGAAGATTATGCAAGATGTATATGGGAATAATAGTATAAAAGTAGCTGAAATCTATTTATTAATTGGGTATTTATATAGCTGGAGCATCATGGATCCATATAGTGCAATAGACAATTATTTTTCAGCTATGAAAATTTTGGAAAATAATAAATTAGAAAATGAAGAAACCTATATTTTATGTCTTTATAATCTTGCTGTTACAAACAATACTATTGGCGAGTTAAATAAGGCAAAATCCTTTACTCTTAAACTTCTGCAAACCATTGAAATAGGTGATCCAGAATTTAAGTATTATGAAGAGTTTGGAAATTCTTTTTTAGCAATCATATACTATTATCAAGGAGAGTATATAAAAGCTATTAATCATTCTAAGAAGAGCATCGAATTGAATATTTCTAATTCATTAGTTCCAAATGATTATCTGGCTAGTTACTACAATACAATTGGTCTTTGTTATTTAGAAACTGACTCTATATCAAAAAGTATTTCTAATTGTGAGTTCGCTATTAATATGTATAATTCCTCGAAGCATGATTCTTCTGGCCTTTCCGATTCATATAACAATTTATCATCTGGTTATCAAAAAATTGGAGAATTTGACCATGCATTACAATGTCTAATGAAATGTCTTCAAATTAGAAAAAATATATATTCAGAAAATCATGAAAAAACCTCCAAAGCCTATCTGGATATTGGAACATATTATTTGGAAATAGGAAATAATGATTCATCCCTACATTATCTAAAAAAATCTATTGAATCGGGCTGCGATAACTTTAGATTTTCAAATGAGTTTTCATTGCCATTAAGAAAGAACTTTGGAGATAACTACTTTTTAATATCTGCGCTAAATCATATGGCTAAATTGTATTTAAATTCAGATTCAAATAAAAATATAGATAGTTTGGAATACATAAATCTTTCAATGAATTTATATCTACTATGTGATTCTCTTATTGATAAATCGAGAAATCATCTCGAACAGGAAGATTCAAAATTAAGATATGCAAGCACTATTCAAAACATTTACGAAAATGCTATAAATACTGCCTATATATTGTATGAAATAACTAATGACAGTAAATATTTTAATCAGGTATATCATTTTATGGAAAAAAACCGGGCAAGGATACTTCTAGATAATATTCATTCTATGGAAGAAATGTCAAGTTCCCCTATTTCTGATAGTATCTATATCTTACAAAAGAAATTTCAATATAAGATTAGAAATTTGAATCAAAGGATATCTGAAGTTGAATCAATAGGGAAATCTTCAGCGATTGATTCACTGAATTTAATCCTGTTTGATGAGTTTAGGGAATCGGAAAAGTTGCAGGAATATATCAGAGAATACTACCCATCATACTACAGGCTGAATTATAATTTTGAAAATATTGATATAGAATCCCTTATTTCTTATTCTCCAAATACAAGCTTTCTCGAGTTTTTCTGGGGGGAAAACTCTATATATGCCATAGGGTTTGATTTAAATCAAAGAATATGTTATAGAATTGACATTGCATCTGTTGAGAAAAGTATTCGGACTCTGAATAGAATATTCAATACAAAATATGCATCGATGATTCAGGATTTTTCAAATTTTACTAAGGAAGCATATTTTTTATATCAAATACTTATTGCTCCCATAATTGAAAATCAGATAGTCAAAAATGGGAATGAACGTGCTTCAATTAGAATCATTCCAGACGGTTTGCTTGCATATTTACCTTTTGAAGCCCTAATTACCGCCCTGCCTGACCATGAAGAAGTCAATTATAAAAATCTGGACTACTTGATAAATAAGTATGAAATTGCTTATTCTTTTTCTTCAAATATCCTTGCTTATCACCAACAAAAAGGCAGAAGTAAAAAGATTAGAAATGTGCTTGCTTTAAGTTATTACGGTAATGATCTTATTTCAGATAGTTCGGAAACGAATTATCTTAAGCAAAATTTACTTGCAGGTACTGAGAAAGAACTTAAAGGTATTTCTAAATATTACAAAGGGAAATATCTAAATGGTATACAGGCAACTGAATCTGCTTTCCGAAAGTTTTGTTATGATTATGATGCTATTCACCTCGCAGTACATGGAATTTACGATTCCCTGAACAATTACAATACTTACCTTAAATTCAATAGTGTTGCGGATAGTATGGAAGATGGCAAATTATACAATTACGATCTATTCCCCTTAAAACTGAATTCTAAACTTGCTGTGTTAAGTGCTTGTGAAACCGGTTTGGGGAAAGACAATCCAGGTGAAGGTTTATTAAGCATGGGATGGGGATTTGCTTATGCTGGTTGCAAGTCCCTTATCTTAAGTTTATGGAAGACCGAAGATCAAAGTACTTCAACCCTTATGATGCAATTTTATAAACAACTCTCAACTTCAAATAATATAAACTTATCTCTTGCAGAATCAAAAAGGATTTATTTATCGAAAGCGGATGAATATACAGCACATCCTAAGTATTGGGCTGCATTTATTAATTATGGAATTATTAACTCTTCTACAAAACCCAATAATTATCGCATTTCAATCTACATTATAATCACAGCAATTTTATTCCTGCTTACTATAATTGCAGCTAAAATAAGAAAATAATAAATTATACTCTCTCAGACACAAGCACAGCCGCAAATAAAAACAACATAGATAACATAAATGATTATAGCTAGCCCTGCGAATGACAACGACAATGATAAATAAACAGGTGGCTTAACTGGTGTAGGTTCCTTTTTTTCTATTGCCATAGTGTTTTGAATTTAGGTTAATACTTAATATGATAGGGTCATTGATTACTATTTCTGCTTCTTTCTTACCTTATCCAGCAACTCCACCGCCTTCTCATTGTATGAGTTTTCAGATTCGGTAATCTGCTTCAATTGCTTCTCTGCGCTATCAAAATTTTCACTTTCCAAATAACACAGACTCAGATACCATCGGGTCTGATTCTCAAATACAATCGAATCGTTAAGCAAGTTATTAAAATTTTCAATAGCTTCCTCATAATTTCCCAGGGCCATGTAAATATTTGCCAGGTAAAAAAGTGTGCTTTCTAAGTTAATAGAGTCTTCCTGAAATGTCAGAAATAATTCCAGGGCCTCTTCATATTGTTCGCTTTCATAATAGTAATAAGCCAGCTCTTCATCTGTCATTAGCGTATCTTCAGCACGCTGAACGGGATGAATAATATTTGGGTAGGGAGCATAATAATTCGTTAGATAGTCATTTTTCCCATCATCGTGGCGGGAAATCAAAAGAGTATAAACACTTCCTACAATCAATGCAATGGTAGCTGCAACAGCAATTGCATACTTAAATTTCCTTATTCGTAAAACTTTAGGCTTTTTATCTATTGTAATTTCCGGCAATCCTTTTTCCGTCTCCTTCAGCTTATTAAACAGTTCATTGCGTGCAGCTAATTCCACTCCCTTTATCACCTTTCTTATTTCCTCAAAAAGGGATTTAAAAGAGGCATCGTTTTGCATGCGTTCCTCCACGTCCTGCTTCTCTTTCTTGGAACTACTGCCTGCAAGATACTGCTCTATCAGATCGATATTTATATCTTCCTTGCTCATGTTTTTTCTACTATTTCTTCTAAACACCCTCATTCTGACAAATTACTCTTAATCTTTTTAAACATTTATACTTCATGTTTTTTGCCGTCTCCGGATTTTTTAATCCAAGCGTACCGGCAATATCAATCATGCTTTTTTTATGGTAATAATACAATTCCAGTATCTGCTTACATGGATTACCCAGTATTTCAAGGCTTTTTTCTACTCCCTGCAATTTTTTCATGTCTTCAATACTGGTATTCATTTCTTCAGGAATTGTATTTATTGTATCGTCTGTTTCCATTTGAAACTTATGCTTTTCTCTTGTTTCTGCAAAAAATTTATTCTTCCCTATGGCAAACAAATAGGTCTTTATGCTGCTGTTAAAATTTTGAATCTTGTCGTTTACAATGTTTTCATAAAGAGTTATTATCGTTTGCTGATAAACATCTTTGGCATCATCACTGGAGCACTTAAAGGACTTAATAATCCATTTAATGAACTCCTCCCTGTAATTTTTATAAACAAGCTCCAGTTCGTTATAGTCGCCTGATTTTATTTTTTTAATCAGTGAACTCCAATCCATCTGACTTTTCTTAATGATTTAGTTGTAAATAGGTAACCCAAGTTTCGAATAAAATTAAAAAAACATATCATTATATCATTATTTGCAGATTATTTGCATCAACATTTTAACGCTTTTTGAAAAAAAACATCTTACGGCGGGTTACCTTTTTAACTTGAATGCATTAACATCAGTTTTATAAAAGAACTATATTGAATATTATCTAAATCCACAACCATGAGCAGTGAAGAGATTAGAACAATAAAAGCAAGGATGATCAAACCAAGCTTTAAGAACCATAAAAGAAGAATAGAGCCTGCACAAACAAATAATCTGAGTAAAATTCCCTTTTATAAGCAATTATTAGTAGACTATCTTGGTGGATCATATACCAATCAAATGTACGATGATCTTTTCGATGAAGTAGCCAGAGACGTAGATTACAGATTTAAACAACTCAATTTACATAGCGTAATAAACTAGACCACTATATCAATTTGCCAAATTTGGGTAACCGTTATGTGCAATTATCCTACTGAAAAATAGGTACTGCAAGGGGTTGGGGAGTGTTTCGGCCCCTTGCTTATTTTTGGACTTATGATACATTGGATATGGTTGCTTGAGTAGGCACCATGGAATGTGGTATCAATGAATTATCCTGGCAGAAGGTACATTTATGTTATGTGACCTTCTCCCGTGGGTTTCACCCACGGTTGTTGATATTTTAGCCTTTCAGGCTAAGGCTTGTAATTCAAAAACTAATACCTGAAAAGTGCAAGAATTCTCACTTGTCGTTAATATCATTTTTGCTTAACTTTTTAACTTGCTTAATTTTATAATTAACAAACCCTAATTCACCAGCAATCTGGCAGGCCATTTTATAATCAGGTGCCTGAATGTATTGTTTTTCAGTTTCAGTAACTATTTCGAAGCGTTTCCTGTTGTAAAATTTAGGATTGTATTTCTGCTGTTCGAATTCCTCACTGCTGTATAGTTCAATAGCCAACTGGCCATCTTCTATATGTTTTAATAGAATATCGTCTTTACTTAGCCAAATTTCTTCATACTGAGCAAAACCTCCCGAAATACCTTTTATGGCATTGATCCTGAAATTGTTTGTTCCTGAAGCTTTGAAACCGGTTATACTTAGCCACACAGGTCTACCCTTAAGATTCAAACCCTTTTCATAAAAAGGCGACGATTTTTTTATCTTGGCTTTAAGGACTTTCATATTGGCTAATACACAGGCAAAATTGCACCGGAGAATACAAAAATAAGGAAAATAGCTCAGAGCTTAATATTCTCTCTATGAACAAGGCTCGTGTTTTCAATAAAATTTGGAAGGTAATAGTTTGCTATAGGGTGCATTCCATCATTTTCAATGATTCCAATGCATCTTCAAGAGAGCATGGATTTTCTCCTTTGCCTCTGAAATACTTCACTACTTTGTCAATCATGGGTTGCTGAATATGATCGGGAAAAGGAAATTTGAATTCTTCAATTCCTTTATCGGTATATAATTTTAACAATGGACTTCTGAAAAATGAAAAGGACAGTTTTCCCTTCTCGCCAACAATATCGCATTTTTCAGTATCAGCGCTTTCATGAATGGCAAATGACCACATCCCATTCAGGAAAACCTTATCTTTAAATACTACTTCAAGGCTTGTCAGATCTGGTGCATTGTAGTTTTTCCCCTGGTTGGCAGAGCTACCTCTCATTTTTTCAGGAGTACCAAAATACCAGTACATTAAATCAAGCTGATGCGGAGCCAGGTCATAAAATATTCCGCCGCCCGATACTTCAGGCACAATTCTCCAGTTTTCACCAACATTTGCAACCAGATCATTCTCAGGCGTCTGAAAAGTATTTATCATTGCAAACAAGACCTTACCTATCCTTCCGTCTTCTAAAAGTTCCTTTATTTTTTTAAATAAAGGCAGTTCCCTGCGATAATGCGCAACAGTAACAGGCCGATTGTATTTCAATGAGGCATCTATCATGCGTTTGCATGAAACTACATTCAGAGCAACCGGTTTTTCAACATAAACTGGTTTTCCTGCTTTTAGTGCCGCAATAGTATATTCTTCATGATATGCCGGAGGTGTTGCAATGTATATGGCATTAATATCCTTATCTTCCAGCAGCATATCAGCATTATCGTAGTACTTTGGAACATTGTGCCGCATAGCATAGTCTTTTGCTTTCTCTCTATTACGGCGCATCACAGCAAGAAGTTGAGAGTGATCAATTTTGCTGAATGCTGGTCCGCTTTTCTTCTCACACACATCTCCAATACCTATTATTCCCCAGTTAATATCTCTTTCAATATATTTCATTAAATATTATAAAATACAAGCCATAAGCTAACTCCTAACTACTAACTACTAACTTCTAACTACTAACTCCTACCCTACAACTGAGTTTCAAGAATCTCCCTCACCTTCTCCTGGGTTCCCAGTTGACGATCACCAATCCCATTCCAGCCTCGGGATACAAACCTTTCTACAATTTTATCTATAGTAGTACTGTCAAGCTCATAGTCACTCAATTTGGTTTGAATACCTAAAGATTCAAAGAAGTCTGCTGTTTTTTGTATTGCTTTATCAATTATCTCTTCTTCAGTTCCTGATGCAATGCCAAGTACTCTATCTGCATACTGAATTAGTTTTTCTTTCTTTTCTTCCCTGAATACCTTCCATACACCAGGCAATACTATAGCTAATGTACGTGCATGATCAATTCCGTGGAAGGCAGTCAATTCATGACCTATATTATGGATCATCCAATCACCAGGCACCCCGCTTGAGATTATTCCATTAAGCGCCATGGTGGAACACCACATCAAATTGGCCATTGCGTTGTAATCTGATGGATTCTGATAAACTTTCGGGCCCTCTTCCATTAAAGTGCTCAGTATAGCTTCTGCCATACGATCCTGAAGTGGTGCATCGGCGGGATAAGTAAGATACTGTTCGATGACATGTACAAATGAATCAACAATGCCGTTGGCAACCTGTTTTTTTGGTAATGAAGCCGGTAAATCCGGATCGAGAATTGAGAACTGAGGCATTACTTTTTTATTTGAAAATGCCAACTTCTCCTGCGTTGAATCCTTTGACACTACAGAGTTTGCATTCATTTCTGTTCCTGTAGCAGGAAGGGTAAGAATTACACCTAGTGGCATAGCACGTTCTATTTCTGCACTTTTAGCAAGAATATCCCATGGATCGCCTTTAAAATAAACCGCTGCTGAAATGTATTTTGATGCATCAATAACAGATCCGCCTCCTACTGCAAGAATAAAATCGATCTCTTCCTTTTTAATTACTTCAACTACTTTCATACAAGTTTCATGCAATGGATTGGGTTCTATTCCTCCAAATTCAACAATATCATATCCTTTGAGAGCCTTAATTACCTTATTATAAACACCGTTCTTTAAAATACTTCCTCCGCCATAGGTAATAAGTATCTTTTTCTCTTTCGAAATATGATCGCTTAATTCATCTATTCTCCCCTTGCCAAAAAGGATTTTCACCGGATTGTAGAATTCAAAATTTTCCATATTAAAAAGTGTTTATTTTAATTTTTGGTGAATTTAGGTCCTGGTGTTTGGTTAATTGAATTATTCGCTTTGCAAGTTGTGCACAATATTTATGCTCTTTGGAATTATCTTAAACTCAATTGGTGAGTGTCCCAGCGATTCTCCATCTGCTTCGAGATGAACAAGCTTTTCGGCATCAATCATTACATCTTTTCCTGTATATCCATCAATTTTCGGATGGTTTAAAATTGTACCATCATAAAGCATTTTAAGGTTTCTAATGACCTCGCCTTTCCTAATCTTATTAATTACAGTTATGTCAAAAAGACCATCATCGGGGACAGCATTTGGTGTTTGCATCATTCCTCCTCCTGAGTATTTGCCAATACCCAGACTCATAGTAAACAGTTTATTGTCGTATTTCTTACCATCAATAACAATGTTTGCTGAAATGTTCTTGTATGCAATTAAGCTAGTTAGTAAATTCCAAAAATAAAGTGTTTTCCCTCCAATACCTTTTTCTTTCTGGGCATTTGTCCTTCTTACTACCAGTGCATCAAATCCCAATCCGGCAATATTGATGAAGTACCTTTTTTCTTGTTTCTCACCAAGGAAATAATGTACTACTCCGGTATCCTGCAAAATTGTGTCCTTCTTTTTCAGAATACGAATTGATTCTTCATAATCTATAGGTATGCCAAACATTTTCCCCCAATCATTTCCTGTACCCACTGTTATCATTCCAATTGCAAGTGATTTTGGCAGACAAACTTTTTGTTCAAAACAACCATTTACCACTTCATTTATCGTACCATCTCCTCCAACAGCAATGATCTTTCTGTAGCCCTTAGCTATGCCATCAGCCGTTAATTCAATTGCATGCTTCTTTGCATTGGTAAATTCAGCATGAAATGAGATATTATGCTTCTGAAGAAGAGATGAGATCAGGCTCCAATCTTTCAATCCTCTGCCCCTTCCTGCATTAGGATTTACGATAACAAGCCATTGTTGAGAATCACCATTTTTAATAGTCATGCAAACCAGTTTATCTTTAACAAATATCTAAATATTATTCAAATACAAAAATTTGTTATACTGAAAACAGCAACAAACAAAAACTATATTTGTTAAAATATTCATTCTGGAACCATGTCTGGATGACTGATATCATTTATAGCACTTTCTAAGGTCATTCTCAATATTTTCGTTTATTTTAAGTCTGTCTATTTAGAAAAAAAAAGGCACAACTATTTGTTGTGCCTAATGCATACTAAAAATTTCTGCTAATTATTATTGGTTGGACTTAACTTTTATCATAAAACGCAAACGTTTATTCCTGCTTTACAGAAAAAGTAACCCTTTGAGATGATATTTTTTAAATTATTTTTATTCCAGGTACCTTACAACACAATTAATGATCGTTCGAATTGCAACGGGCTGATCTTTTTTGGTAGTGGAACCTTTCAATTCCATATCCCCAGAGCGAACCAATAATTCTGATACCTTGTGGCTCTGATAAAGTTTAATGACAGATTTATCAGCCTCAGTTAAGACAGTTAAAATCTTGCCATTTTCATTCTCTTTAATTGAGGAATTTTGAATCAGTTCGAGTCCAACAATTTCATCGTTATCAAGCCTGGTAAAAATGCTATCACCCTTATTAAGGAGTACATCTTCTTTCAACTCAATGACAAAAGCAACCACCAATGCTGTATCTCCATAGATGGTCGACCACACCTTGACAGTTCCATCATCAAAGTTATTTGAAAGGATTAAAGGTTCAGTAATGATCAGATGTGTACCGTCCATTCCACTAACTTTATTTGCCAAATACTTGCATTTCTGAGCATGTATGCTTGCAGATACAAACAATAAAACAATAATCAAATATTTCATTAAAGTAAGAGTTAAACGAAAATATTGCGTTGTATAAAAGATACGATTATTAATCCAAAATAACAACAACCAAGCTGATTAATGGTTCAAATCGTAATCTTTGATTTTCTCAAGAATCCTTGGCTCAGCGCTGTTATACATTTCCCTTATAAACTCATCGCTGAAATTGTATGTTCTTTCCTCTAAACTTAACTCATGCAATCTGTCAAACAACATTTCCTTCGCCAGCTGGATATCTTTACCATAGATATGATAAGAATCAGCCTGCCAGTTTAACCTGCCCAGCTTTACTGTTTTGCCGGTTCGTTTTGCCACTTCAGCAGCAATAATTTCTTTATTGAACTGAATGAAACCAAACATATTCATAAAACTTGCACCCCAGGCATCATTGCTTCTAAATCTGATGTTACAATTCAACCAGTAAACACCTTCTTCATCTTCAGGCATTCTGTACCATAGTGATTGCAAACATGGAGGATCATAACATTCAGTGTCGAGATTTGGCATCCATGTTATCATTTGTGCCTGTCTGGTAAAAGGTTGTGTAGAAAGCTTATCAATAACCGATTCTATCTGGTTGATCTTGAAAGGACCGCGCTCAACCGAACCCTTTTCAGATTTTTCCATCCAGATACCATATTTTTCTAACCTGCCATGGTAAGTATATTCCCATCGGGTATCTTTTGGATCATCCATATTCTTCACCCAGTGATCTTTGAATCCCTTTAATTCAAGCACATATTCTTTTAATTCTTCAATGCCTCCAGGGAATGCCATATGAATCATGGGTTCGCTTTCCGGTTCTTCAATCGTTAAATTCAATGTACAATCCATGCTTTGTGGATCACCCTCCTTGTCGTACTGGGTTTTAAAACGCATTCCTCTCTCATACAATCCCACCAATGCTTTCTCGAAGGCAACTGAAAGAGATTTTTCCTTTACTGTAATAACCGGAATATTCAACATACCAAATAAGTGTAAATTTTCGTCCTAAAAGGTAGAAATTAAGACTTATTCTCACTTAAGAATAAGCCCAAAAGTTATTAGGATGTTATTAACCAAATAAAGGTTAAAACAAGAATACTAAAATGTATCTTGTCTGCTTAGGATAAGCCTGAGGCCTTTCCATCCGGAGATACTTTAATCCTCAATGCAGCTGGTACTTTAGGCAAGCCAGGCATTGTCATTATATTACCACAAATTACAACAACAAATCCGGCTCCGGCCGAGATTCTTACTTCATTTACAGTAATTCTGAAATTCTTCGGTCTGCCCAGTAATTTTGCATTATCTGATAAAGATTTTGGAGTTTTTGCTACACACACCGGAAGGTTTCCATAGCCATTATCGTTAATCAGATCAATGTCTGTTTCAGCTCTTCTGTCGAAATCAACACCATCGGCACCGTATATATTTTGTGCCAGTATTTCAATCTTTTCTTTGATAGACATATCCAGTGAATAAAGGTATTTAAGTTTCTTTCCCTGGTTCTCAGTAACACTTTCAATAACAGCCCTGGCTAAATCCAAAGCACCGCTGCCACCGCGCTCAAAATGATTGGCAACAACTGCCCTTACTCCCTTTTTCTCACAGAATTTCACAATGGCCTGTAAATCTTCATCCGTGTCATCAGAAAATTTGTTCAGCGCTACAACAGGCTCTATATTAAACAAGCGAATGTTTTCAATATGTTTCATCAGGTTTGCTAATCCACCCTTTTCATTGATTCCTCCATGGTGTTTTACTGCTTTTATAGTAGCCACAATTACAACACCATTCGGATTTAAGCCAGCAATTCTGCATTTGATATGAAAGAATTTTTCAGCACCCAGATCGGTTGCAAAACCAGCTTCGGTAACTACATAATCTGAAAGTTTCAACGCCAAATGTGTTGCTATTGCACTATTGGTACCCTGAGCAATGTTAGCGAAAGGTCCGCCATGAACAAATGCAGGTGTGCCTCCCATTGTTTGAACCAAATTAGGATGTACCGTATCTCTTAATAAGATTTGCATTGCTCCCGTGGCTCCTATATGTTCAACCTTTACAGGTTCACCTTTGTAAGTAAAACCAACTACCGTGCGTGCAAGTCTGTCGCCCAGATCCTTAAAGTCTTCAGCCAGACACAACATAGCCATAACTTCTGAGGCCGGTGTAATATTAAATCCATCCTGCCTTGGAACCCCATGTTTTACTCCCCCCAGCCCAATAAATATCTCGCGTAAAGCCCTGTCATTTAAATCAATTACACGTCGCCAGATTATTCTCCTTGCATCAATTCCCAATTCGTTACCGTGCTGCAAATGATTATCAATCAATGCTGAGAGTAAGTTGTTCGACTTACTTACAGAGTACATATCTCCAACAAAATGAAGGTTTATATCTTCTGGCGGCATTATCTGAGCTTTTCCTGCACCTGTACCTCCTCCTTTAATACCAAAGTAAGGACCTAAAGAAGGTTCTCTAAGACAGATTGTAGTTTTATTGCCTAAGTCACGTAAGGCATCTCCTAATCCGATAGTAGTTGTTGTTTTTCCTTCCCCCTGGGGAGTTGGAGTCATTGCAGTAACCAGAATCAGATTTCCGTCAGGTTCAGATGCTCTGTCTTTCAGGTTTTGTATTGGAATTTTTGCTATATAATGTCCATGTGGTAAAATCGACTCAGCATCCAAACCGAGTTCCTGTGCAATTTCACTGATCTTTTTCAATTTATAATCCTGATTCGTGTAATTCAAACTGTTCATAAGCCAATTTTTGATGGCTCAAAGATAATTGACTTACTTTAAGTAAATAAAAAATCCAATGAATTTCTTCATCCGGTGATAAAAACCAGTACAAATCGAATGAAGTAACTAAGGAAAAACAAGCAAAAAAGATGAGATTAATTTATAATAACCTTAATCCAGTTGCACTTGAAATTAAATTATTCCTCTGAATCTATAAGTAGCACACAAAAAAAATGTAGTATTTAAAAGAGAAGAAGTTTTATATTTGACCCATCCTAAACAAAAAATTCTAATGCAGGTATTACGAAAAGTTCTAATTCTGTTGTACCAACCTTACAAATGGTTATTTTACATACCCTTCTTTTTCATAAATACTATATTTTTCGGATTATTGGCAGTTATATTATCAAGCCTTGTTAATGAGCGTATAGGCAGCTATTATGGAGGTGTAATCTGGTCCAGGTTTAATTCAATCCTCATTCCTATGTTCGTAAGCGTTGAAGGAAAGGAACATATTGATCCAACAACATCCTATATCATTGTTTCAAATCACCAAAGTGCATTGGATATTTTCTTGGTTTACGGCTGGTTGGGAATAGATATTAAGTGGGTAATGAAAAAAGAATTAAGAAAAATACCAGGTATAGGTTTCGGTAGTGCCAAAGTAGGTCATATTTTCCTTGACCGTTCAAATAAAAGAGCCGCGGTTGAGAGTTTGGCCGTTGCCAAAAAAAAATTAGTCAATGGGACCTCGGTTGTTCTATTTCCTGAGGGCACGCGCAGCGATTCAGGAATTCCCGGAAACTTTAAAAGAGGAGCTTTTAAGCTTGCCATCGATCTGAACCTGCCGGTTCTGCCTGTAAGTCTTATTAATACAAGAAAAGTATTGCCTAACAACACAATGAAATTTAGGCCGGGAAAAGTAAAAATGATAATACATGAACCAATCGGTATCAGTAAATTTAATGATGCAAATATGTCAGATTTGATCTCCCAGACCAGAGATCAAATTTGCTCAGAATTACCGGAGATAAATACTATACAAAATATAGAACCATAGGGTATAATTTTTGTTAAATAAAGTAAGGAGACGGAGATTTTCTTAAGAATCATTATCAACTGGAATCAAGCTTTTCTTTCAGTATTGTTTAAATGAAGTTTTTATTTCTAATATTATTAGTAATTAATAAATTCAAACCATGAAAATACAACTCAAATCAATACTTAGCAGTAATTTATTGGCCTTGGTGATTGGAGCTTTGATACTTTCATCTTGCACCAAGGATACAAACAATATTGTTGAAAATACCTACCTGGTTGATTTCGAAAGTAAGTATTCTCTACAAACCTCATTTATTAAAAACCTGCTTAATGGAGTGATGACTGATTACCCTGAAGTAATCGAATTGATAAACAATACAAATTACGATGTTGAAATATATAGCATTGAATATAAAACAACATACAATGGGAAAGAAATTATAGCTTCTGGTCTGATTTGTATGCCTGTTGCAGCTGAGAATTTTCCGATCCTGAGTTTTCAAAATGGAACAAACACCTCTCATGCTAATGCACCCAGCATCAACATTACCAATCCATTGTTTGCCATGTTGCAAAGTCTTGCTGGCAACGGATATATCATACTCATTCCTGATTACATTGGTTTTGGATCATCAGAAGATATATTGCATCCTTACTATGTAAAAACTACCACCAACTCTGCTGTTATAGACATGATGTATGCTGCACAGGAGTTTATTGACAAATATTCTACAGGAGCAAACTACAACGATAAGTATTTTCTTATGGGATACTCGCAGGGAGGCTGGGCAACACTTGCTGCGCTTGAAGAAATCGAAGCAAATCATGCAAGCGAATTTGAAGTTGAAGCTACTTCTTGCGGCGCAGGAGCATATGATCTTATGGAAGTTTCAGACTATATTTTCCATCTTGATACATTTCCTTCACCCCTATACCTTCCATATTATATTTATTCCCATCAACAATATGGCTCACTTGATGATCCACTTACTAAATTCTTTCAGGAACCTTACGCTTCAAGAATTCCAGATCTCTTTGATGGAAGTCACAGTAATGCAAATATTAACAGTCAATTAACAAATAAGGTTTCCAGTTTATTGCTTACTGATTTAATTGAGAATTTCTCTAGTAGTCCGGACTATGAAGCTCTTAGATCAGATTTAAAGGTCAATACCATTGAGGCATGGGCTGCCAGTTCATTGTTGCAATTTTATCACGGTACAGCAGATATGAATGTTTCTCCAAGTGAATCACAAAATATTTATTCTGGTTTTATTGATTTAGGTTTAGGTTCTTCTGTTCAGCTAATTGAAATGGATGGTAAAAATCATGAAACAGGTTTACTGCCCTGGGGAATAAATACTTTCATATGGTTTAACGAAATTAAGACTAGCTACTAAAGCGTTTATATATTGTTTTCAGAAGAATTTGATCAATCTACTGAACAAATTTTTATTTGGTATCTCATTAATCTAACTTTAGTAGATGGGGTTTGTAATTTTTTTGCAAGTCTCACGTCTAATAAAGAAGATGTAAGTATGATAGTCCCTGATAGGGAAATTAAATTCAATCTTTTCAAAAATTGATATGCAGAATACTGAAACTCTTACACAACTCGAAAAGGATGTATTTGATGGATTGTCAAGCAAGCCAAAATATCTTCCATCAAAATACTTTTATGATGACAAAGGCAGTCAGATCTTTCAGGAAATCATGAAGATGCCAGAATATTATCTTTCTGATTGTGAACTGGAAATTTTTAATATTCATAAGAAGCAGATTTCAAATTATTTCAATCCTGATAACAATATATTTGATATTATTGAACTTGGTGCCGGAGATGGTACAAAAACCAAAGTCCTCCTTAAATATATGTTGGAAAACAACAGCCGATTCAAATATATCCCCATCGACATATCTGAGAAAGCAGTTCATTACCTCACTGCTAATCTCAGTAATACTTTCCCGAATCTGAATATTGAAGAGAAGGCCGGTGATTATTTTGAAATGATGGAAGATATAAACCGCTTCGATAAAAACCCAAAGCATATCCTCTTTTTAGGCTCAAACATAGGGAATTATTCCATCAGTGAAAGCATAGATTTTTTTAGAAAAATTGCCGGCGTTATGAATACTGCTGATCAACTATTTATAGGATTTGATCTGGTAAAAGATCCTTCAATAATATTGAACGCTTACAACGACAAACAGGGCTATACACGAAACTTCAATCTCAATCTTCTTGAGCGCATAAATAATGAATTGAATGCTGATTTTAATCTCGAAAAATTTGATCATTATCCGGTATATGATCCGGATGAAGCAAGAGCAAAATCATACCTGGTAAGCAATTCAAAACAAGAAGTTTACATCAGGTCGCTGGATGCAACTTTTCATTTCAATAAATGGGAAAGCATTTATACTGAGATGTCACAAAAATACAGTCTGGAATTGATAAATGAGATGGCTGAAAAAAGTGGCTTTAAGATCATTGTTAACTTTTTTGACAGCCGTCACTATTATGTAAATTCATTATGGAAATTGAATAACAAATAACAAATAAAAAACATAGACTATGAAGGCTATTTGGAATGACAAAGTAATTGCTGAAAGCAAAAGTATAATTGCAATTGAGGGAAATTATTATTTCCCGCCTGATTCAGTTAATAAAGAGTATCTTTCTGACAGTAAAACAGTTACAAGCTGTTTCTGGAAAGGCATTGCCTCTTATTATGATATTGAAGTAGATGGTAAAACAAACAAAGACAGTGCATGGTATTACCCACAACCAACTGATGCTGCTAAGCAAATTAAAAATTATGTGGCATTCTGGAAGGGGGTTGAAGTAACTGAATAATTTTACATGAGTTCGATATAAGAAAAGTAGTTTGATTTTTATATTGGTATTCTTCTGAAACATTATAGAATGGAATAATGGAAAATTGGAATATTGAAGTGGGCTTCCTAACAAATTTTCGAGTTTTCCCTTCTTCCATCATTCCAAAATTAGAAACAACTCTATAAGTGACAGTCTTTTAAGTACTAAATACAACGCTTACATCGAACTGAGGTTTTATTCGTATGAATTCACTGCTTTTTTTTATCTTTATGTAAACAAGCCTAAGGAAATATGATTAAATATTCTTCTCTTCTTATTCTGCTAATATTTCCTGTTCTGACAGGCTGTGTAAGAAATAGTAAACCTGCTATTATACCCCTCCCTGCAGAAATAATTTATTCGGAAGGATTGTTTAAAGCAGAAAATGAAATCCATATTCTTTACAATTCAGAGAAATTGGAAGATCTGGTGATGCTGCTACAGAAAGTATTCATTGAGCACGATATTGAGCAAATATCTGCAAACTTCACTGCAGAAAAACCGTCTGTAAAAAATTGTATTTTCATTAATTATGATCCAAAAAGTGATATTCATGCTGAGGGATACGAGCTGAATATTAGCGCTGATGGTATAGATTTGAATGCATCTACTCCTCAGGGTTTGTTTTATGGGATTCAAACATTAAGACAAATTATTTTGCAGTCGCCAAAAGGAATTTTGGTAATCCCTGCCCAGACAATTTCAGATTTTCCACGTTTTGCTTGGAGAGGAATGCATCTTGATGTTTCAAGGCATTTTATGCCAAAAGAGTTCATTAAAAAATACATCGATTACCTGGCATTTCTTAAAATGAATGTTTTTCACTGGCACCTTGTGGATGATCAGGGCTGGAGAATTGAAATAAAGCAATATCCTGCCCTTACTGAAATAGGAGCTTTCAGAAATAAAACCCTGGTAGGTCATTATAGTGATGAACCACAGAAATACGATGGCAAAAGGTATGGAGGGTTTTATACCCAGGAAGATATACGTGAGATCGTTGCCTATGCTGCTGAAAATTTTATCACCATTGTCCCTGAAATTGAAATACCCGGGCATTCTCAGGCAGCCATCGCCTCTTACCCTGAACTAGGTTGTACCAATGATTCTGTTGCTATTCGATCCATATGGGGCATCTCTCCATACATTTATAATGTGGAAGATTATACCTTTTTATTTATTAAAAATGTACTTGATGAAGTGATTGATCTTTTTCCTTCGCAATATATTCATATAGGTGGAGACGAAGCATTGAAAGATCAATGGAAAGAGTCAGAGACAGTGCAAAGTAAAATGGCAGAGCTTGGAATTTCTGATGAAAATAAATTGCAGAGTTATTTTATTCAACAAATAGAAGAACACTTATTGGAAAAAGGAAGAAACATTATAGGCTGGGATGAAATCCTTGAAGGCGGCCTTGCTCCAACAGCTGCAGTTATGTCCTGGCGTGGAAACGAAGGCGGAATAGAAGCTGCCAGCCATGGTCATTACGTGGTTATGACTCCAACGGAGTACTGTTATTTCGATTACTACCAAAGCAAAAATCAGGATGAGCCCCTGGCAATTGGTGGATATTTACCCATTGAGAAAGTTTATTCATACAATCCTGTTCCTGAAGAATTATCAGAAGAACAGGAAAAATACATACTTGGTGTACAAGGCAATGTATGGACCGAGTATATGGAAACACCTGAAGAAGTTGAATATATGATCTTTCCAAGGATATTTGCTATGTCTGAAATTCAGTGGACACCACAGGATAAAAAGGATTACAATAATTTGATTGAAAGAATCAGATTACTTGAGATCTACCTGAAGAAAAATGAGATCAACTATGCAAAGCATGTATACATGGACTGAATTAACTAGTAATCTTACAACTCTGACAAATTACCAAACTGACCATGAAAAAGAAATTCTTTAATAGGTTTTCTGATTCTTTCGCTATTCTCTCTACTCAATAATTCAGGTAGAAAATCTGTCAAATCTGATTTATAACCAACTGCTGCAAATGCCACAGGTTCAAATCGTTCCGGAATACCGATAACAAGTTTTGTCTTTTCTCGATCAAATCCACCCATAGGATGAACAGAAAGCCCCTCGCTTGTTGCCTGGAATACGAGGTTAGCATAAGCCATACCTGTATCGTGCCAGGAATATATGTTTTTCCTGTCTTTATAGTCTGATATTTCCTGTGCCAAGGAAAGTATGAGCAAAGGTGCATTTCTGGCCCATTCTTGATTTTTTTCTACGAGACATGCTAATAGCTCGTCATAAAAGGTTTCACCTTGCAAAGCATATATAAACTTCCATGGTTGCTGATTCAGGCTCGAAGGTGCCCATCTTGCAGCTTCAAAAAGTCTCTGAATTATATCTCTGTCTATCTTCCGGGAAGAAAAAAGAACTGTACTTTTCCGTTTAAGAATTAATTCATGAATCATAATTGCATTTTTTATAAACTGTAAGTTACAATATGTTGTTATAAGTATAGCAACTGTTTTTTCGGTAATTCCTTTTCCTTCTGGAAAGCTGAAAGCTCATACTCAAGGAGAACCTGGACAATATGTGGCAAAAATAAATTTTTTGAAAAATAAGATAAAGCCTTAGAATTTTAGTACTGAAGGAAGCTTTGGAATTAAGTTATCATTATATAGTACATTCGACTTAAAAATGGTTTAGTTTTGCTTCATACATGAGTCTCCTGCCAGCCAGCCGGTTGACCAGGCAATCTGCAAATTGTAGCCGCCCGTTTCAGCATCGAGATCAATTATTTCTCCAGCAAAATAAAGGCTTTGAACTATTTTCGATTCCATTGTTTTTGAGGATATTTCACTTACAGGAATGCCCCCGGCTGTAATGATTGCTTCTTTAAAAGAACGATGGTTAATAATACAGAAACGAAGGTTTTTAAGTAAATGTCGAATTTGTTTTCTCTCTTTGGCTGAAATTTGGTGGCACTCCTTATCAGGATCAAGGCCCAAAAGTTCAATAAAAACAGGAACCATGGCTGATGGTAGCCAATAACGAAAAATATTGCTTATCTTTTTTTTCCCATGTTCATTCAAATCCCGCAACAAACGATCATCCAGTTTCTGCTCATCAAGGGCTGGTTTGAGATCAATTGTAACCTCCACTTTGCTGTTCTTATGCAGTTCGTCAACAACAATTCTGCTTAAGGTAAGTATGATAGGGCCTGAGATACCAAAATGTGTGAATATCATCTCCCCAAAATCTTCTCCGGCCTTTTTATCATTTACCCATACCACTGCTTTTACATTTTTCAGAGTAAGACCTTGCATTTTTTGCGCCAAATCGCCTTCTGTTTCTAAAGGAACCAGCGAAGGCCTGAGCTTTACAATTGAATGCCCAGCCTGCCTTGCCAGCTCATGTCCTTCTCCATTAGAGCCTGTAGTCGGATAAGACTTGCCGCCTGTTGCAAGGATAATTTGCCTTGCCATGATCTTTTCTCCATTAGTCTGAATGCCAATAAGGATATTATTTTCAATTAGCAGCTTCTCAAGTTTATGCCCGCATCGTATTTCTACTTTCAGTTCATTTGCCCATTTTAACAAAGCTTGAAGCACATCAGAGGATTTATTGCTGACAGGAAAGTAGCGTCCACCTCTCTCTAAATTAGATTCTACACCATATTTTCTTAGCAGTTCAAGAATGTCTTGCGAAAAGAATTTTGAGAACGCATTTTTGAGAAATCGACCATTGGGATGCACATGTTTAATGAATTCTGCAATGCTTGCATCGTTTGTAATATTGCATCTCCCCTTTCCTGTAATAAGAAGCTTACGCCCTTCCTGTCTCATTTTTTCCAAAACCAGCACTTTGGCACCCAACTCTGCCGCTCTTCCTGCTGCCAGAAGTCCAGAAGCACCGGCTCCAATCACTATAACATCGTAATTACTCATGCGATGCAAAGATATCTTTTACAAATGGATAGTTGACAGTTGACAGTTGATAATAGCAAATTGGATTTTGAACAAAAAACAAGTTTATCCAAACAATCGGTCTACCTTTGTGGGCTTTATCCAAAATACATGACATTCAAAGAATTAGGAATACACGAAATCATACTGAAAGCTTTTGATGCTGAAGGCTATACCCACCCTACTCCAATACAGGAACAATCCATACCCATTTTACTAAGTGGAAAGGATCTGCTTGGCTGTGCCCAAACCGGGACAGGCAAAACAGCCGCATTTGCTGCACCAATACTTCAGCACTTGCATTTAAACAGGAAACAGAATAGCGGTTCTCGAAAAATCAGGGCTCTCATTATAACCCCAACACGAGAACTGGCAATTCAAATAGCAGATAGTTTTTCAATATATGGAAAATTCACTACCATCAGAAATACCGTTATTTTCGGAGGGGTTAATCAGAACCCGCAAACAAATGCCCTGCGACAGGGTGTTGACATACTTGTTGCAACACCTGGCCGACTGCTTGACCTGATGAACCAAGGCTTCATTTCATTAAAGAACGTAGAATATTTTGTACTGGATGAAGCTGATCATATGCTGGATATGGGATTCATCCACGACATTCAAAAGATCATTGCTAAATTGCCAACACAAAGGCAATCCTTATTCTTTTCAGCCACCATGCCACAAGACATTATCAAGCTCTCTCATAAGATACTTGGAAACCCTGAAAAGGTAACTATAAGACCTGAGCAGGCAACAGCAGATAAGGTGGAGCAGTCTGTGTATTTCGTAAAGAAAAAAGACAAACTGAATCTACTGGTTCACTTACTTAAAACAGAGCAAGTAGATTCTGCATTGATATTTTCAAGGACAAAACACGGTGCTGACAAAGTTGTTAAGATGCTAAAGAAAGCATCTATCAGCTCTGTTGCCATTCATGGCAACAAATCGCAAAGTGCAAGACAACGAGCCCTGGGTGATTTTAAAAGTGGCCATACAAATATTCTAATCGCTACAGACATTGCGGCACGCGGTATCGATGTTGAGGAAATATCCCATGTAATCAATTACGATCTGCCTAACATTCCCGAAACTTATATCCACCGAATTGGAAGAACAGGTCGTGCAAAAGCCAGTGGAATAGCTCTCTCTTTTTGTAATACTGAAGAGAAGGCCTACTTGAAGGATATTCAGAAGTTGATAAACCAGAGTATCACTGTTGTAGAGGAACATCCTTTTCCTGATGATGGTGTTGAGGAGATCCCAATAAGTCAGGAAAAACCACATAGACCGCAGCACCAAGAAAGGCCAAAAAATTCTAGTAGAAGAAGTGGAAGCAACAGATACAGATCTTATTCGCATAAACGGCACTAAGCCGTTAAAATTTTATTTCAGAATAAAATATGCATTTTAATGATTATATTGACATTCAAATACTGATGCATACTTATGGTAATTGTTGCTGCACTGATCCTGGGGCTTTTTGTTTTTATTCTTCTCCGAAAACTTTGGAAAAAAAATACCTGGATTACGCCTAATTCAATCTTTCCAACAGAATGGAGAAAAATACTATCAGAAAAAATTACTTTCTACAATACCTTATCACAGGAAGAAAAAGCCCGGTTTGAATACAAAGTGCAGGAATTTCTGCTGAATTGCCGAATTACAGGAATTGAGACCAGTGTTGATATCAATGATAAGCTTCTGGTAGCTTCAAGTGCTGTAATTCCAATCTTTGAATTTCCCGATTGGAAATATACAAACCTGTATGAGGTTCTGCTTTACCCGGACATGTTTAATGAAAGATTCGAAACTTCAGGACAAGATAGAAAGATTCTTGGGATGGTTGGTACCGGGTACATGAACGGAAAGATGATCTTATCAAAATCGGCTTTGCAGAAAGGATTTGAAAACGAATCTGATAAAAAAAATACAGCCATTCATGAGTTCGTGCACCTTATAGATCAAATGGATGGCTCCACAGACGGGATTCCTTCGCTTCTGCTAGAAAAACAATATGTTATTCCCTGGCTAGATCTTATCAATAAAAAAATTGAGGAGATATACGATAATGAATCCGATATCAATCCTTATGGTGGCACAAATCGACAAGAATTTTTTGCAGTTGCAAGTGAGTATTTCTTTGAACGTCCAAAGCTGTTAGCCAAAAAGCACCCTAAACTGTATGATC
The DNA here is from genome assembly GCA_964456285.1 of uncultured Bacteroidales bacterium. GTDB lineage: Bacteria > Bacteroidota > Bacteroidia > Bacteroidales > UBA10428 > UBA10428. Next base: position 26,919 of record CAYWBC010000012.1, read on the forward strand.
TGCTCGAAAAAATCTTTAATCAGAAGATGAACTCAAGAAACCTTGAAAAGAAGAAAATGAGCATTGGCAGAAATAGTCCCTGTCCTTGTGATAGCGGACTAAAATTCAAGAGATGCTGTGGGAAAACACATTACAACAAATGACAGATTATTTACAATAGTAAAATAATACAGAATTACTCTTCAATATCTCCAAGATGCAGGTTCAGTGCATTTACGGATATCTGAATTTCCCATGCTGAAAGTGCAAGCGAAGCAATAAGCAATAGAAGTGCTGCTCCAAAGATTATTTCTGCAATGGCATTCCACTCAACATACAATAAAAACATACATACGACGCAGAGCAGAAGACTTATGATGCCAAATATCTGCATATTACGTATCAAGGTAATTCTTTTTCTAAGGTTCTTAATTTGACCAAATATAATGTGGCTGCGTTTTTCCTTGTACTTTGTATGGAGAGTTCTTACTAACTGGGCAATGGTAAGAAATCTGTTAGTGTATGCAAGTAACAACAATGATATAGCCGAAAATAATACGGCAGGAGTCGTTAAAGATAATTTCATTGCTTTTTTCTTGTAAATATACTAACAAGAAAAAATAAGAAGATAGAATTATTTAAGGTATTTGCCCAAAGTCTCACAAAGTACAACGTATCTTATAGGCTTTGCCAGAAAATCATCACACCCCACAGCTGAACAATTTCTTCTGTCTTCTTCCATTGCAAAAGCAGTTTGAGCAATAATTGTGACATCTTTGCGGAAAGATTTTATGCTCCTTGTGGCTTCAATACCATTCATTAGGGGCATTTTAATGTCCATGAGAATAAGATCTATCATTGGATTTACTTTGGCCATCTCTACAGCCTCTTTTCCATTTTTTGCTCTTAAAATAGTAACCTTAGTTCTTTCAAGTGCAGTTTCGAGGTAAATAAAGTTGGTATCCTCGTCTTCGGCTATAAGAATTGTGTAATCTGACCAATCACACTCAGTTTTATTTTTGTTTTCCATAGTAGAAATAGACACAGTTTTATTCCTAGTCATTGAAATATTTCTTTTTATATTTTCATCCATAATTATCCTGCGGGACCCGTAGTTTGATAGTAGTGACATTCTTAAAAATTGTTATTACCCGCGAGTATACGTGCTATATGATATAAAAGTTCAGTTTTTACATAAGAAGTAAGTTTTTATACATGAAATGCTCATTATAAATAGAAGAGTAATAAATAAGAAAACCATATAGGATTTCATCAATTAAAACTATTGCCGGGAAACAAATGATTAGGAAATGAATTATTTTATATCGTCAATATTGTATGGTGTCATCTGATATACATAATAATTCAGCCAATTTGAAAAGAGCAGATTGGCATGACTCTTCCACCTAACCTTTTTCATGTTTGTATTTTCCTTGCTTTGAAAATAATGTTTAGGTGCCTCAATATCAATACCTTTCTTCACATCTCTTTCATACTCTTCCTTAAGAGTTGTTGGATCATATTCTGCATGACCAGTAACAAATATTTGTCTGCCAGACTTTGCTGCAACAATAAAAACTCCTGCCTCATCAGATTCTGACACTATTTCAAGATCATCTATATTCTCTATATCAGTTCTTCGAATCTCTGTATACCTGGAGTGAGGTGCCTGAAATATTTCATCAAATCCACGAATTAAGGGAATAAGCGGATTATTAATGCCATGATCGAAAATCCCAAACATTTTTCGGGGTAACTTATATTTAGGTACACCATGGAAATGATACAAGCCGGCCTGAGCACCCCAGCAAATAAACATGCTGGAAGTAACATGAGTTTTCGACCAATCCATTATCACCTGTAACTCTTTCCAGTAATTTACTTCTTCAAATTCAAGGTGTTCAATAGGTGCACCAGTAACAATTAAACCATCAAAGTTCTGATCTTTGATTTGTGGAAAAGTTTTATAAAAAGCATCTAAATGTTCAGTAGGTGTATTTTTAGAAACATGATCTTCAGGATGCAACAAAACGATTTCTACCTGTAAAGGTGTATTTGATAGTAATCTAAGTATATGAGCTTCTGTAGCAATTTTTAAAGGCATCAGATTCAGAATAATCACCTTCAGAGGTCTAATATCCTGATGAATTGCCATAGTTTCTTTCATGAAAAAAATATTCTCCTTTTCAAGAATCTCAGTAACCGGAAGCTTATCAGGTATATTCAATGGCATATTGTACAATATTAGCAAGCAAAAATAAAACTAAAATCCTTAAAAAGTTCTATCCTCTCCTTCTAAATACTGTATAAATACAAACAAAGTGCAATTGAAATACGTATTTAAAATATTGTATATCTGCATATTAAAAGTTTGGCACTTAATTTGCAATTCATTCATTGAACTGTAAAACGCTCAGATCATGAAAAAAATAACATTTATATTGGCTATGTTGTTGATAGCAGCAACCTCATACAATCAGTCTTCAAGGAGGACTGCCAATGATAATCAGACTGCTCCAAGAACGAAAACCAGAACCAACAATGCTTCTGAGAATTCTTCTGCTCAGGTCAGAGACAATAATTCACGATCTGGCAGCAGGCAAACTGATGCAAATACTCACAACAGTAACAGAGAAACTGAAACTTCAACAAACAGGCAGCACTCAGCCACAAGTACTACCGACAATAGAAGGAATACACAGACAAGTAGATCTGATAATCATCAAACAAATACCCAGACAGGACGATCAGAGAGACCGCAAACTGTAGAAACAAAACCTCATAGATCTGCAACTGAAACACATGTAAGGCAAACAAAACCTTCTGGACAAGTTTATAATTCAAGCCGACAATACAGAAGCAGCCACGTTGCTGTTCATACGTACCACAAACCACCTCAGAGCCGAACTTACAGGGCATATCATTATGCGTACCGTGCACCTCTAAATGTGAACATTATCTGGACTCCTGCGATGCAAACACATTATGTTAGGATGTATCCGATGGTTAATCACTGGAATTATAATCACGGTTACCAAATTTTAAATGTATCTGCATATTTTGCCGAGTATTATATGGGTGATGTAACGACAGTTTATGGAAAAGTTAAGGAAGTTTACTACTCAATATCTACTGATGAATTTTTCCTTTACTTTGGAGCATATTATCCTTATCAGGATTTTACAGTAGTAATGCCAGGATGGATAGCCAGACAATACAGCAGAAGACCTGATATTTACTTTGAACATAATTATCTAGCTGTTACAGGATTAATAACATCCTTCAACGGTAAACCTGAGATTGTTGTTAAAGAGTCATTCCAGTTGAATCTTTACTAATACATTTAAATTAAGTTTTAAAATGAAAGGCTGATAGAACATCAGCCTTTTGTTTTTGTTATATGGTCTATATGATTAAATATTATCTTTACGGATGTGCTATTTATCAATAGTACTTAATGTTTCTTAATGTAATCAATTTTATACTTACAGGGTGATAAAAAAAAAGAAGGCATTGATGGGTATGACTCCGAAAGAAATTTTGGAAATTACTACTCATATTGGATTGCCTAACTTTTCTGCCCGAGAAATTGCTCTGTGGATTTATAAACGAGGTGCACAATCATTCGATGATATGACCAACATATCATTGCATGGAAGAGAACTCCTGACTCAAAACTATACAGTTGGACTTACACCATTTTCGAAGGAAAATATCTCTGCAGACGGAACAAAAAAGTATTTATTCCCTACCGCTAAGAACAGATACATTGAGACTGCATATATTCCGGAAAAAAAGAGGCATACTCTCTGTATTTCTTCGCAAACCGGATGCAAATTGGACTGTAAGTTTTGTATGACTGGAAAACAAGGATATCAGGGTCAGTTATCAGTTGCAGAAATCCTCAATCAGGTTATATCAATACCTGAGAAAGAACTGATAACTAATTTCGTATTTATGGGTATGGGTGAACCCTTTGATAATACTGAATCAGTTCTTAAAGCCCTGGAAATTCTAACTTCAGATTTTGGTTTCGAGATTAATCCCAGAAAAATTACCGTTTCAACTGTAGGATTATTGCCTGGGATGAAAAGATTCCTGGAGAAAAGTCGATCCAGTCTGGCCATTAGTTTACACAGCCCTTTTGACGAAGAAAGAGAAATGCTGATGCCTATACAAAAAAAATATCCAATTGAAAAAGTAGTTGAAACTTTGAAAGCGTATAAGTTTGACAGAAATAGAAGATTGTCATTCGAGTATATATTATTCAAAGATATTAACGATAGCCAAAGACATGTAAACCAAATTGCAAGGCTGTTAAATGGCTTGAGATGCAGGATCAATATAATGAGGTTTCACGAGATACCTGGAACTTCATTAAAAGGTACTGATGAAGATGCTTTGCAGAAATTTAAAGATAAGCTTCAGAAAATGGGATTAATTGCAACCGTTCGTGCTTCAAGAGGTGAAGATATAATGGCAGCATGTGGTTTATTATCAACCAAAGAACTGATACAATAAGATATTCGAAGGATGAAATTAAACTACTTGTTCCTAATTCTTATGGTATTTAATCTTGAAGGCAGTGTTAATGCTCAATACAGGTATGGAAATGAACTTACAGATGTTGATTTTGAGATCCTTTCCTCCCGTGGAGGTCATTTGTATAGTGGAATAGATAACTACATTAAGGTATCTTCTCAAATTATAAATAATATGGAATCCATCCATATTGAAAGTACCAATGGCGATATCTTTGCGGACAGCGGTCAAATTTATCTTCTTATCCCAATTCGGCCTGGAAAAGTAAGATTAACACTTTATTCAATTGCAGACCAGGATACATCCTTAATTGGTTACAAACACTTTCTTGTGAAACGAATTCCTGAGCCACAACTAGTTATTGGCAAAACCCTGGTAAATACTACCGACACACTGATGAAAAAAACTCTTCTTGACTGTGATAGTCTGAGTGTATATTTCAGTTATGATATTATTGGTTCCGAACACTGGTTAAAAATCAGTGAATTTTTAATTGGTTATAATTATGGCGGTTTTCATGTTTCGCATTTAAATCTATCATGCATCCTTAATGATAAAACCAAACAGTTGATAACTTATATGGCTCCTGATCGTGAAATAAGTATTAAACTGACTGTTGAATCGGAAGGAAAAGTATTCAGCCAGTTGCCTATATACAAAATTACCATTTACTGATTTTCCTGAATGATTACCAATGCCTTTTTGATTGTCAGCTTTTTTCCATCCTGATAGGCCACAACAAAAGCACGGGGAACACGACAGCTAATTCTTAAATTGTTAGCTTCTCTGAAATTGTCAAAACTACCAATTTGGTATTTGTACCATTGCCCTTCATGCGTCTGAATAATAGAATCCTGACCTGTATAAAAAGTTTTTATATAATCATTCGTCAACATAACTGTATGCGCAGCAATCTGCACTCTGAATTCAATTTCTCCGCCTTTCGGAACTACCCTTTCTTCTATAGGTTTTCTCTTGAAAACATCTTCAGGTGGCAAATTAATTAATGGGTTATTGAAAAAATTAGCCAACTCTTCCGGAGTAACATCGTTTTCCCATCCATAGTTATACTCTACCGGAAAGTCCTGGTATATTTGAAGTGCTCTTCCTTTATTTCGAATAGCAATTTTTTCCAATTGAAAACACTCATGCATTTTATACTGTAGCCACTCAGGTTTATCTGCTTCAATTAAAATTCCACGAATATTCGTTGCTCTTGCAATATTCCTTTCTCCTTTCTTTTCGTAATACTTTGCCTTATTTAATCCGGAAGCATAATGATTCATCTTCTTCATCTCAATCTGAAATTTTCCGCAATTTTCATTGAATACATCATAGATTAAATTATGTCCTTCGCCATATAACTCAGAAGCAGCATTAAACTTTTTAAGCATCTTTTTATAATTGGCAGAAATTGCTTCGGTTTTTTCTTTATCATCCATACCCTTCAATATATCAAGGGCTTCTTTTTCGATGTTAGCTGCTTCATTTAAGGTTTCAACTCCCTTTTCAATTTTCTTATCGTCAATTAAATCAATCTTAATATTTAACTCGCTTCGATAATCTGCAACAGAAATATCCTGAGAGAATATTTTGTTTGAAAGTACAATGAAAAGGAGTAAGTGAATGAATAAATTCTGAACCGGATGATGAAATATCTTAAGCATAAGTTTATTTTTCATCCCCAAAAATAACCAAACAAGCTAGTTGTAGGGAAAAAAAATATTAAAAACCTGAAATTTTTATATTTCAATAGCTTCATTAGATACTTCAGGGGCATCAAATACAAGGTATCCAACAACAATTAAAGAAACAAATGGAATAACAAAAATAATAAATAACATATATTTTCTATTTAGTCAGTACACAAATATAGTCATTCGTCAAAGAAAACCAAGCATTCGTCAAATAAAAATATCATTTCATCCCAAAAACTAAATTTATCCTAAATGTAAGTTCCTATATTTTTAAAAAAATAATTGCTATAAACCTGAATTCAAGAGCAGATTAAGAAAATTGTATCTGTAAGAGAGGAATAAGTTTTCTTCTGGAAAAAAATGAGGTCTTGTACAAAAAAAGCAAAAAAAAAGCGTTGAAAAAATCAACGCTTTCTAATAAGAATATTTTATTAACTATAGTTCGTTTGATACTTCAGGGGCAGAGAATACAAGATATCCAACGAAAAGGATTGAAAAAAACGGTATCAAAACAGCTAATAGTATCATTTTGTTTTTCTTTTAATTTCTACAACAAATATACATTTTAGTCAATGAAAAACAAGTGTTCGTCAAAAAAAAATATCATTTCATCCTAACTAATTATTGACATAATTCGCTATGTATCTGATTCTGTGTTAATTATTATTATTATTTCTGTTAATAAAAAATCAATTTTTATAAACAATTATTTCAGCACGGCGATTTTCCCTGTGATAAGCAGGAGTACAATTTTCCAAACAATATTTTAGTAATCTCTTTTCTCCATATCCAAGAACTAATATTCTTTCCTGAGCAATGCCCTTATTTACTAAATATTCTTTGATGTATTTCGCTCTTGCAACACTCAAACCATAATTATAATCTTTGCTGCCCAGAACATCAGTATGTCCATCAATCTCAATCATATAATCACTATTGATGCTCAGCAAAGCAAAAATTTCATTGATTTTTTCCATCTCATTAACTGCAGGTTTATAATGGTCAAAAGGATAATAGATTATTTTACTGCTAATAACTTCTCTGTTTTCACTTACTATAGCTGAATTAGCTTTTAGTTCAGCCGGTTTTGCGTTCAATTCTTTAATTGCAGTCATCAGCCCAATTTTAGAATCATTAGAGTAAGCTGCAATAAAAGCTCCCTTTACACCACATTCTTTTTTAACTTCATTGGCCTTATAATAGGATGTAAAGTTTCCAATGGAATATTTGTACCATCCCTCCTCTTCAAACATAAAAATCTCTCTTTGCCCTTTGTATATGCTTTTTAAAGCATATTCATTCAAGGGTACCCTGCTTGCTGCAATTTGCAAACGAAATACTGTGGCTGATAAAGGAGGTGATTCTTCCTCAACTACTTTTTCAACAGCTATTATTTCTTCAATAATAGGCACTAATTCTTCAACCGGTTTTGAAACTGAATCTTCTTCAATCTTAATAATAGGAAATTTACCAATGTTTACTTCGTATAAGCCTACAGGCGTTGCTGAAGCAGTGGAAACATAGAACTCCTCCATTTCATAGCCTTCACTCCAGATAGTCAAACTGTATTCATCACCAGGTTGACCAATAAGATTGAATTTTCCATTGTCAGCAAGTGTAATCTCAGATTTTTCTTCACCCGGTTTTGCATAGCTAACAGCGACATTTTTCAGATTATCTCCTGTTTTTTGATCTGTCACCTCACCAATAGCACGTACTTTTGCCAACTCAAATTGATATATATCTGCCCTTGATTTCTCTGCAGCACGATTAGAGACGACATATCCAATTGTATTGTCTACAGACAGTGACAAACCAAACTCATCATATTGAGAGTTTACTGGAGAACCTAGATTTCTGGGTATTGAAGTAGGAATATTAAGATTAATAAAATATACATCATAACCCCCTAACCCCCCATGTCCATCAGAACTAAAAAACAAAATTGTATCATTTACTAAGAAGGGATAGCTTTCATTTCCTGCAGTATTAATAAAACCACCTAGAAGTACAGGTTTTCCATATCCATAAGCATCCCGGTAAGAAATATACAGATCCAAACCTCCAGCTCCCCCTTTTGCTTCTGAAGCAAAGACCAGTATTTGTCCTGTAGCGCTTACTGCCGGGAATAATATGCTCTCCTCAAAAGATTCAACAGAAACCTGCTCTTCTTTTGAGAGTTTTGTTCCTGAATCATCAAGAAAAGATCGTTTAAGAACTGCCCTCTTTTTACCCTCATTTTCCTCAACAACTGATTTGAATATTTCACCTGTTGAATTTGCAATTGAAAAACCTTTTAATACCTGTTTGCTGTCACCGGAAAAAGTGATTTTTTTTGATTTATTACCAAATCCCTCCGAAATAGACTGAGCATATATCGAACGCAACACCGGGTCACTTTCTGCGTAATCTCTGTTCGATTCGAAGAAGAGATAGTTTCCATAAACTCTAGGATTATAGTCTTCTGCCACTGAACTAAGTGGAAGCAACTTTGTATTAATAAAGGCTGTGTCAAAGTAGTATTTGTCAACATCTTCAATGCTTTTTAAGTTCCTCAGAACTCTTAAATCATTGTTTTCCATGAGATTGTTATAACTCATGTAATAAGTCCTTGCTTCATCATTTTTGCCAAGCATCATGAGCAAATCACCATATTCAAGAAAAATTACCGGTTCAACAGATTCAGATTTATAAAAGACCTCGGCAAAAAATTCATCAGCTTTTGCAAATTCTTCGGTCTTTTCATAAGAACGGGCAATTTGTAAATATGCCTGCTCATCGTAACCAATTTCATTTACTATTTTACGGTAATACTTTATTGCTTTTTCATACTGCTCAAGCTGATAAAATTTATCAGCCTTTTCAAAATACTTTTCAGTTTTTTGGGAATAAGCATGTAATGAGAAAAGGAAACTAATTAGAATAGTGAAAAAAGACCATAAGTATGATTTACAGGTTAGTTTTAGGGTATCGGACATATTAAATCAATAGCTTAAATTAAAAAAATCATGTAAGGGTTTTCTCAATTTTTTTAATCAGCAATTTAATATTTTTTCTGGTATCCTCATCAAAGTCATTCAAGCTTAATTTTTTATTTTCACAATAATTGATGAATTGCGATGCAAGAATTGTACGTGAAAGTCCGTTTTCAATAATATAATCAGAATTTCTCTCTGTTATGCCTTCTCTTTTCTGTAAAACAAACTTTTTGAAATCTAGTGTAGAAAACAGGTCTTCAGGGTACTCAAACTCAGTTATTTTAATAAGCTTATTTTCCAGCTCTCCTTCCCTTGTAAAGAAGGTTGACTTACCTAAATCTGTAAGTACTTCATCAGCTCTTGATTCACCCATAACGAATACTGAGAATCCTACCTTCCACCCCAATAACATGTTCGACAATACAGGAATGTTTGTTAGTCCTGTTGAGGGAATAAAGGATGGAAGAGTGTTCATACCAGCCAATTGACAGAAAGCATTCAGATAATAAAATGCAATGGTATCTTCCACTATAATATTATTCCTTGTTTTGATGAAATCCTGATTATTGATCCTTACGCCCATTAATGAATAAACGGGTGATAGTGTGTCGGAAGATGCTGAATGTAGATCGCCGGCATCCAGTATAAGTGTTTCACTCCTGTCATCCCGTTCGTCGGCCCGCTGCACTGCTAATATTCTATAGAGTTTTTTTGGATCTATAAGATGCGGCGAGTGAGTACAATAGACAATTTGCATAGATTCTTTTAAGTCTTCAAAGACTTTTAAAACATCTTCCTGGGCACGGGCATGTAAACTCAATCCTGGTTCATCAATAAGCATTACTCTTGAAACATGATTCAATTTAGCCGTAGCTTTCAGTTCAAGATAGAAAGATAGAAACCATCTTACACCCCGGCTTCTTTGTTTTGGGTATAATCTTTCCTGTTTGTCTTTGATCCAAAATTCGAGATAGGGTTTACCACTTTTTTCAGGATGAGTATAATCGTAATGTTCTAATTCAAAGTTCAGGTTGATTTTATTGTTTTTACCTACATTCTGACTCCAGTAATCCTGGAAATTAATGGTTATCTCACCATTTAAATTTTCAATTTTTTGTTTGAGAATGCGATGATTTTTTTCTCTGAAAAATGCAGCATTCAAACCAGCCACTTCAAGAAAGTTTTGGGCGGCTTTATAGCCCTCAACATTTGTGTTCTCATTCAGAATATCCTCTAAATCAATTTTATTTGGCAATAGACTACTGAAATCTTCAAAAAATTCGAAAATTGGCAAATACTGATATAAAATCTCTCCCAGATCATATATATCATAAAGTTCATTTCCCTGTTGAATTTCATTCTTTGCCTCAACTTCCGCCTGTTTGTACTGAACTCCCGAGAGAACCTTTGCAGCAATTGCTTTTTGAATTGCAGCTTCAGTATTTACATCTAGATATGTCTTCTCAACCAGTTTAAGTTGAGAATATATCTGTTGAAGCTTATTGTATGCTGCTTTCTGGTCTTTTTCGCTGGTTGAAATCTCATACTGATGCTCTACTTCCTTGTAGTTGTTTTTGTATGTTTCCAATTCCGTAGAAATCTCAAATCCTTTCTGCACAATTTTGTTACACATTTTGCATGCAGTTACCTTCTCAGATAGTTCCTGTGTTTTTGTTTTAATTATTTCAAAATCACCAACTTTCTTCTTGTAATCGTCTTCTGCCAGATTGTATTCACCCTGCATGGATTCTAACTCCTTCTCGGCAATTAGTTTTGCGTCGGCTTGTTTTGCTTTTCGAAGTTTCTTTTTTAAAGAATCAAGTTTTTTTCTATTGGCAGTAAGATTTTTTTGTGCTTCAATTTTAAGGCTCTCAACAACTTCCATTTCATTAAACAGGCCATCAGATACAGCAAGCAACTTATCAACCTCCTCCTGTGTTCTATTTTCGATTTCGGCTCTCTCAAGTTCAAGTTTTTCATAATAATCCAAAACTTCATCACTCGAAAGGTATAAACTACTTGAACGATCGGTTCTCCATTTTCTGGTTAGTGTAAAATCATTTTTATTTTTTAGAATTTTCAATACTTCATCCGGAATACGTTTTGCTTCAAGCAAATCAGTAATGCACTTTTTTCCAAGATCGAATTTGCAGCTAACTACAGGAATTGAAAGATCGCTCCTAAGTACATCTTCGTTAATAGAACCGGTATAAAAACTGTTCAGTGCTTCCAGCACAGAAGTTTTTCCTGATTCATTCTGACCGATCAAAGAAGTAATATTATCATGTGCCAGATTGCACCACCCGGAAAAAATAATTGAACGATAATTCTGTATATTAAAAGAAAGTAACTTCATATTTTTAATATTAGCTCATTCATAGAGCTCACAACTTAATAACTTCAATTCTTTAAAGGAATTGTGAAAAATATAAAAAAGATGCTTAAAAGTAAATGTACCCTACCAAATTTCTATAAAATATAGTTAAAAAACAATTATTATACATCTTGTCTATGAGTATGAAAGCCCCTGATATATCTATATCTTAAGCAGTGATTAATAATTAAGCAATTGTACGATAAAAACCAAGATAGGTTGTTTCTCAGGCAAAGAAAAATACAAGTTTTTTTCAGTGGTACCGAAATCCAAAAATTGAAATGTCGTCAAGTTGTGGAAGATCACCCTTCCAGGTATTGATGTTCTCCAATAAAGCTTTTTTTTGTTCTTCCATTGACAGTTTACAAATATTCAATAGAAGATAACGAAAAGGGCGATACTTATATTTTTTTCCTTCGGAGCCTCCAAATTGATCAACATATCCATCTGAAAATAAATACACCATATCACCACCTTTCAATTCTACTTCATGATTCTTAAATGATGTCTCCTCTTCTGCAGCAATGCCAATAGGCATCTTATCGCCTGGAATCTCAACCAGTCGGTTAGAATTTTTAATAAGGTATATGGGATTAAACGCCCCGGCAAACTGAAGCTGACCTGTATTTGTATCAATCCTGCACAATGCCATATCAATACCATCTTTCTGTTCACTTTCCATTCCAGTCTGATTAAGAGCTTTCATGACAAACTCCCTTAATCTGTTTAACACTCCTGAAGCACTCACAGATTCATCCCTATCAACAATCTGATTTAAAAAAGATATTCCCATAATACTTAAAAATGCTCCAGGCACCCCATGGCCAGTGCAATCAGCCAGAGCTATATACAAGATATTCTTTTTCTTGGATGCCCAGTAAAAATCACCACTTACAAGATCTCTGGGTAAATAAAACAAGAAATGCTCTGGAAACAACTTTTTCAGATCAGGCTCATCAGGTAGTAATGCCTTCTGAATATAACTTGCATATTTCAGACTCTGACCTAATTCCTTAATTTGTCTATCAAAATTATGTTCTTTCTTTTTCACACTATATGGCTTCTAATCAATAGCTTAAGTAAAATTATATATGGTCAACTTCTTATCAATCAGCACTTTATTTTAAAGAAACTGGTAAAATTAAATAAAAGCTATTACATTTGATTATTCTAATACCCTTCCTATACCTTTTAACATATTGTTTTTGTCATACTAATAGACCATGTCATGCATGTTTTGCTGATCATATTCTATGTGTTTTGTGCATCATTTATAATTATGTACTTTTTTATGGTATTTGCACCTGAATATATAGAAGATGAGTTTGGCAATCTTATGCGTCGAAAAAAAAAATTTACAGAGACGAAACAGGCATAAACCTAAAGATTAATAAATCGCCATTGCTTAATGCAAGAAATACTCCACTAGAGTCTGAAACAATATGATCTACTGAATTGTTATTTTCAAATTCTTTTACCTTGATAACTGAACCGGCAGGTGAAAAAGTCTTTATTTTGGCACCCATTCCCTTCTGCTCCAAAACAACCAGATTGCCCTGAGATACAACAGCCATACCTCTGACTGTTTGAGAAATGTCTGATTTATCGTAGCTCTGCAACCAAAGTTTTTTACCATCTGGGCCATAACCTGCATAAAAGATTTTGTTTTTGTTAGCTCCTGCAAAATAAAACCCCAAATTCATTGAACCAGCACAATGAGTAGCCGTTAAGGATGGGTCAAGAGCCTGATCCCAAAGTATATACCTTCTGGAATCGGTGTATAATAACCAGTTAGAGCCACATAGAAGCATATTCCCAGCCTGGTCGATAATGATGTCATTGATAGAGCCCCGGCCTGTGTAAGTTCTCTCAGACACCTTCCTGGCCTCTGAATTGAAAATAGTTAATGCGTAATGATTTCCCAATGAATCTTTTGCTATAGACCCACCTATGTAAATTCTATCATTCTTATCAATAGCACATGACTTAATATCAGTCTTGCCCAGATTTTTATTCCATAATTTTTTGCCATCGGCACCGAGTTTAAACATCCACCCCATTCGTGAAGCACTATCTTGGTTTACATGAGTATAACCAAGAACAATAATATCTCCCTTTGAATCAATAAGTATTGAACTAATGCTATCCTCAAAAGCCTGACCTATAGTTTTATTCCAAAGCATCTTGCCGGTTTTGTCCAGTTTTATTACCCAGGCATCTGCATAGCTTGTATCATTTTCTCTTGTATTGCATGCCACAATAAGATCTCCGTTATTTGCCACAGCCATTGCTCCACCCGACTCAATTCTACCATTATTATCGAAACCTCTTGCCCATGATAAGGAAGGACTGGCAAAATTGTTTTCCTGGACGAATTTTGCACCAAGTTCAGTAGCTTTCAGGTTGAAGATATCAATGAAATACATACCATCAGGATATCTATTAATAAATTCATTGTATGCTTCAAGCGACTTCACTCTCTTCGCTTTTTCATAAAGTATGTCCTGCTGTAATCTCTTAGCTTCACCAACTTCCAGAGCATCAGGATAAGACTCAATAAAAGTATCAAACGCAATTAGGGTGTTGATTCTTTTTACCTCTGCAAAGGCCGCAGCATTTCTTAATTTTATTGCTGCCTGTATATATTCTGACTCAGGAAAAGAAGTGATGTAATTCGAATACCCACCTACGGTATTTTGCTGTTTTGCTCTTTCAAAAGAAAGTTTGTTGATTTGTCTGTTCGCTTTATCTACCTGAGCTGCATCGGGAAATTTTGAAATAAACTCCTTGTAGGCTTCCAATGTGTTTTGTTTTTCATACTTCCTGTATTCAAATTGATTTCGAATGTGAACAACATTATCATAATGTCTGAAATTAGGGTATTTCTCCAAAACTTCGTAAACAGCTTCAAGGTTATTCTCTTCTCTAATGTATTTTATTAGCCTGGCTTCGACTGCTTCAAGTGCTATTTCAATTTTCTGCTTAACCGGTCTGCTGGTTCTGCGTACTTCAGTATTCATGAAGTATTCTCCAATGGCCTCAATTTCCTCCTGTGATAAACTATTGGTTTTGCCTTCAATTCGCTCGACATATTGCCAGGCGTCGATGATATTAAAGTAAGGTGATTGCTCATCAGCTAATACCAGAGCCATACCAAAGTTGGCAGCAACATCATTTGGATTATCAGCGACGGCCTTAGAAAAGACTTCTTTTGCTTTTGAATAATCTTTTTTCTCAAGGCTTTTGTATCCTCGCTTGCTATTCTGAGCATTGACAAGTACAAAAGTGAATAATAATATGATAGTAAATATCTTTTTCATAATGATGTATATTCAGGTTAGATTTATTTTTTAAGCAGTGTGAATTCAACCCTCCGATTTACGGCTCGTCCCTCTTCGCTAATATTTGTATCAATTGGTTTTAATTCTCCATAACCTCTTGCCTGCATCCTCTCTGAAGAAATGCCTTTGCTTTGCAAATACTCCACTACTGATTTGGCACGACCTTCAGACAATTTCTGATTGTAGCTTACTGAGCCTTCACTGTCTGTATGGCCTCCAATTTCAATAAGCCTGATATTATTGCTTAAAACAAAAGATGCTATTTTATCTAATTCAGCAAATGATTGGGGAAGAAGAGTTGTTTTGTTGAACTCAAAAAATATGTTTTCAAGAACAATAGACCCACCTTCTTCAATTGTCTGTAATCCTTCTTCAAATTCATCAAAGAGTATTTCCGGAGCTTTAAAATATATGGTATCTCCTGCCTGACAGTTAAAATTATCATAGGCAATATAGCTGTATATCCCAGCCGGTAAGTTTTTCAGTACATTGCCACTCATACCATTCGACCATTCTACTCTATAAGGAGGAGTTCCTCCTACCATTCCAACTTTAATATAACCATCATTGATCACCCGGGGAACAGTTCCTGTTCGGGGATTAAACCCTCCGGTAAAGCTTGTATCTATTACCTGAGCTTCGAAATCGTGGTGAACACAAGGACAATCAGTACAATTCTCCAGAGGTCTTATTATAATATCATCAAAATAATAGTATGCATATTCTTTATTCATCAGGTTTTTCATGTTCTTATCGGTAGCAACATAATTTGTGTTATCATAAGATTTGAAGTTTCCAATGATAAAATATTTCTCATTTCCGCTTGCTTTGTAAACAGTACATATTTCATCCCATTCGTCTATATTATCAAGAAAGAGCCCAACCTTGTTATTAATCTGAGGTTTGTAGGGCAAGTTAACCATCAGGTCATTACGTACCTCAACTTCACTTAAAAACATGCTAAGCTGATCGACAGAGAATTTTGAATAGGAAGCGAGTTTATACCAATATGTAATGCAGTATTTTTTACCTGCAACAAGCGGTGTTTTCAAACTTCCCTGAATGTATTCTCTGTATCCGTCATCCGTACCGCTAAGTATGGCACCTGCATAACCATCGCCGGACTTTGGCATGCTCTCGCCAGCAAAATTTTTAGGAACTCCTACCCCTTCAGTTCTTAGCGGGGCACATTTATTAAAGTAATCCGGAGTAGCAATTGTTGGATAGGTCCAGCCAGGAAGTAATTTATGGCTTTTGTCCTGAGGAGTATATGTCTGAGGACATACCTGATACTCCTCAAAGCTATAATTTTCTACCAGATTAACTGATTGTGAAAATAAGGATGTACTTCCAATTAAAGCTGTTAATAAGAAAAGGTAAAATTTCTGTATTCGAAACATAGAATTTAAGTTAGGTTAGTAAGCAGTTACTTCATCTCAAAAATAAGAGTATGAATATATAAATAACCAGATCGATAATAAAAATAAAATAATTATCTGCTAACAACAAAAAAATACGGTCAATATTAAAAATTATGTGAAGAAGTTGGAATGCTGAAGACCCTAGGTATATGTTTGAAGACAGAAAATGGGAAGAAAAAGAAACTTCTGGAAAGCTTCATTGACAACAAAATAGAGATTCCTGCCTCAATCTTTATTAATACCCATATCCATTCTAATTAGCGTGGGACTTTTCCTGATCTATACAATGGACCCAAATTCAACAACTCTTTTCAGCATCAACATAATTGGTGGAATTTTCCCGGATAGTATTAAAAGCCATTTCAATAAAATTTTTATCGGCAACAAATTTACTTAACCTACTCCTATCCATTGATTTGTTAGCTTACTTCCAGTTAGTCCATAAATATTTCATGAACTATCAAATCATAAACTTTATGGATATTAATTATATTTGAATCAGGTTTACACCTAATATTTTATCATGAAAATATCTAATCTGATGAAAAAAATTCTTTTGCTGCATTCTTGACTTTATATTGCAGGAAAAAAAGACATCGCTCTCTACCTTCACTTTAGGTATTGAATAATTAATTTTATAATAGTACATTCTTAATCAGGTATTTATGCATTCAAAATTCGGTCTGTTGTTATTCTTGCTTGGACTGTTGACAGGCAGCTGTAACAAAAAGGTAATTGAAGATTATTGGGAAGATCCTTCGGTATTCGGTATCAATAAATTGCCGGCCCATGCAGCTCAAATCTCTTTTTCTTCTGAAGAAGAAGCCCTTGAAGGTAATATAAGTAACTCTTCACGTTATAAAAGTCTGAATGGTTCCTGGAAATTCAAATTTGCAGACAATCCGGATGATGCTCCAACAGATTTTTACAAAAAGAATTACAAATCCGGCGGCTGGGATGAAATTGATGTGCCTGCAAACTGGGAGCGCAGAGGCTATGGAAATGCTATCTATACCAACATTACCTACCCCTTTGTACCTCCATCACAAAAACCTTTACGGGACGAAAACCGGGGAAATCGTTTTGATATCACTGAGCACCCTGAAATACCACATGAATTGAATGATGTAGGTTGTTACCTCAAAGAGTTTGAAATTCCACAAACATGGAGTGAAATGCAGGTAATCATTCATTTTGGCGGTGTGAGTTCAGCATTTTATTTATGGATGAACGGAGAGTTTGTGGGGTACAGCCAGGGAAGCAGATTGCCTGCAGAGTTTAACATTACTGAATATCTGAATCCGGGGAAAAATACAGTTGCTGTGAAAGTCTATCGCTGGTGTGATGGCAGTTACCTAGAAGATCAGGATCATTGGAAACTAAGCGGTATTCACAGGAATGTGTACCTCAAAGCTGAACCCAACATTTATATTAAAGACTATTTTGTTCAAACCGACTTGGATGAAAAATATGAAAATGCAGTCCTGAATATTCGTCCAAAAATAGGCTACCTGGATTCAACGGATCTTAGTGAATGGGTGCTTGAGGGTGAGCTATATGATAATGCCGGAAACAAAATTCTTGACTCAACAATGTCTGTTAGTGTATTTGATATTATTAACGAAAAGTATCCACAGAGAGGCAGGGTATCATTCGGATTCATGTCACAAAGAATAAAGAATCCCAAAAAATGGACTGCTGAAACTCCGAATCTATATACCCTTACTCTGGCTTTAAAGGATGATTCAGGCAAGACCGTTGATGCAAGAAGCTGTAAGATAGGTTTCAGAGAAGTTGAAATTAGTGAGGGCCAATTGTTTGTCAATGGAAAATCTATTAAACTGAAGGGAGTTAACAGGCACGAACATAACCAAATAGAAGGTAAAGTAGTGAGTTATAAATCCATGCTGAAAGACATAGAATTGTTGAAGAAGTTTAATTTCAATGCGGTTCGAACCTCGCACTATCCCAACGATCCGGTATGGTACGAACTATGCGATAAATATGGCATATACCTGATTGATGAAACAAATATTGAAACCCATGATGTTGGTGGATTGATAACCAATGATCCTTCTTATGCTAATGCCATGCTCGACAGGGCAATTCGAATGCTAGAAAGAGACAAAAACCATCCTTCAATACTATTCTGGTCGCTTGGAAATGAATCGGGCTCTGGACCTAACCATGCAGCCATGGCGGGATGGATGCATGAGTATGACAATACACGTCCTATACATTATGAAGGAGCGGCAGTTGATCCTTCTGATGCTGCTTTCGTAGATGTTAGAAGCAGGATGTATTATAAAGCCAAAGATTTATTGGAACTGGTTAACGACCCTCGCGATAACCGACCATTGATGTTGTGTGAATATGTTCATTCCATGGGAAATTCTACAGGCAATTTAAAGGAATACTGGGATGTAATAAATTCTCATCCACGGTTAATAGGAGGATTCATTTGGGACTGGACTGACCAGGGATTATTGGAAGAAGATTCTGCTGGCAATAAAAATTGGGCCTATGGAGGTGATTATGGTGAATATTACCATGATGGGAACTTCTGTATGAATGGGATCTTAAATCCTGATCAAACGCCGCAACCAGCTATGTGGGAATGTAAAAAGGTGATGCAGCCCGTTAGAATTACTTCCGCCTCACCTATTAGGGAATCAGTTACAATTGAAAATCTGTACAATTTTACCAATCTGAATGTTTTGCAGGGAAAGTGGTCAGTATCTGAAAATGGGAATGTTATCCAGGAAGGTAAACTCGATCCTCTGGATATACTTCCTGGCAACAGTAAAACTATTGAAATCCCGTATTCGAAACCTGAACTGAAACCGGGAAGTGAATATTTTCTGACTATTAGTCTTCAAACCATTGATTCAACAGATCTTGTTCCTTCAGGTTATGAAGTTGCCTGGGAGCAGTTTCAATTAAACTATCAAATTCCGAAGTCAGCAAGGCTTGATTTGAAATCCATACCAGAGATTGGCTATACTGAAAGTGATTCGAAAATTACTATAGTGGGCAAAGATTTTACAGCAGCAATCGATAAAAAAACAGGCTTACTTGGCTCATATACAATTGGTGAAACAGAGCTACTTTCTTCACCCCTTGCTCCAAATTTCTGGAGACCCATGACTGACAATGACTTACGCTCTCACCCAACAGCTCCTCCCACAGCGCAGATTGTTTGGAAGAATGCTGGAAAATCATTGTCTGTGAAAAGCATAAGCATTAAGCAGCCGGTTAATCAGAAGTTGGAAATCGAGATAAAATCTAATCTTGATACCCTTAATGTGCAGTATTTCCTGAAATATACAATCTACGGTTCCGGAGAGATTGAAATTACTGCTTCTCTACATCCAAACCAAGATTTACCTGACCTTGTAAAATTTGGCATGCAAACCTCAGTACCAAAATCCTATTCCCAGATTACTTGGTTTGGCAGAGGTCCGCATGAAAATTACTCAGACAGAAAACAAGGAGCGGCGGTAGGATTGTACTCATTTCCTGTGCAGGAACAGGTATTCAATTATGCACGACCCCAGGAAAACGGCAACAAAACCGATGTAAGATGGATAGCATTAACAAATGATGTTGGTGATGGACTACTGGTAGTCGGTATGCCCTATCTATCAACCAGTATATGGCCCTGGTCGCAAGAGACCCTTGACAAAGCATCGCATCTGAATGAACTGATAGAAGAGGAATCTCTAACACTCAATATTGATTACAAGCAAATGGGATTGGGAGGAGATGATACATGGAGTGCTCAGTCTCAGCCATTGCCGGAATACCGATTGCCTGCCAGGGATTATTCTTACTCATTCAGATTAGTGCCATTTCAGAACAAAACTATTGACCAGTTGCATGAAATTTCTATAAGGAAATATCGGTAAATGTTATATTTTGATTATTGTATAATAAAAAAGCAGGATCAGATCCTGCTTTTCTAATAAGTATGCTAAAACGCAATCAGTTAATTTTTATTTCGCGTGCTGGTTTTGGCTTTGTTTCTTCCCTTTTAGGAAGCACAATATTTAATATGCCATTGTTGTATTTGGCACTAATCTTCTCACCATCTACAAGATTTTCAGGAATGGTGAATGAACGCTGGAATGACTGATAACTAAACTCTCTGCGAGTATAATCACCCTCTTTTTCCTTCTTTTCATCTTTCCACTCTGAAGAGATAGTAAGCTGATCCTTGTCCAGGTTGATTTTGAAAGTATCCTTTTTCATACCCGGAGCTGCAACTTCCAGTTCATACTCATTCTCACTTTCCCTGACATTAACAGCAGGTAAAGTGGAATTTGTACTGGAAAAATTTAAGTTTGACCAATCCATCCAATCCCTTGAAAACAAATTATCAATGAATGAAGGGATTGACGGATAATTGCTGTCTGTTCTTTTTATTAGTGTCATGGCTATGCCCTCCATATTTTAGTTAAACATTAATTAATACTTTTTGATTTACTAAAATATCAATTTACATACCATTTGAAAAAATATGCCAATTTAACTGACATCCAGTAACTTAATAAATAAAATACTGCCAATTTGTAAGTTCCAATATGTAAATTATGTTATTTTGACATAATGGTTGTTTTTATATGCTAAAATGAAGATACAAATCATTCGAAAAAGAAGAACCCAGCTGAGTGAATTATGCAATAATCTTGTGCAGATTTGTAACCTGGAAATTCAGTTCAATACCAGACAATGATCATTACAAATCTCATCATCTTTCTCATGAATAGTTAGATTCCAGCCAATAAGCTATATAAAACCTGTTATACCCAATCAGATGCATTGGCCGCGATATTCCTCTATCGGGATAACATAGGATCAAATTGCACATTTTTTATTAGTTTTTGATCAATAATTGCAACTATATCCATTACCAAAGAAGTAATATTGAAGTAAAATATACAGATTAAAATATTAAATTTTTGATCTAACTTGCTTTATACGAAAAACATTTTTTATGATATAACTAAAAATGCACGCAGGATTTATAATAATAGGATTACTTTTATTTAGCATTCAGGTTCATTCACAAGACCCGAATTTTTACATTTACCTATGTTTTGGACAATCAAACATGGAGGGTAATGCACCCATTGAAGAATTTGATATGACAGTAGATACTAGTTTCCAGGTTATGCAGGCAGTTGATTGTTCCAACCTGGGAAGAACGAAGGGTTCCTGGTACACCGCAGTTCCCCCTCTGACCAGATGCTATACAGGTCTTACCCCTGCTGATTATTTTGGCAGGACAATGCTTTTAAACCTTCCGGATAGCATCAATGTAGGTGTTGTCAATGTTTCTGTGGGTGGCTGTAAAATTGAACTATTCGACAAAGATAATTATGAGGATTATGTAGCAACAATTACTGAGGATTGGTTAATTAATATAATCAATGCGTACGATGGAAATCCCTATAGGTACCTTGTCGATATGGCAGAACTGGCTCAGGAAGATGGTGTTATAAAGGGTATTCTGTTGCATCAGGGAGAGTCAAATACCAATGATAGTGAATGGCCATCAAAAGTCAAGGGAGTCTATAACAATCTAATAAATGACCTCGGGCTTGATGCGGATTCAATACCTCTGCTGGCCGGTGAGGTTGTACATGCTGATCAGGGAGGCGTTTGTGCGAGTATGAATTCCATCATTGCATCGCTACCCGACACAATCCCCAATTCATACGTCATTTCTTCAAGTGGTTGCACTGATGCAGCTGACAATTTGCATTTTAACGCAGCAGGTTATAGAGAGTTGGGTATGCGATATGCTATGACTATGCTTTCAACAATAGGTATTGATACGTCCAATCTTCAATATCCTGAAATTCCTGAAGTTATTGAGGGAACCGATTCAATATATTTAGAAGCTGAATGTGCAACTGTTGGAGAGGATTGGAAAATAATAGAAGCTACAGATGCCTCAAATGAAACATATGTAACCGTTAAATCAGGTATAGAAAGCATTTCTGAAGCAGCTACAGATAGTGCAAGCACCATTTATTTTTCTTTTACGGTAGATACTACCACAATCTATAATCTGTTTGCACGATTAAATTGCCCAAGCTACGATGAGGATTCTTACTGGGTAAAAATGGACAATGGAAATTTTGCTATGTTAAATGGATTAATTACAAGCGGGTGGCAATGGGTAAATTTAAATAGCTATACACTTCAAAAAGGTAAACATACTCTTGCGATTACCTATCGTGAAGATGGAGCCAAATTAGATAAAATATGCATCGCGAATTCTTCTATGGCTCCAACGGGAATTGGCAAAGAAGCCGAAAACGTTTGCGAACCTAACATTCAAACGGGTGAAATAAATATTATAGAAACATTTGATGGTTATGCCTTACACCAAAACTATCCAAATCCGTTTATTGAAAAGACAAACATTTCATTTGAGATTCCAAACAACACCTATGTCTCATTAAAAGTGTTTAATATGATTGGTGTTGAAATTGCTGAACTAGCCGAAAGAGAGTACAACACCGGAATATATACCATTGAACATAACCGCCAAAATATAATGAGTGGCAAATACATTTATAAGATTCAGACTGATGAGTTCGTCGCTATTCGAAAAATGATGATTCTGGTTGACTAATAGTCATACTTATATATAAAAACTAATATTTAAATATTATTATTATTTATTATCAAAATGAAAAAACAAATTCTAATTCTCTTATTGGGGGCATGGACACTTACTTCATTTTCTCAAAACAAGGTTTATTTATATGCTGATTCAGCAAACACACAAATAAGCAAACACATTTACGGACACTTTGCTGAACATGTGGGTAGCAACATATATGGAGGAATGTATATTGGTGATGATAACACAATCATCCCTCATACTGATGGTGTAAGAAATGATGTGATTAAAGCACTTCAGGATTTACAAATCCCCAATTTAAGATGGCCGGGAGGATGTTTTGCCGATACTTATCACTGGAAGGATGCTATCGGTCCAAAAAGCGAAAGAATTGCTATCGAAAATTTATCTTGGGGCAATTACCGTGAGGATAATAGTTTCGGTACACATGAGTTTCTCAATTTATGCGAGTTATTGGGGGCAGAACCCTATTTAGCTGTAAATATGAATAGCGGCAGCGTACAGGAGGCCGTTGAGTGGGTGCAATATACTAATCATGCTAACGGAACCAGTTATTTAACCGATTGGCGGGAGGAAAATGGGCGCAGCAAGCCCTGGAATGTCAAATACTGGGGTATCGGTAATGAATCATGGGATTGTGGTGGCAATATGACAGTAGATTACTATATTAATCTTTATAAACGTTATGCTACAGCAATGACTACCTATCATAATTCAGAGAATCTTTACAGAATAGCAGTGGGACCAGGTTTCCCTGACTATAAATGGACAGAAACCATAATGAGAGATATTCCCGTGCGTCGTATTGAAGGATTATCTATTCATCACTATGCTGTGAACTGGGGTCATAAAAGCTCTTCGTATGAATTTAATGATGAAGAATACTATACTACCATGAAAAGTGCGTGGTTTATGGAGGAATTTATTACAAAAAATAGTGAAGTGATGGATAAATATGATCCAGAAAAAAAAGTAGCGCTAATTGTTGATGAATGGGGCGGATGGTATGATCCAATCCCCAATGGAAAGGGAGCTTTGTATCAACAGAATACAATACGGGATGCTATGATTGCCGGTCTCACACTCAACATTTTTAACAACCACGCTGACAGAGTTCATATGGCCAACCTGGCTCAAACCGTGAATGCACTCCAGTCGGTTATTTTAACCCAGGATAAAAAGATGATATTAACTCCAACCTATCATGTAATGGAAATGTATAAAGTACATCAGGATGCCCTTTTAGTACCTATAGAGCTTGTCTCCGAAGATTTTGTAATGGGAGACAATAAAATTCAAGCGGTTTCTGTTTCGGCTTCTATAACTGAGTCAGGCAAAATGCACATTTCATTAACAAACATTGATAATAAAAATAACAAAGATGTTGAAATAGATATAAAAGGTTTTGTGCCTAAAAATGCAACCGGAAGAATCTTAACTTCCGCCAAAGTTCAGGATCATAATACATTTGAGAATCCTGAAAAGGTTCTTCCCAAAGAATTTAATAACATAGAGCTTTCAGGGAATAATTTAATAGTAAATATGCCGCCAAATTCAGTCATTGTTTTAGAATTGGATGAGAAATAAAAAGGTCTTCAAGGAAATGTAAGAAATGAAATGTGCATATATATTTTAATTGAATATTTATGTAAATGAAAAGAAAAGAATTCATAAATAAATGTAGTACATGTGGGGCAGTGTCACTTCTTGCTCTATTTAATTTTGACAAAGTCTATTCGCAGGCAAATAATACTACAAAAGATGAAACAGATAGTGAGCCAATGAATAAAAGTCAAATACGACAATTGTTGAAGTTTATTGACTCATCTATTAACAAGTCAGATAAAGAAAAAATCTTTAATAAATTAGGAATTGAGTGTCTTTATTCCAGAAACTACGATAAATGGGTAATTAGTTATAGAGAACAGCAGGATGAGTTTTTCAACAGAATAAAACGTGGTGAGTCAAAATATTGGGAAAAATTAGAATATGATAAGGACAAGTCAGTAATTACCCTTTTAGGAAGAAAATTTCAAACTTGTGTTTGTGAATATGGTCAATGTGACGAACCTCCAGAGTCACTATGCAATTATTGCTGTAAACGATTTCAAGAAGAGTTATTTGGACTGTTGCTCGAAAGGAAGGTCAATGTCAAAATTGAGGAGTCAATAATACTAGGTGGTGAGAGATGTTCATCGACCATATATGTAGGTTAATCAACATTAAACTAAGATCAACAAAGCTTACTATATAAAAAAATGCTATCAAATTAGTATTCCAGAAGTGGTGCTCTGGAAGACACATTCTTAGAGTAAATTCGAATTGATAATTGGTAAAAGCATTTTAAATCAGAGAGTATATTGAAACTTAGGATGAAAACCGAATTATTTGTATATTCGAAAAACGCTGTAGTGTGAATAAATTACCTAAATGTTTGACGACCAACCAATGAGGTTTATCCTCCTAAGAATATCTATTAATGTATGTGAAAGAGAAACCTAATATTAATGAAAATGGAAACACAAAGGAAAATAAAAGCAGGTATTTTATCGATTCTGTTAAGCTTTTTTGTAACGCTTAATTCATTCACCCAGGAGATACCCCCTCTCGTTTATGATGTTGAGTTCACAGGGGTGGATTGTACGAAACCACCTTTACCGACTTTTGAAGAGCTTCCGATTGTTGAACCCCTGACGGACCCATTCGAGTGGTCTAATGGAAGCGGTCGCGATACTACCTTTGCCAGCTGGGCACACCGACGGGCAGAGATCAAAGCTGAGATCGAAAATTATGAGATTGGACCCAAACCGGATCGTCCGGATACCATTACTGCCAGCATGTCTGGGGACACACTTCTTACAGTGAATATAACTAAGAATGGACAAACACTTATACTGACTTCTACAATTACGCTCCCTTCGGGGGCAGGACCCTTCCCTGCAGTGATAGGAATTGGTTTTGGTACAGGTAGTCTACCAAGTAACATATTTACCAGTCGCGATATTGCACAAATTTCATTTAATTATGGGGAGGTAATGGCCCATACACAAGTCCGTGGCACTGAGCCGATCAACAAGCTTTATCCTGATCTTGCGTATATGGGGGCTTACAGTGCATGGTCCTGGGGTGTCAGTCGCCTGATTGATGGCCTGGAACTGGTTTCGGCAGATCTTCCCATTGATCTCGAGCACCTGGCCATAACCGGTTGTTCCTTTGCTGGTAAAATGGCCCTGTTTGCCGGGGCGTTCGATGAGCGTATCGCACTTACAATTCCACAAGAATCGGGAGGAGGAGGTGCTGCAGCATGGCGTGTTTCAGAGACCCTGATCGGTGTTGAAACACTGGGTAATACCAATAACGCCTGGTTTATGAATTCCATGTTTCAATTTGGTGGCAAAAATGTTTCGAAACTACCTCACGATCATCACGAGTTGATGGCAATGGTGGCCCCCCGTGCATTACTTGTGATTGGGAACCCAAGTCAGGTATGGCTTGCAGAGGAGTCTGGCTATACCTCATGTGAGGCTGCAAAACGGGTTTGGGAAACTTTTGGAATATCCGACAGGTTTGGCTTTTCATTTGTTACAGATCATCCCCATTGCGCTCTTCCGGCTGTGCAGGAACCAGATGTGGAGGCCTTTGTAGAAAAATTCCTACTGGGGGATACCACCGTGAATACTGATATCGCAATCCATTCCTATGATTATGTCCAACCTGAATACTGGACAGAATGGTGGGGTAACGACAATCCCTATTTTCCGGTATTTGACAGAGGAGAAAGTGAAGAGGTTTGGTATGAAGCAGAATGCTCAAACCCTGGATCCGCCTGGAATATCAGGCTCGATAGCGAGGCTTCAAATGGCAGTTATGCAGTCGTTAAACCTGGATTAACTAACTGGAAAGCGCCTTCTGACAGTGGAGCTACAATTTATTTTCCTTTTAGTGTTTCTTCGGAAAAAACCTATTATGTATTTGCGCGAACGAAATGTCCAATAAACAATAACCATCGATTTTGGCTAAAAATGGACAATAGTACATATTCAACTTACGGTGATGTATCAGAAGAATGGGAGTGGAATAAAATTGCCGGGTTTGCCCTCACTCCAGGAGAACATACCGTGTCCATTGCTTTTCGTGATGAAAGTTTCAAACTGGATAAAATATGTATTTCAGAGTTTTTCTATCCCCCAGGCGAGGAAGGAGAACTGGCAGAAATTTCATGTGAACCGGATACCATTACAAAACCCTATATAATAATCTCGTCAATAGATGATGAAGGTGCAACAGGTGCATATTCCCTGGGTCAAAACTTCCCGAATCCTTTGAATGACGAAACGACGATAGGTTTTGAACTTCCCCGAAATACCTATGTTTCATTGAAAGTATATTCATTGCTGGGAGAAGAGATAGCAGAACTCGCAGGAAAGGAATATCCTGCGGGTAAAAATACCGTGAAATTTCATGTAGGGAACCTGTCTGAAGGCATGTACTTCTATACCCTTAGAGCAGACAAATTCTCGGCAACACAAAGGATGATCCTACAATCATATTAAAATCTTCCGAAAAAATACAAAGTCTCTTAAAAAAAGGTACGGTTCAATCAATTGAACCGTACCTTTTTTTTATAGTATGGTTGAATGAAGTCTTTTTATTGTCTCATTTTTGAGCCAATACTATTGTTGCTGCAAATCTGAAATCCCTTATTCAATTTTTACAATTTCCACAGTAGCTTTCCGGCGGCCCAAGGTAACTCTGTTGAAGACCACCTGCATCGATTACAATCTTTTGCAATACAACACCGGGATCAACCATCCAATACTTCAATGTATGCTCTCCGGACTTTCTAACCAGATGTTCAGAAGATAAAATCATAATTTTCTGAGTCACGGCATTGTTCCACCAGGCAGGATATTTCCAGTCAGGAACGGTATCACCTTCGTGTATATTCACAATCTGAGGTTCTTCATCATCAATTGAAACCGCATATTTAAGGCCTTCTGATGAATTAAAATTTAATGTAGGAGCTACGAAAACCATAATTTTTACAGTGTCAGAATCAAGTAAATTAATTTTGTATTCCAGTCGCGGTGAGTCACCCTGAAGCAATTGAGCAGGGGATGTCACAGGAAATGGAGTCATAGAAGATCCTTTTGTTCGACTAAGATTTGGTATCACTTGCCATTTCACATTGCTGGATTCAATGCTCTTTGAATAATTGTCAGCCTCGATAGAAATATAGCCATTTCCCTCAAAGTACCCTTTAACCTCATTTCTTTTCGGAGATTCAGGCTTTCTAACTTCTGCAAAAACAGTAACTGTTTTTTGTTCAGGACTAGAAATCGTTATTGGTACCAGATGCAAACCATCAGGAACCTTATTCCAATCAACTTCTACCCACACCCTCTCCTGCTCTTCAACGGTTCCATTTGTTAAACTCAAAATAATCCAGGGTTCAGCAGCCTCAACATTGTAATGAAAGGGAATAGCGCCACGATTGAATACTTCAAAATAATGTTCTTGCTGATTGTATACATCAAACTCTGGCAAAACAGACGGTTCATTTTCTTTTGGCCACCAATTCGTACTACCCTCTATGGATATACCCATATCAGCACTTTCCTCTGGTTTTACGGTTTGAACTTCAGGGACAACATCTTTATCAGGCTCCTGCCAGTTGGTATAAGATATATGGGTTTGATTCATCATATTGTTCCACTTTCCTCCAGCAAGGGAATCATTATAATAATTTCTCAGTACTGTATCTCTGGCAAATAATTCTCCAACTCGATCTGCCATTTTATTGGCTGTAACCCTTCCCTGCTCGGCATAAAGGTGATTTTTACCAGTTGTAACATGAAGTTCGTTCAGATTTGCACAGGCCAGCACCGGAAATAATACCAACTGATAATAAGCATCTTTTTGTTCTTCCGGTAAAACATTATAGATTTTCTCCGCCTTTTTGGCCAGTTTATTGTATTCATTTACAATCTTTTCAGCTTCCTGGTAATGAATCAAACTATAGGTATCGGGTCGGATCATTTCAGGTGTTCTGCGTCCGTTGAATTTGGTATATTGAATAAGAATTTCAGCAATATCTTCTGCATGTTCTTTACCGAACTGCTGCTCTGCCCATTGTATATGGTATTCAGGAATTCGTTCTGCAGGAAAATCATCGGGATTCCAGGCAAAATCAAGAAAAAAACTAATAGGTAATTCCATAGGTTTCAGATCGCCTACGTTTACCAGCCAAATCCTGTCAACACCATACCGGTAGGCCAGATTCATTTGCTCCCACACTCTGGGAATAGGACTAGTATTTAACCATTTATAACTTACCGGTCCTCCAACAAAATCAAAATGATAGTAGACCCCATACCCACCTGAACGAGGTGCTTCCTTAAGATCTGGAAGCATTCTATGATTACCCCAGTTGTCATCACATAACAACAAAGTTATGTCTTCCGGAACCCGCATACCTTTGTTATAATACTCCTGAACTTCCTTATAAAGAGCCCACAATTGCGGAGTTTCGGCAGCATCTTTACCAGTAACCTCTTCAATGATCAAACGTTGATCTTTTATTATCCTTTCCAACAATTCAATGTTGCTATCCTCACTCATTGCCATATCTCCATCCCCTCGCATTCCAACAGTCACCAGACTTTCATAAGTTCCCATTCTTTCTATTCCTTCTGTCCAGAACTTCCGTAGAGTTTCTTCATTAGTCTCGTAATTCCAGGCTCCACCTTTGTATGGACCCCATTCAGCATGTGCACGCATCATAGGTTCATGATGAGAGGTTCCCATGACTACCCCCATTTCATCTGCAAGTGCCGGATTCAAAGTATCGTTGCTATTAAAGCTTGCCCACCACATGGCAGGCCATAGATAATTGCCTCTTAACCTGAGGATTAGTTCGAACACTTTCTCATAGAATTCAGAATTAAAACCCCCATAATTTTCAACGGCCCATCTTCCCAATGATGGTTCTTCATCATTTAAAAATATTCCCCGGTATTTTACGGCAGGCTGACCATCAGAATATTTTCCAGGCATTACATAGAGAGATTCGCTTTTTCTTGGAGGAACATCAGCCCACCAGTACCATGGAGATACACCAATATTTTTTGATACATCAAAAATTCCATATATAGTCCCCCGCTTATCGCTTCCTGCTATTACCAATGCTCTTTTAACATCAGGGAATGGATTATCTACGACTTCAATCTGAAACGATTCCCATTTACCCTCTATGCCATGAATATCAATCTTGCCGGATTTAATAAGTCTTGTAATTGCATCACTTTTACCTATTGTACCTACTATGATCATTTCTTTTCCTTCAGGAACTTCCACAAGTTCCGGTTTTGCACCACTCACAGCGTATACATCATTTTGAAAATATGTCAGAACTCTTTTCACACCTGAAAATTCACTTTTATCGACATAAATAGGTACTGCCTTTCCAGATTCTGCTATTGCAAAATATCCCCCATTATTATTAACAGAAATATAAGATGATAAATCACTTGCAGATACACTATATATGCCTATAGATAAATAACTTACAAACAGCAAAAGAAAGAACCTTATAACAGATTTTATGCTTCTCTGAATGCAGTCAGTGCCTGAATGATTCTTGAATAAACTATTATTATATTTCATGATTTGCATTTATTAAGAAATGAATGAATTTAGGAATTAATTTTAATATATTTAAAGAACTAAGTATGACTTTGAATTTGATTACCAGGGTTCATTCAAATTATAAAAGCTTTCCAAGCCATATCAATATTTTTATACATGAACAATGGAATTATTTTTGTAATCCGTGCTAAAATAAAATATTATGCTGAAAGGACATTCAAAAAAGTTTAACTCTTATATCTCTTTTGTCTTTATATGTTTTCTGATTATTAGTTGTAGTAGAAATTCAATAAATAATAAATTACAAATTAATGAATTAGAATATTTTGAATCACGCGGCCTCAACTATTTAGTTTTTAATAATACACACAGCGATTATTTTGGTGATTCAAAGATGAGTGGAATAGAAATTATTCACCATGAGACCAGAACAGCAACCAATGGTGATGTTCGTCTGCACTCTACTCCTGAACAATGGGATGACATTCCAATAATGATTGAACGGGTTGTAAATAAGGAAACTAACTCCATAGAAACCAAATTGGCCTATCCTGAATACGATTTTGAATATACTATTACCACCAGGGCTGAAGGAATGAATATGATTATTACAGTAAATCTTGAGGATCCTGTTCCAGATATCCTGGTCGGAAAAGCTGGATTCAACCTGGAATTTCTTCCTTCTGCGTATTTTGAAAAAACCTATTTAGCAGATGGTAAGAGCGGTGTATTTCCTCTTTATCCTTCAAGTTCCATGATTTATAATTCTGAAGGTAAAACAGAACCATTGCCCCTGGCAACAGGAAAAACGTTCTCCCTGGCTCCTGAAGACCCTTTGAAACATATTATTGTCAGTTCTGATTCACTTGATATTATGCTGTTCGATGGTCGAAATAAAGCCCAGAACGGATGGTATGTTTTGAGGTCTTTGCTTCCCTCCGATCAAACAGGTTGTGTCCTTGAATGGTCTATTATGGCCAATACCGTTGATGAATATTTACGAACACCGGTAATCGGCCATTCTCAAGTAGGATATCACCCCAAACAAAAAAAAGTGGCTGTCATCGAGCTGGATAAAAACCATCTATTGAGGTCTTCAGCCTATTTGTTTAAACTCAATGAAAAAGGTCATCTCATACAGGTATTTGAGTCAGAAACACAAGCATGGGGAAATTTTTTCAGGTATCATTATGCCCTATTCGATTTTACTTCAGTCACAGAACCTGGAACATATGTTATAAAATACGAAAACGTATATACAAAAGCCTTTGAAATTGGAGAGGATGTATACAATGATGCCTGGCATCCCACTCTTGATGTCTATTTCCCGGTACAGATGGATCATATGCGTGTTAATGAAGCCTACCGGATTTGGCATGGTGCATCGCACCTCGATGATGCTTTGCAAGCACCTGTAAATCACAAACATTTTGACGTGTACGCACAAGGACCGACTACGGATTCACCCTATAAGCCTGGTGAACATATCCCTGGATTAAACTATGGCGGATGGTTTGATGCCGGTGATTTTGATATCCGCACGCAAACACACTACAACCTGCTTATGACCCTTGTTCAAGTGCAGGAGAGATTTAAACCTGAAAGAGACGAAACTACTATCGACCAGGAAAAGAGAAACGTTGATATCCATGTGCCTGACGGAAAACCAGATCTGCTTCAGCAAATTGAACACGGAACACTTGCCCTGATTGCTCAGCATAGGGTCTTTGGTCATGCTATTCCAGGAATAATTGCGCCAAGCCTTGATCAATATACACACCTGGGAGATGCCAGCACTCAAACAGACAATAAGATATTTAATCCCAAACTAAAAGCAGACCAATCTGATGGTTATTCAAGCGGTATTAAGGATGACAGATGGGCATTTACAACAGAAACATCTGCTTTAAACTATGGGTCTGCTGCGGCTCTCGCGGCCGTCAGCAGGGTATTACATGGTTACAATGATAAACTGGCTGATGAATGCCTTACTACAGCCATCAAAGTTTGGGATTATGAACAAAACAAAGAACCTAAACTTTTCCGTTATGGAAACACAACAGGCGGGCGTCTTGAGAATGAAAAATTGCGAGCCGCAGTCGAGTTACTTGTTACTACAAAGAAAGATAAGTATGCAAAGAGTGTTCAGGAATTAATGCCCAATATCAGAGAGGGTTTTATTTTCAATGCCACTCTTGCTGCGCGTGCATTGCCCTTTATGGACGAGTCCTTTAATAGAGAAATTGAAAGTCTGACAAGCTCTTACAAAGATTCAGTAAATGCCTTTATGCAGAAGAATCCATATGGGGTACCCATCAGCACAGGAAGCTGGGCAGGCAGTGGATGGGCAATATATTTTGGCATTACCAACTATTATCTGTACAAAGCTTTCCCTGAAATAATGGAGCCTGAAGACGTATTCAAAGGCCTGAATTACATCTATGGCTGTCATCCGGGTTCTGACATATCTTTTGTCTCAGCTGTTGGTACGCACTCTAAAAGAGTGGCTTATGGCAATAATAGGGCGGACTTCTCCTTTATTGCCGGTGGAGTAGTACCGGGAGTATTGTATGTAAAACCAGATTTCCCTGAAAACAAAGAAGACTGGCCCTTTTTGTGGGGAGAAAATGAATATGTCATAAACGGTGGCGCCAGTTATATCTTTTTGGTGAATGCGGTGGATGAGTTGGTTTCTGGTTACTAGTTGCTGGTTATCGGTTGCCAGGTTCTTTCTCTGTTTCCTTGGCAAAGGAAGTTAATACTTGGTAATAAACATCAGATCCAATCACAGTATTAAATCAGGACCATGAATTCAAATTACTTCTAAAATTTCAGTTATTTTTTTTAACAACAAATAATTTCTCAGCAAATACTCCGTCTGAATATTCAATTTTTAAGATATAAGCTCCTTCAGGCAGGTTTTGTGTGTTCAGACTGTATATTTGTTGTCCATCTTTGACTGAATATAATGTCTCAGAAAGATGTAAGGCCCCTTTCATATCATATACCACAACTGAAAGTGGGTAATCGCTTGTTTCCAGATGTATATTTAATAAATCATTGCATGGATTTGGAAACACTTTGACCTTATTTATCATTTCATTTTTATGCAAGCCTGTGGCATATTTTGCAACAATAGTTGCAACATCTGAGAATTCTTCAAAGGACACTTGCAGATTTGTTGTATCGGCGGCTAGTACAACCATGTATACAGAAGTATCAGATTGGCCAAATAAATAACTATAACTTCCTCTAATAATATCCCACTGCACATTGTAGTATGTATTTGTAATCATCTTATCTTTCTGATCATAATAAAATACCTGGAAAAAAATTGTGTCACCTGTAAAATTCCATATAGATGTAGCTGGGAAAATCCTTAAACGTGATAATTCACGAGTATACATTTCCTGATTAATAGAAATAGTATCACTAGACTTAATTCCTTTTGCTATTAAAGTATATATAGTGGTTATTGCTGGACTAACCATCAAGCTTCCCTCTGAAAACACAAGTTGTCCATTTAACCAAACAGAATCTGCATTTATGCTTGTCCAGCTTAATTCTGTACTATCTCCTATTGGAAGAGGTGATTTTGCAGTTTCAAAGCTTGTTATAAAGGTTAATCCGGTATCAACTTTATGAATAATATCTGTTTCTACCATCCTGTCACGAATCATTTCAGCCATAACACCTGCCCCTTCTACATTAGGATGTATTTTATCGGGAAAAAGGTCCTCACTACCCAATAGTTGAGAATGAAAATCTACTAATTCTGCTTCTCTCAATTTTAGTACTGAATCCATTGCTGGTATTATGGCATTTACTATAATGGAATCACGTATATTATATACTATTTCAAATGCAGGAGGAGGATAAGCTAACATGAATTTAGTAGACGGATTTCTTAATAAAATGGTATCTATCATTGCAAGGTAATCACCGATAAACTCATCTCCATAGGCATCCCAATTCTGAGGTTTGGTATCATTGGTACCAAGGAGAATAAAACATATTTCCGGAGCCCAGGCTAAATAATCCTGCAAATGCTGTGTATCCCAATAAGATACATCTCCATTCTTCAGCATGGTGGTAGTTGTAAGTCCAAAATTTTCTACTATGCAGGTGTCGCCATATATTTCTTCCAACAAAACTCTCAGTTGAGCTGGATAAGCATCTGTGGTCGGATTGGGCAGCCCGATACCATGCGTAATACTGTTTCCAATTGTACCTATCCGCACATGATAATCTTGACTATAACCGGATAGTGTTAAGATCGCTACGAAAAAACTTAAAAATATCTTATGTTTCATAATATTTAGTTTTATCCATTATAACTGTAAATGTATTACATTTTATTATCAGCAGAATTGGTTTCTATGGATTTTGATCTTTTTTTATATACCAGAGAAAGAGTTCACTTTGAAGCAACTAGTCTGAAGCTATAAACACTGTATTGGGTGAGTTTTTATACTTTTCCTCCTTATATCCGAGCGATAATAACTGCTTTTGCATTTCATCTGTAACAGTCTCTACAATTAAGATTGGAGTATCTCTTTTAATTAGCTTCATCGCTCCGCTGAATACAACTGGTTCGTGACCCTCGGCATCAATCTTGATCAAAGAAATTTTATTACTAATCTCCAGGCTATCAATCGATAAAGTTAAAACTGAAGTATCATTTTCACTGGAAGCAGATGAGATACTAGCCTCATAATAATTTTTTAGGCCTGTTGAGAAATCAGGTATTGACATTCCGGCCAAATCAGTTTTTTCTGAAACTGCCGCATTAAAAAGAGTAATGTTTTTAAACTTACTATGCAATGTATTCTCCGAAAGATGAGCAAAGGTAACAGGAATGGGCTCAAAAGCAATAACCCTTCCTCTCACTCCCACTAACTCAGAGAGTTTTATTGTATAGTGGCCAATATTAGCGCCAACATCTATAACCCAATCACCCTCATTTACAAATTTGTCGAGTTCAGTAAATTCTGGCTCATCTGTTCCAAATTTCCCCTTTCTGATTTGTCTTCTAAAATATTTTCTTTTTAATTCTTCCTGAAACCTGTCAGGTGTCAAGGCTATGATACGTTTAAATAAACTCATTTTTTATCATTGATATTTTATTCAAAAAATCGGATGGGAAATTAATGAATTTTTTGATAGCCAATTTTGCATTTTTCATATTTTAAACAGCGAATGATTTCTTATCTTTGCAGCAAATCTTCAAAATTTACATGAAAAAGCGAATAGAGGATCTCACAGTTATTGAAAACAAGTCCCTAAATAGTGAGTTCTTTGTTCTAAAACTTCAAGCAGATAGTACCTTACCTAAAATTCTTCCCGGTCAGTTTGCTGAAGTTAGAGTGGATGGAAGTCCATCGACTTTCCTTCGTCGCCCTTTATCCATTTATGATGCAGACTACAAAAATAATACATTATACCTGCTCATAAAAATTGCAGGTGAAGGCACAAAACAACTTTCCTGCCTGGAGAAGAATAACAAGCTTAACCTTATATATCCCCTGGGAAATTCATTCTCTTTACCCTCCGGAAATCGTGTATTGCTTGTTGGTGGAGGTACAGGAGTAGCCCCTATGCTGATTTTAGGAAAATACCTTAGGGAACAGGGCATACATCCTCAATTTTTACTAGGCTATCGCTCAACTGAGCTGATTATTGAAAACGAAAAATTCGAGGCATTGGGTTATATACATTTAACTACTGAAGATGGTACATCGGGTCATAAAGGTTTTGTTATCGATCATCCTATAATTACTGA
The DNA here is from genome assembly GCA_964456285.1 of uncultured Bacteroidales bacterium. Lineage (GTDB taxonomy): Bacteria > Bacteroidota > Bacteroidia > Bacteroidales > UBA10428 > UBA10428. Next base: position 63,338 of record CAYWBC010000012.1, read on the forward strand.
GGAATTTGATATGATTTATGCTTGCGGTCCTGAAATTATGATGAAAGCAGTTGCTAATATTGCCGTGAAACAAAATATTTCTTGTGAAGTTTCGCTTGAAAACCTTATGGGATGCGGTATTGGAGCATGTTTATGCTGCATAGTGGATACCAAAGACCTTGGCAATATAAATACCTGTACTGAAGGTCCTGTTTTTAATTCTAAACGATTGAAATGGTAGATCTAACCACAAAAATTGGCAAGCTTATATGTAAAAATCCGGTATGGACAGCCTCAGGTACATTTGGCTATGGACCTGAATACGAAGATTTTATAGATATTTCCCGTCTTGGTGCAATAGTTGTAAAAGGCATTACAGGAAAAGAAAGGCAAGGCAATGCCTATCCCAGGATGGCTGAAACTCCCTCGGGTATGCTAAATGCTGTTGGATTGCAGAATAAAGGAATAGATTACTTTGTTGAAACCATCTACCCTGAAATATCCAAATACGATACTCAGATTATTGTAAATGTAAATGGTGGAACAATTGAAGAATATTGCGAGGTTGCTGAAAAATGTGATAAACTGGATAAAATTGAAGCCATTGAACTAAATATTTCCTGTCCGAATGTAAAACAGGGAGGAATGATCTTTGGAACACATTGCCCATCAGCTATGGCTGTTACTAAAGCGGTTAGAAAGTCTTTTAGCAAAACACTCATCGTAAAATTATCGCCCAACGTAACCGATATTGTTGAATTTGCCCTGGCAGTTGAATCCTGTGGAGCTGACTCCATATCCCTTATTAATACATTGGTAGGTATGGCAATTGATGTGAATACAGGTCGGCCTATTCTATCAACTGTAACTGGAGGACTATCAGGACCTGCCATTAAACCTGTGGCTCTTAGAATGGTATGGCAGGTTGCGAAGGCTGTAAAAATACCCGTAATAGGTATGGGAGGCATAATGAATGCTACAGATGCAATTGAATTCTTTCTAGCTGGTGCGAGTGCAATACAGGTTGGAACAGCAAACTTTATTAATCCAGCAGTTACAATGGATATTTTAGATGGAATTCAACAATATTTGGAAGAAAAAAATCATGTAAGTTTAAATGATATAATAGGTGCCTTAAAGGATTTATCCTAAACCTGGTGTTACGTTTAATCCAAATATTTACTGTTGAGGACATGTTTCTGTCTAAATATTCTATTCTCGCGCATTGTATTGATTAAAAGTACCATCTCTGTAAAAAACCAGGATATAATTGATGTTGTTTACATTTGTAATCTGTGTATTTTGTTTCTGGTTTTGTTTCAGTATTTGATCTGTTTCTTGTCTTTTATTTAAAGTCTCATTCTCAATCTTTGATATAGGCTTGTAAGTATTAATTTCAGGCTCTCCTTTAAGAGTTTTTTCTTCGTCATTAGAAAATAATGTTTCAGCTGGTTGCCTATCCTCACCCTCACTATTATTGCTTTTTATCATACTTCCTTTGCCAGTCAAGAGCCATTCTGTATTTAATCCGCTAAATCTGTTTAATATCTTTAAGATAAAGTCATAGCTGGGTTTATTTCGACCACTTATTATATGAGATATGCTTGATCTCTGAACACCTATTTCATCAGCAAATTTTGCAGATGATAGCCCTTCAGCTTCCATTAATTTAATGATTTGTTCTTTCATATCGAATAATTTACACAAATGTAAATATTTTATAGTTTACATGTGTAATTTTCAAGAGAAGTACGATTGTTTACATATGTATTTTACACAAAGTCTGTATTCATTTGTCAAATCAACTCAATTCATTCTAATATTTTAGTAATAAATGCATTGCAAATTCAATAAAAATCTATTTATTAGTTTAAACAATTGTTATAATATACTGATAATTAATGGTTTATTGTTTATATTTTAGATATTTAATAAGAAATGATTAATATTCTGACATTTATATTAATTGTTACTTCAATTAGAATGTATAATTAACTGATGATCAGTATTTTATATAATGATATTCAAGTATATTCTTAAAATGTATTTATGTTTACATTTGTATTTTTATATATTGATTATTTATTGTAAACATGTGTAACATAGCTATATTTTTAACATTGTAAATCATATTGATTGATTACATATGTGATATGTTTATTATTTCGTTTTATCTTATATTATTTTTTATGCATAAGCACAAATGAATTTTTTTATTAACGCGCAGTTATAATACAAGAATTTTTTTTCTTCAGTTATAGATTTCTGTTTTTCTAATTTAAAGTCGCTGAGAATTGAATATTTGCCTATAACCTTCCCTTATGTAAGGGAATAATGCAAGAATTTTATGTTAGAATTTACTATAATAGCTATCTAATCCTTTATTTATAGGCTTTTCCTTATATTAGTCATGAATTAAGGTCAGTTGCTAAAATGTTATTTTTGATGCTAATTTTGTTTAAATGAGAAAAATCGCTCTTCACTGGCAAATTTTGATCGGAATTGTAGCTGCCATCCTATTTGGTACTTTTCTTCCTGAACAATTAAAATATATTGAATGGCTGGGAGTTATTTTTCTCCGGGCACTAAAATTGATTGTTGTGCCTCTGGTTTTGAGCTCCCTGATTTCTGGAATCACCAATGCAGGTTCGGGAAGTAAACTTGGACGACTAGGACTAAAAACTATTGTCTATTACATTTCTACAAGTTTGCTTGCTATTTTAACCGGATTAGTACTGGTAAATCTTTTTAAACCCGGTATCAGACTTGAAGGCATTTTGGGTGATAGTTGCAGCAATGCTACAATAGTCGAAAAATCATTAGGTAATACGCTTATTGAAGTCATACCCACAAATATCTTTGATGCACTGACAGTGAATGAAGCCATGCTTTCCATTATCTTTTTTGCTGTGCTCACAGGAATTTACATTACAAAACTAAAAGACAATCATCGCAACTTACTCACCGGATTTTTCAATGCCTTTTTTGAGTTGATGATGAAAATAACCATGTTTATTATCAAACTGGCCCCAGTTGGTATTTTCGGACTTGTCGCAGCTGTAGTTGTTGAACATTCTGGTAGCAGGGATTTATTTGCCAGTTTAGGAAAGTATATGCTTACTGTAGCTACAGGCCTATTTTTTCATGCCCTGATCACTTTGCCCCTGGTATTACTAATATTTGCAAAGGTCAATCCTCTGAAACATTACAGGGCAATGCTCACTCCTATTATTACTGCTTTTTCTACGGCTTCTTCCAATGCCACTCTCCCGGTCTCTATTGAAGCCGTCGAAGACAATGCCGGAGTATCTAACCGGATATCAAGTTTCACTTTACCTCTTGGTGCTACTATTAATATGGATGGAACTGCTCTCTATGAACTTGTAGTTGCAGGATTTGCTGCACAGGTTTGCGGCATTGAACTGACTTTTGTTCAACAGTTTGTTATGGTTGTTACTGCCCTACTTGCTTCTATTGGTACAGCAGCTGTTCCAATGGCAAGTCTTGTTACGATGACCATTATTTTCTCTGCTGTTGGTTTGCCCTTTGAGGCTGTTGCACTTATTTTACCGGTTGACAGGCCCCTTGACATGCTGCGAACTGCCACCAATGTATTTAGTGATACTTGTGGAGCGGTTACTATCGCTTCCTCGGAAGGGGAAGAATTGTTGGTATCCAGGAAGATTAAAACAGGGTGATCAATCAGGGTATTTGAAGATTTGCAGTTTTTCCTCCCCCTTTGGTTCCCCATTCATGAGAATAATTTCCTAGATATTGGCAAGAGGTAAAAATCCAAAAATAATGTGAACAGGAAAAGCCCTGTAAGGTAGTGTGTTCAAAATGATTAATAAAGTTCTTCCAAAATCACCTATCTCACAGATATTATATAATTGATAATAAGCAATATGCAATTACTAATTTGGAAGATCAAATATAAAACCATTTTTTCTTCTACAATTAAAATCTTTAAACCTTAAAAATCATACTGTTATATGATTTTTCTGTAAAATATTGAGAGAGAAGTTTGAGATGACTTTGAACGGCCTACCTGTCAGGGCGATATATCATTAGCCCCCGGTTTTAGCCGGGGGTATAGGAGCATTATTATGGCGCAACTACCAACCATCTTCAGGATAGCGAGATTTTATGCGCCAT
>CAYWBC010000013.1:0-59477 GCA_964456285.1 uncultured Bacteroidales bacterium
CCTCATAGAAAGAGTTAAGGAGATTGGTAAAATGCTTAATAAGTATTCTCAAGCTATAAAAACATAGATTACAGTGTGTTCTTCTAACTACTAACTACTAACTACTAACTACAAGGTACAGAGACAAATAAATTATAAACAATGAAAACTTATTTCAACAGCAACATTAAATTCTTGCGTAAGCGCAGGAGTTTTACCCAGGATGAAGTGGCCGAACGCCTTGGAATGAAGCGACCAACACTCAGCGGGTATGAAAACGAGGTGAGTCAGCCGACTATTGCGGCATTGCTTAGTTTCTCAAAGTTTTACAGCATTGCCATAGATACTTTACTGAATATTCAGATTGATAAATTGTCAGAACTTCAACTCAGACAACTGGAGAGGGGTGAAGATGTATTTATCAGGGGTGGTAAGTTGCGTATTCTGGCAACTACTATCAATTCTGATAACAACGAAAATATTGAGCTGGTAAATGAAAAAGCAAAGGCAGGCTACGCTACAGGTTTTGCTGATCCCGAATTTATCAGTCAGCTTCCTAAATTTCAATTGCCTTTTCTTTCACGGCAAAAAAAATACCGTACTTTCCAGCTTAGTGGCGATTCTATGTTGCCTATTCCAGAAGGTGCATGGGTAACAGGCGAATACCTGCAGGATTGGAACGACATCATTACAGGACAGGCATACATCATATTCACCCTTGATGATGGCATTGTATTTAAAATTGCAGAAAACATCTTAAAAGAGGAGGGAATACTCAGACTATTTTCGCTTAACCCGCTTTATGAACCCTATGAAGTGCCTGTATCGGAAATTAAGGAAGTGTGGAAATTTGTTCATTATATAAGCAAAGAATTACCTGATCCGGCCCTTCCACAGGATGAACTATTGAAAACAGTGGCCAATTTGAAAAGTGATATGGACAAACTGAAAATGACTGTGTTGAAGCCGAGTGATATACAGGGGGAAGCATAAGTAAGTCTGGTGTTTAAGTTTTGAGGTGAAAGTTAAAATTGTTTAATCGGTGAATCGGCTAAATAACAAAAGAGTAATGATATGAGATTTTAGCATACAACAATCAATTGATTCTTTGAGAAATTCTGCCTGTATATTAAGGGGACAGTTATAGATATAATCAGGTTAGGATGATTTATCGACTGCCCGTTTAATATCATCTATAATATCATCAATATGTTCCAGACCAACTGATATTCTGATCAAACCATCTGTAATTCCAACGTCTATGCGCTCTTCCGGAGTAAGCTTTGAATGTGTTGTTGTAGCAGGGTGAGTGATGGTTGTTCTGGAATCGCCAAGATTTGAAGTGAGTGATAACATCTGTAAATAATCCATGAATTTAGTGCATCTTTTAATTCCTCCTTCAAGCTCAAAGCTTACCAAAGCGCCACCAAATTTCATTTGTGCTTTTGCTAATTCAACTTGAGGATGTGAAGAAAGAAATGGATATTTAACAGTCTTTGTATCATTTAATTCATCAAGGAATAAGGCCAATTTTGTAGCATTTTCACAGTGTTTTTCCATTCTTATAGCAAGAGTCTCCAGGCTTTTAGACAGGATCCATGCATTGAAAGGAGACAGTGCAGGGCCAGTTTGTCTGGCCATAAAGCGTACATCTTTTATTATTTCTGTGGGACCTAATATGGCTCCGCCCAATGTTCGTCCCTGACCATCAATGAATTTTGTAGCCGAATGACAAATTAGGTTGGCACCATAATTTGCAGGATTCTGTATATAGGGTGTGGCAAAACAATTGTCAACCACAAACAGACAATTGTTTTTCTTAGCCAATTTGCCAAGAAATTTCAGGTCGCATAAATCAAGTCCCGGATTAGAAGGAGTTTCAGCAAAAATCAGCCTCGTTTGAGGCATAATGGCTTCTTCCCATGCAGAATTATCATCAATATCAACATAACTGTGTGTGATGCCCCAGCGAGGCAAAATACTAGTCAATATTTGGTGTGTAGATCCAAATATACTTCTTGAGGCAACTATATGATCTCCGGATTTAAGATGTGAACTAAGTGCAAGAAATATGGCTGCCATACCTGTAGCAGTTGCAACTCCATCTTCAGAGTTCTCCATTTGACAAAGTTTTGCAATAAACTCATCTGTATTTGGATTGGAGAATCTTGAATAAATGTTTCCCTCTTTTTCATCAGCAAACACTGCTCTGGCTTCATCAGCATTTTCGAAAACAAAACTGGAAGTAGCATAGATGGGTACACTATGTTCCTTTTGAGAAGAACGTTCGACTTGTGTTCTGATGGCTTTGGTTTCAAATTTTTTGTCTTTCTTCATCTTAAAAAGGTATTATTTCGTAGCTATGAGTGATTTTGGCTGTTTTTTCGAGAATTTTTACTACTGAACAATATTTATCCAGCGACAGGTTTATGGCCTTCTCAACCTTTTCCTTTTCCAATTGTCCGGAAAGAACGTAATGCAAGTGAATAGTCTCGAACAAGGAGGGAACTTTATCTACTTCTCTTTCTGCATCAATCACAACTTCAAAATTCTTTATTGTTTGTCGTTGTTTTTTCAGGATACTTATAATATCAATTGAACTGCATGATCCGGCAGCTGCTGCCAGCAATTGCATGGGTCTGAATCCTTTATTCTCTCCTCCAATTTTAGGTGCTCCGTCTATTTCAATGGTATTTCCATCCTTATTGCTTGCTATTATATGGTAAGCATCATTCAAACGCTTCAATTCTATCCTCATATTATCTTATTTTTCTATTCAAAAATGATCATTAATTTAAATAAGGCCAAAATCTCTCATTTCTTTGTGATCACTTTGTGTTCTAGTGACTTTGTGACTGGAAACAAATTGCCACTAAGGCACAAAAACACCAGGATACACGAAGTTTTCCCCAGGTTTTTGACATCATTATCCTCTAATTTTGAACTTGCCTAATTTTAGTACATTTGAACAGCAAATTTAGAACTATACTTCAAATAAATACAATTCATGTTTACGAAAGATGATTTGCCTTTGCTTGCTATACTCCGGGGAGTGAAAGAAGAAAATCTTCAGCCTCTGGTGGAAGTATTTATCAAAACCGGTATCCGTTTTCTCGAGATAACGATGAATACTCCCGATGCATCTGAGTTGATTCAAAAAATAAAAATTCTGTCTATTGAAAAAATTAAAATAGGTGCAGGGACAGTCTTGAATGCAAATGATCTTGATGCTGCGCTTACAGCTGGAGCTGAATTTATAGTTTCTCCTTCTGTTGTTGACGATGTGATACACAAATGTGTAAAAGAAAATATTCCTGTTATCCCTGGGGCGTTTACTCCAACTGAAGTGCATAAGGCTTGGGATATGGGATCTGCCATGATCAAATTGTTCCCGGCTTCAATATTTGGACCTTCCTACTTCAAAGCATTAAAGGGGCCGTTTGAGTCAATCAAGCTTATGGCTGTTGGTGGAGTAGATGAGTACAATATTGATACTTATATTTCTTCTGGAGCAGATGCTATTGGTTTTGGAGGTAGTATTATTAAAAATGAATGGCTAAAGGATGAAAAATACCAAATCATTGAAGATAAAATAACAGCCTTAGCTTCAGCTTATAAGGCTAATAAAAACTAAGTTTTTCAAGACTATTTCTCACAGACTAACAGATGTTAAAATCAAAGCAATACTTATATTTTGGAAGTTTTTCGATAATTTTAGCAATCTATATACAGTTTGTATATTGATATGGTAAATTAATCAATTCTTACATGAGTTATGGATATTTATCTTTGCATTGATATAGGCTCAATCTCAGTTAATACAATCCTATTAGATGAAAAGAATAGCATTTTAGAAGAATTTTATGATTACACTTATGGGAAACCTTTCCATGTGTTGAATGTAAGATTAAATGAGATCTTTTCACATTATAAGTCTGGTAATATCCGGAAAGCAGCTTTTACAGGATCAGGTGGTAAAAAGGCTGTTGAAATTATGGGAGGCAATTATGTGAATGAGATCATTGCTCAGTCATCCTCTGTTTCTGAAATGTACCCGCATGTAAGAACCATTATAGAAATGGGTGGTGAGGATTCAAAACTTATTTTCATGCAAAATGGAAATATTGAGGCACAATCTTATTTAGCTGATTTTGCAATGAACTCCCTATGTGCTGCAGGCACCGGATCTTTTCTAGATCAGCAATCAAAACGTATTGGAGTAAAAATTGAAGAAGAGTTTGGGGAATTGGCTTTAAAATCAGACAATCCGCCAAGAATTGCTGGCAGGTGCAGTGTATTTGCAAAAAGTGATATGATTCATCTTCAGCAAATTGGCACTCCGGTTCATGATATCGCTGCTGGATTATGTTTTGCTGTAGCACGGAATTTCAAAAGTACACTTGGCAGAGGAAAAACATTTCAATCTCCTGTAATGTTCCAGGGAGGTGTGGCTGCAAATGCCGGGATGGTGCGTGCTTTTAATAATATTTTGGGATTTACAAATGGCGAGTTGATCATACCTGATCATCATGCATCGATGGGAGCAATAGGTGCAATGTTTCATACGAAAAAACACTCAGAAAATTATCAGGATTTCAAGGGAATAAAATCTCTTGATACGTATTTAGCTAAAGCGGATAATTCCAAGGACTCGAATCTTGAGGCGTTAAAAAAACGCGAATATGTGATAAATAAAGATGTTTTGGATATCAGTACTAACAAAACAAAAACTGATGTATACCTTGGTATTGATGTGGGTTCATTAAGTACAAACCTGGTTTTAATTGATACAGAACTCAATGTAATTGCAAGACGTTATCTGCCTACAGCGAGCAAACCCTTGGATGCAATCAGACGTGGACTTTCTGAGATTAGTGATGAGATTGGTAAGAAAGTAAATATCTTAGGAGTTGGAACTACTGGATCCGGACGTTACCTTACTGGTGATTTTGTTGGTGCAGATACAATAATTAATGAAATTACGGCTCAGGCAACAGCTACAATTGCTTTCGATCCAAATGTGGATACTATTTTTGAAATTGGCGGACAGGATTCAAAATACATTAGCATTGAGAATGGGGTGATTGTTGATTTTGAGATGAATAAAGTCTGCGCGGCTGGCACTGGTTCTTTCCTTGAAGAACAGGCAGAAAAGCTGAATCTGAATATCAAAGAAGAGTTTGAGGATCTTGGATTTAAGGGATTGCATCCGTCGAAGTTGGGGGAACGGTGTACCGTTTTTATGGAATCAGATCTAAATTCCTTGCTACAAAAAGGCGTTCCTAAAGAAAACCTGATTGCAGGATTAGCATATTCTACTGTTCAAAATTACATCAACAGGGTTGTCAGAGATAAACCAATAGGTAATAAGATATATTTCCAGGGAGGTGTGACAAATAACAAGGCAGTAGTATCTGCTTTTGAGCAGATTTCCGGAAAGAAAATACATATACCCCCTCATTTTGATATTACAGGAGCCATTGGTGCAGCAATACTGGCAAGAAATAAAATGGAAAAGGGCACTAAATCACGCTTCAAGGGTTTTAATGTCAGTAACATACCTTTTGCTACAGATAAATTTGTTTGTAAGAAATGTTCCAATCATTGTGAGATACGACGGATAAAAATTGAAGGAGAGAAAAAACCTCTGTTTTATGGTGGAATCTGTGATATGTATGAAATGGAGGAAAGAAAAGGTAAGGGGCAGGGTATACCTGATCTGTTTGAAGAGAGAACAGAAATGTTGCTTAATGGGTATATACCTGAAACCGATTCTTCGAAAACTTCTATTGGCATTCCAAGAGGTTTAATGCTATTTTACAGTCAGTTTCCATTCTGGCGTTCATTCTTTGAAGCTTTGGATTTTCAAGTTGTTCTTTCTGATGAGTCGGATAAACAAATTCTAAATCAGTCAATTAGCATGATGACCTGTGAAACCTGCCTACCAGTAGAGTTAATTCATGGGCATGTAAATAATCTTATTGAGAAAGGTGTTGATCATATATTTCTTCCTTTTATAGTGAATAATAAGGCTGAAGATGACAATCCTACCAGCAATTGCAACTGTCCATGGATTCAATCGCACCCATTTATGGTTAAGGCAGCATTAGATGAGCATAAGGATAAAGATAAACTGCTTATTCCTTCACTTCATCAAAAGTATTTTAATACCGCATTTCGATCAGAGTTGACTTCTTTTATGAAGAAGAAATTTGGCTTGTCGCCCGGTATGGTAAAAAATGCAATTGAAAAGGCCTCAGAAGCACAACAAAATTTCGAGGATAGGGTTGAAAAACGAGGGAAGGAAATATTAGCAAACCTTCCCAATGATAAAAGATGTTTTGTTATTATGGCAAGACCTTATAATTCAAGTGATCCCATGCAAAATCTGAGTTTGATAAAAAAACTGATCAGTATGGACATCCTGCCTATTCCAATTGATTTTCTTCCCTGGCAAAACGAAAATATTTTTGACACTTATTCAAATATGTATTGGCCTAATGGGCGTAAAATACTTTCAGCTGCTCGTATAGTAAGCAAATCAGATAAATTGAATGCAATTTATCTGGGGAATTTCAGATGTGGACCTGATACATTTATTCAGCATTATGTTAAAAAAGAGATGAATGAGAAACCATACCTGCATCTGGAAGTGGATGAACATAGCGCTGATGCAGGTATGATTACAAGAATTGAAGCATTTATTGATAGTCTTGAAGGAAGATGTAAGAATAAGAAATCACATAAATTAGCGAAAGAAATACCGAATGAGCCAAAACCAGGCATAAAGGAACGCACACTCTATTTTCCTTACGCACGTGACTGTGTTTATGCTTTTGCTGCAGCATGCAGGTATGTTGGGCAAAAGGCAGAAGTACTGCCAATGCAGGATGAAAACGATATTGAGCTTGGGAGAAAGCATACTAACGGACAAGAATGTTTTCCATTGATTGCAACTACTGGTAATTTTCTGAAAAAGCTACTTGAACCTGGAGTTGATCCTGCCAAATCAGCCTTTTTTATGCCCGATCATAATGGCCCGTGCAGATTTGGAGGCTACAATAAACTACATCGACTGATATTTGATAAGCTGGGTTTTAGTGATGCAGAAATAGTGCATCCGAGTAATGAAGATTCCTATGCAAGTTTAGTACCAGGTCAATCGAGAAAATGGAGAACTGCTGCCTGGAAAGGTATTGTTGCAATTGATTTACTGCGTAAAATGCAACAGCAAAAGAGCCCTTATGAGATAAAAAAAGGAATGTCGGCTGCGACATATTTAGAATGTAGGAGTGAGGTGGAAAGATCCATAGAAAATGGCTGTAAAGATTTGGTGAAAGTACTTCAGGACTCAGCTTATAAATTTAAAAATATACCTTACAAAAATGGAGCTCGCAAACCTGTTGTTGCCATTGTGGGAGAAATCTTTATGCGCGATAATCCATATTGCAGCAGTTATTTGGTTGATAGACTTGAAAATTTAGGGGCTGAAACTCTTATGGCTCCATTTGGAGAATGGATAAAATATTCTACCTACAGGTATACTCGCGATAGCAAGTGGAAGAAAGAGACCAAAAACTTAATCAAATCAAAATTTCAGCATGCGATGCAGCATTATTTTGAGGAACAACTAGTCAAGGCTGTTGCTGAAATATTTCCCATTGAAGAGGAACTTGATTTAAAAGAAATATTAGCACGCAGCAATCGATACATTCATCAGGATTATGATGGTGATCCTCCAATGGCAATGGGTACAGCATCTATTTTATCTGAGAAATGTATTTCCGGTATTGTAAATATACTTCCATTTACATGCATGCCAGGTACATTGAATACTGCTGTCTCTAATGTATTTAGAAAAGACAATGGTGGAATACCATGGGAAAATTTTGCTTACGATGGTCAGGAAGATTCATCAATAGATACCAGATTACAGGCCTTTATGCATCAGGTGAATGAATATGCCAGTCGTAAAAAGTCAGAAATACTTCCTGTCTGTTGTTAGTATTTTTCTATGCCCGGTCAGCATTTTCTAATGGACAGGTGAGTAAAATCTTCAAAACCTGGTGATTTAAATTACCCTTTATTGGAGTACATTCGTGGGTGCCTAACGTATACTTTGTTGGAGAGCCTAAGTATTCTTATGAGAAACCCAGCTTACATATTGATCCTGTTTTTTCTTTCTTTCATTTTCCTACTATGTTTGAATGGACAAAAAGCTTCCTTTGATCCAGACACCAAAATTCTTATGGATAGTCTTAACAAGAGAATTACCACTCTTGAGAAAGAAATTCCTCGTTTGGCAGAGACAAGAGCAACAAACTATTTTTTTTCAAAAAGAGACCTCGATTTCACCATCTTCCTGAAACATTATCATGGGTATGTATTCGATGAGGAACTGGATAAGGCCCAGGATCTTGTTGAATCCAGAATTAAAGCTGTGCAAAAGCGCGGTGATAGAGTTGCCCAGGATTTTTACAAAGATTATAAGAAAAATATCAACGAAGAGATTTCTAATCAGCAGCGACGATACCAGGTTCTATTTGAAAAGGAAAAAACCTTTAAAAAAGAGTTTTATCGTTTTGTAAATGAAGGCGATGAATATTCCTTGAAAAGAGCACAAAGAATGACTGATCTTGCTCTTAAATATGCTCTTGAAAAGAAACTGACTTCTGTTTATGGATACCTTCATCACTACAAAAGCTATATTAATTCTCTTCTATATGACTACTATTCTGATTATGATCTGGCGAAACTTACACAAAGTGAAGCTACATTTCAAAAAACCTTTGAACCTCTTGTTGAATCTGATAGTCTGGAAATGATAGAAGTGGCAGGAAAGCTGGTTGATAATTGTTACAATTACGCTATTAATACTTTATCTAATTTGGATACGGCATATTTTGCTAATCAGAAAAATGTGGTAGCCTCATCTATTTCAGATTATTATGCCAGAAGAGGAGCATCCGGTGACTTATCTGTCGGGCAGGAAACTTCTCTGATTGCCAGACTCGACACCCTGGTAGCAGAAGGTATCTACAGATGGGAAGACAACATAGTTGTGGTAGGAAATTTCAAGCCTGAAGCCATTAATAAGAATGTCAGAAAAGGAGAGGCGATATTAAATGCCGATAAAAAATTAATAGAATATATAAGAATTAATCGTCTCACAAATAAGGGTAAAGAATTGAAACTGGGTTATACCTATCTGATCCCTTATAGCGATGATGAGCAGTTAGCAGAGTTTATGTATAATCCACACAAAAGAAATTTTCAATACATTGTATGTTACACGAAAGTGGAAAGTGACTATTTGACCAAACGAATTGGTCAATATTTACCGCTTTTACAATTTAGCAGTATTAACAAATCCCTATAAGATTTTCTGAGAAAAGATTTCTATCTTTAGATAGTATTTGTCTTTACTTGAATTAACAATGCCCTACAATTATTCTTATCCACGTCCTGCACTAACAGTTGATGCAATATTATTTACATATTCCGGCAATGAGTTAAAGGTTTTATTAATACAAAGGGGGATAGAACCATACAAGGGTAAATGGGCGTTGCCCGGAGGATTTGTTGATGAGAATGAAACTGTTGAAGATGCTGTTAAAAGGGAGTTGAAGGAGGAAGTTTCCATATCTGTAGAAAGTCTGCAACAGTTTTATATTGCTTCTGCGGCTGGACGTGATCCGAGAGGATGGACTGTATCGGTGGATTTTATTGGATTTGTTGGAGTAGACAATTCTGATGTTAAAGCAGGAGATGATGCTGCAAGTGCAAAATGGTATTCTCTGAATAGAATTCCGGTACTTGCATTTGATCATGATGATATCCTGTCGAAAGCCAGGCTATTTTTAATTGAACTTGCTAGAAAGTCAGTAATATATGACTCCCTTTTGCCTTCTATATTTCTTTTGGAGCAACTACACTCACTGTATTTCGAAATAACAGGATCAGCTGAAGAAACAGATTTACTAATTGAACGATTGATTGAAGCATCGGTTGTTATCCAGGACACTTATGAGGATCTGTTTAGATTTAACAAAACAAATTACAATAGGGTTTTGAAAAGGGGATTCTATTAACATAACTTAGTTTGCAGAACGATTGAAGATTGGTATTAAAAAATGAATAAGTTCATCTTCATTATTGGAGAGATGAAGAAAATTGTGTATTTTTTGGTAAAATTTAATTAATGGAAGAAAAAATATATGAATCAGATATTGTTAGCTGGTCTTATTTAAAGGAAGAGCATCTGGCTTATATTACCTGGAAAAAAGATGCTGATTCAGCTGAATACCGGAATATTTTTAACTCAATTCTTGAATTTTCAAATAAAAATCGGGTGAAATATGTTTTGTCTGACATGCGAAAAGAAGGTCTTGTACAGACAGAGGATTTGAAGTGGCTGGAAGTAGAAGTACTAAATAAGGCAGATAAGCATGGCGTACTTAAAATTGCTATGGTATCTGAAGACACAATATTCTCTAATATATATGCCGAAACAATCAAAAGGAAGCTCAGGCAATCGTCTATACAAGTAGATATATTCCAGGATGTTACCTCTGCCAAAGCTTGGCTATTTGTAGAAAACTAACACTTTGTCACACATTAACTCAGTATTATGAAAATAAAAATTATTAAGGGTGTTTTTGCACCTTTCATACTTGTATTATTGGTAAATAGTATCCTGGCTCAGGATGTAGATTACAATCAAATTCTCCCACTTAGTAAAGATGTTAAAATTGGAAAACTAGAGAATGGTTTTACCTATTATATACGCGTAAATGAAAAACCTGAGAAGAGGGTTGAAATGCATTTGATAGTGAATGCAGGATCTATTCTTGAAGACGAGGATCAACTGGGACTTGCTCATTTTGTTGAACACATGTGTTTTAATGGCACCAAACATTTTGAAAAAAATGAATTGGTTGAGTATCTGCAGTCCATTGGTATTCGTTTCGGTCCTGATTTGAATGCCTACACTTCTTTTGATGAGACGGTTTACATGCTTACCATACCTTCAGATTCCTCTAATCTTATTGATAAGGGATTTCTAGTGATGGAGGATTGGGCTCACAATGTTTCATTTTCTGATGAAGAAATTGACAAAGAACGTGGTGTTATTGTTGAGGAATGGAGACTTGGAAGAGGTCCATGGCAGCGGATGAGAGATAAATTTCTTCCTGTTGTTTTTAAAGATTCAAGATATGCAGAAAGGTTGCCAATTGGAAAGAAGGAAATCATTGAAAATTGTGATTATGAAACCCTGCGCAGATTTTATCACGATTGGTACAGGCCTGACCTTATGGCTTTGATTGTTGTTGGTGATATTGATCCCGAACTTGCTGAACAAAAAATAATTGATCATTTTTCATCTATCCAGGCACCTGAAATCGAAAGGGATAGAGATGAGTACGAGGTGCCTGATCATGAAGGAACACTCGCATGTGTGGCTACGGATGCTGAGGCTCCTGTAAGTCTTGCATACATTATTTATAAAAGTGATACCATTCCTTTCAGAACTTATGGCGATTTCTTGAACAAATTGAATTATTCTTTTCTCACAGGAATGATGAATCGACGGCTGGTGGAACTTACAGAGAGAGAAAATCCTCCATTTGTTGGAGCTAATATTCGTTATGGTTCTTTATGGGCGCGTACAAAAAATGCTTTGCAAGGCACTATCCTTGTTGGTGAGAAAGGAGTTGAGAATGGAATACAAACTTATCTTATTGAAAATGAACGTGTAAGAAAATATGGATTTACGGAAGGGGAGTTTAATAGATACAAACTTGATCTTCTGAAGCAATATGAGAATGCGTATAATGAGCGAGACAAAACAGAATCTAAGCAATGGGCAGATGAATATTCCAGGCATTTTCTTGAAGGTGAACCTTCGCCGGGCATTGAGTTTGAGTACAAATTTGTAAAAGAGAATATTGATAAAATTCAACTTGAAGAAATTAACGATCTTGCCAAGACATTAATCACTTCTGATAATAGGATATTAGTTGTTAATGCCCCGGAAAAGGAAGGCATTGAAGTGCCTGATGAAGCAAGTATTCTGGCCTTAGCGGATCAGGTTCTCTCCATGGATATTCAACCCTATGAGGATAAAATTTCCGGAAGTGCACTGCTGACACAATTGCCCGAGAAAGGAAAAATTATTGAGGAAAAGGAGCTTGAAGGTATTGATGCCATTGAATTGAAACTATCCAATGGAGCAAGAGTAATATTGAAAAAAACCGATTTTAAAAACGATGAAGTATTATTTTCTGCTTTTAGTTTGGGAGGATACTCTGTGTATGGAGAAGAGGACCATTTCACCTCTTTAAATGCAGATGGAATTGTTCAGGAAAGTGGCGTTGCTGAGTTTTCCAATACAGATATTCGTAAAATACTTGCCGGAAAAACTGTATATGTGGCGCCCGGTATTTCTTCTGAAACTGAAAGTATTGGCGGTCAAACCAAATCAACTGATCTTGAAAGCATGTTTCAACTTATCTACCTGTATTTTACAAATCCAAGAGTTGATTCGGGGGCATTTCTGTCATACATAAGCAAAAAAAGGGATTTGTTTGAAAACCTTGCTAAAGATCCACAAAATTACTTCTATGACAAGTATTACAGGATTTTGGCACAGAATCATCCACGGGGAGATTATTTGCCAACTTCTGAGGATTGGGATAAAGTAGATTTCAAACGAGCCATTGAGATTTACACCGATCGCTTTGCTGATCCTGGCAATTTTACTTTTGTTATAGTAGGTGCATTTTCTATTGATACGGTAAAAATATTACTTGAGCAATACATTGCAAGTCTTCCGGGTATTGAAAGGAATGAATCTTTTGTAGATCTTGGAATTCGTCCTCCGAATGGAAAACAGGCACACAATATTTATAAGGGAAATGATCCGAAAAGTCTCGCCATCGTTTATTTTGAGGAGGAGCGGAAATGGAACGAAAAGGATGCTTTTATGTTGAATGTATTAAGCGATATTCTTGGCTTCAGATACATTGAGAAACTGCGTGAAGAAATGAGTGGTGTTTATACTTCAAGAGTAAATGCCTCTCTGCATAAGATCCCTTATAATTATTCATCATTGCAGATTACTATTCCCTGTTCGCCTGAAAATGTGGATAGTCTGGTATCTGTTGCAATCGGGGAATTGGATTCTATACAACAATTTGGAGTAAAAGATAAAGACATTACGAAAGCAATAGAAACTCGCAGAAGAACACTGGAGGTAAATGTCAAAACAAATAAATATTGGCTTTCTTCCATTCAAAAATCAATACTGAATGGTAGTGATTTGAGCTCAATTACAAATGAGGAGTATATAGATCAAATTAGCAGCGAAGAAATTCAGCGTGTTGCCAATGAATATTTTAATATAGATGAATATTTAAAGGTAGTATTGTATCCTGAAGAATATGAGAGCAAAAAGGAGGGAGACAAGGACGATTAACTATTGCTTTTTAGCTCTTTCTTCTGAATTTTTCTTTATTTCCTGGAGGGCATCAAGAGGTCCCATGGTGAGAAATTGTTTAATTAGCCAATCTGGTATTGTTCCGCCTGGATCATAACTGCCTGTCATTTCAATTTTCGTGCTATCAGGACCAATTGGAATGTATAAGTAGTGCTCCGAGAATTTTGTGATTCTTATTGCATCAGGTACCAGTGGCTTATAACCTATCCCTGGTGATGTATGTACTTCAATATTACCATTGGGATGATGTATTATATCAAGAACCGATACGGCATCCCGGTCAGTAAATGGCCATGGTATATCATAATACGCATAATACGCATATTTTTTATCTTTTTCTTCCAGTAGTACTTCAATGATGTCGCAGCAGTAAATCCAGTTTATGTAATTGTGGAAATCGGTCAAAAAATCATACACAACCTTAATCGGTGCATTGACAATTGCTTCAGCACGATAGGTTCCGGTCTCTTTCCAGGATGAATGCAAATACACTTTAATGTCGTCATCTTTTCTTGCAAGTTCCCATTCTTCCTGAGCCTTAGCAGGAATAGAAATAACTATCAGGCAAATTAAAACAAAAAGTACTCCGCTCTGTTTAATCATATAGTAATAATTAAAACATTTGATGGTCTTAAGATATGAATAATAATACAAATATTAAATTCCGACTTCTTCAGTTTTTCAATCCTTTTATTCTTGTTAATAAAATGAAAATTGTTGGGATTGTAATTGTCTCCTTAATAACTTTAGGTAATCAATCAATTTTAGCAAAAGATACTATGATAGATCAACAGGCAGAAGTGAAAATGGAAAAAGCAACTTTCGGGGCAGGATGTTTTTGGTGCGTAGAAGCAATCTTTGAACTTGTGAAAGGAGTTAGTAAAGTACAATCTGGCTACAGCGGTGGTCATGTAAAAAATCCTTCCTATAAGGAGGTGTGCAATGGAAACACAGGACATGCAGAAGTATGCCAGATTACTTTCGATCCTGATGTGATTTCTTACATAGAGCTGCTGGAAATCTTCTGGCAAACGCACGATCCAACAACTTTGAATCGCCAGGGTAACGATTCAGGTACTCAATACAGATCCGCAATTTTTTATCACACGGAAGAACAAAAGAGGCTTGCAGAGGAAATGAAAAAAAGACTAAACAATGAGCATATTTGGGACGATCCGATTGTTACAGAGGTTGTAGCTTTTGAAAAATTTTATCCTGCAGAAGAATACCACGAAGATTATTATTCCAGGAATCCAAATCAACCCTATTGTTCAGTGGTAATTACTCCGAAAGTGAAAAAATTTGAGGAAACTTTCCAGAAATACCTTCGCGAAGAAAAAAGCAAGAAATAATTTTTTCGTATACAACTTTTAAGTATCAGAAATGCCCAATATTAAATTGATATATTTGCCTTTCAACTGATATCAGCAAATAGCAGACTAATATGAAATTTATTCTTTCTCTTTTTACCTCCACCCGCACAATGTTGTTCTTACTTGTAATTTTTGCAGTAAGCATTGCTACAGCAACATTCATTGAAAATGATTTTGGCAATGATGCTGCCCGTAAATTGATATACAATGCAAAGTGGTTTGAACTGATGTTGCTTTTAGGTGTGGTGAATATTATTGCAGTTATTTTCAAACACGAACTCTACAAACGAAATAAGCTTAGTCTTTTGATGTTTCATATTGCTTTTGTAATCATTTTGTTTGGTGCAGGAGTAACAAGGTATTTTGGAGGGGAGGGGATGATATACATCAGAGAAGGCAATACTACCAATGTGTGGAAGACAACAGGAACTTACCTTCAAGTGATGGTGGAAAAGGAGGGAACAAGCAAATACAAAAATTTCCCTGTACTGTTTTCTGAAGTTTCTAAAAATAGATTTCGAAAGAACCTTAACTATGCCAATCATAAAATTAAAATTAAAGCAAAGGATTTTATTTCAAAAGCAGAAAAGGGACTTGAATATATACCCAATGGTATGCCTTACGCTCATTTTGTTACACTCGGACAGGGGAGTAGAAATGATCAATTGATAACTGAAGGAGAATCTATAAGTCTTGGAAAAACTCAGATGTATTTTTCCTTAACTGCTAAGGAAACAGCAAGCACTGATTCTATTATACTGGCAGATAAAGATGGTTTGCTAACATTCATAGCTCCGTTTCCAGTAGTTCGCAAATCTATGAATGAAGGATTGACAGATACCCTCGCCGCCAACCAGATACATACATTTACGCCTTTGCTTTTGCACTACTTTAAAGGCAATCCTTTTGTATTGAAAAATTACCTGTCATCTGCTCAGATTTCTGCTAAACCTGCCCTGGAATCAGATGATAATCTTCCTTCTGCAGTGAAACTGGAGATTGAAGTTGACGGAAAAAGGGACATTGTTTATGCCTGGGGTCAGAAAGAGTTAGTCGGGGATTTCAATTTTAAAAGCTTTGGTGAGATTAAAATTGGAGTTCGTTATGGTGCTATCCAAAAGGCATTGCCTTTTGATCTGAAGCTGAATGATTTTATTATCAAACGCTATCCTGGTTCTAAAAGCCCATCCTGGTTTGAGAGCAATGTACAAGTTCTGGATCCTGAAAGAGGAATAGATCGGGAGGAAAGAGTTTACATGAACCATATCTTGAAATACAGAGGCTATCGGTTTTATCAGTCATCCTATGATATGGATGAGAAAGGAACAGTGCTCTCGCTAAATCGTGATGGATGGGGAACTACTTTAACTTATCTCGGTTACCTGCTTATGGCGCTTGGAATGTTGTTGAGCTTACTAAACAGAAAAAGTCGTTTCCAAAAGCTTTCTCTAAGATCCCCGGCTGTGAAAAAGTCATTAATAATCCTTGTTCCCTTGTTGTTATTGTTTTCCAATGCTTTCGCCGAGTCAGATCCAGATACTTTGCAGGTGATTCCTGAAAGACATGCCAAAGAGTTTTGTGAAATTCTAGTGCAGGATAACGGTGGACGAATTGAACCCATCAATACCCTTGCCTCTGAAGTTCTTCGAAAAGTATCGAGAAAGGAAACTTACAAAGATCAAACTCCAGATCAGGTATTTCTTGGTATGATGGTCTATTCTGAAAGTTGGCAGAAAGAGCCTATGATTAAAGCAGGACATCCTGAGATTCAAAAACTGCTGGGAATTGAAACAAAGTATGCCTCCTTCCTTGATTTCTTTCCGGAGAAAAGTCAGGGGACATACATTATCCGAACTTACGTTGAGGAAGCCTATAGAAAGAAGCCAGCATACCGTAACAAATTTGATAATGAAATAATACGTTTGGATGAACGTGTAAATATTTGTTACCTCATTTATAATGGGGCACTGCTTAAGATTTTTCCTGATCCTATGGATAGCTCGAATAAATGGCATTCATTTGCCTCAGCAACTTCTGTATTTCACGGAGAAGATTCATTGTTCACACAGCAAATACTAAAATTTTATATAGAGGAAAATAGGAAATCTCTACAAAGCGGTGATTGGAAAAATCCTTCTGAAATTGTAAAGGCTCTAAAAATCTTCCAGTCGAATTATGGCATAAAGGTCATTCCATCCGACACACGATTGCATGCTGAAGCTTTTTACAATGAGGCAAATGTTTTTAGCAGAATTACCAGGGTTTATATGTTGTTAGGCTTTGTCCTTTTGCTTTTTCAGTTTCTTCATATTTTCATGCCCCGTTTCAAAATAAAATACATAAATATTACTGCGGTAGTAATCATAGGCATTGTTTTTCTTTTGCACACCATGGGTCTGGGATTGAGATGGTATGTTGCCGGTCATGCCCCATGGAGCAATGGTTATGAAGCCCTGGTTTTTATTGCATGGGCAACAGTTCTTGCTGGCTTACTGTTCTCAGGCAAATCGAAAATTACAATAAGTGCAACAGCCATTCTTGCGGCTCTTATTCTGCAAACTGCACATTTAAGTTGGATGGATCCGCAGATTACGAACCTTGTGCCTGTGCTTAAATCTTATTGGTTAATAATTCATGTCGCAGTAATTACTGCCAGTTACGGATTTTTAGGACTTGGCGCACTGGTAGCCTTAATTAATTTGTTGCTCTTATTTTTCGAAACTGAGAAAAGCAGAGATAGACTTGAGCCTCAGATTGACAAGCTTTCCGACATCATTGAGATGACATTAATTGCCGGTCTTTACCTCTTGAGCATTGGAACTTTTCTTGGAGGTGTTTGGGCAAATGAATCCTGGGGTCGATATTGGGCCTGGGATCCAAAAGAAACATGGGCCCTGGTTACGGTGATTGTTTATGCTATCATATTGCATCTCCGTCTCGTTCCCGGATTGAAAGGGAGAGTACTTTTTAATATTGTATCACTCATTGGTTTTGCATCGGTAATTATGACCTATTTTGGTGTGAACTATTACCTCTCCGGACTACATTCATATGCCCAGGGAGACCCACTTCCTGTTCCTCCAATGGTATATTATTCAGTGGCAGTTGTTTTAGTGCTTTCTGCTCTGGCAGCATTTAATCAATACCGTTTAAATAAATTAGCCGGACCAAAGAAGTAATGGGGATTGCAATTATGCATAAACTACTTTCAGCAATAGCAATTATCTTATTTTTTGGCATAAGCAATGCACAGGAGCAACCATTTGGACTGGATGAAAAAGTGGGTGATTACCTTCCTGAAGGTTTGTTTGTGTTGAATGAAGATTCTGTAACCGTTGAGCTAAATGTACTTATAGATAAGCCAACATTATTATCCTTTGTATACTACCATTGCCCTTCTTTGTGCCCAAAAACTCTTGCAGGAATAGCAGAGTTGGTTAATTACTCTGAAGCATTGCCAGCTGAAAATTACCAGGTGATTACAATCAGCATTGATCAAAATGAAGGTTCATCTCTGGCAAATGAAACCAAGAAGAAATATTATCAATTGATCGAGAAACCCGTAGACAGGTATTTCTGGCGTTTCTTCACTGCCGACAGCGCAAGCATACAAAAACTAACTGAAGCAACCGGCTGGGATTTCAGGAGGGATGGAGACGATTTTGTACATACTACTTCAAGCATGCTCATTACACCTGGAGGAATGATCTCGCAGTACTTCTATGGCACCTATTTCAACTACATGCATTTTGATATGTCTTTAAAAATTGCTGCCAATGAAGAGGTGATGCCTACCCGATTAAAAACACTGAAATATTGCTATAACTACAAACCTGCGAAAAACAATCGGGTAGTTGTGCTTACTACTTCCTTTGGTATACTAATGCTGGTAATTATGCTCAGCTTATTTTTTCTCATGAACTTCCAAACAAAAAAATCTGGGAATGTTGAATAAGTTGTTAAAAATACTGAACCTTGTTTTGGTATTGAGCAAAGTTAAAATTACTGTGGCAGTTTCCTTTACTATCATTACAGGTTATGTTTTAGCGGAGGGTAGTTTTGACGCAGGATTTATTCCGGTTACCCTGGGTATTTTCCTCCTTGCATGCGGCTCATCGGTGATCAATCATATCCAGGAATTGAGTACGGATGCAAGAATGGAGCGTACCAGCAAGCGTCCCTTGCCAAGTGGAGAGGTAAAGCCCTTATTTGCATTTGTACTTGCAGGACTTGAAATTATTGCGGGTTCACTTATACTGATTTACTTTGTAAATATTCAAGCCTTTGTTCTTGGCTGGATTGCACTCATCTGGTACAATCTTGTATATACTAACCTGAAGAAAGTTACAGCACATGCTGTAATCCCCGGATCGCTGATTGGAGCCATACCTCCTTTGGCAGGGTGGGTTGCGGCAGGCGCTTCAATTTACGATGTAAGAGCATGGTCTATGGCTTTGTTCTTCTTTGTCTGGCAAGTTCCGCATTTTTATTTGTTGATGATAAAATATGGACCCCAATATGAGAAGGCCGGACTTCCTGTATTGACAAGTTATTACAATTCCTTTCTATTAAGGATGATGATTTTTTTATGGATTGTAACTACTTCCTTTTCTGCCTTGTTGCTGTATTATTTTCATGTAGTACGATCTACTGTAGCCGGAATATCTATTGCCATTGCATCCTTAGGATTGATTGTAGTTTTCCTATTTCCCCTGATTAGGAAAGAGGATGAGTTTCTTCCTTTTAGGTATTTTATGAGAATAAATTATTATGTGTTGATTATCATTCTAATACTGAATCTTGATCATTTATTTCTAAGGTATTTGTTATGATAAAGTTATTGCAGAAATTAAAGAATAAATGGGAGATAGAGAGCAATTGGAAGTTTCTTCTTATCAATATGATATTTGCCATTACAGGAAGTCTTACCTTATTTGTACGAAAACCTGTTTTTCATCTTCTTGGTATCTCTGCCGAGACCCCATTCATTTTGAAGTTTTTAGCTTACATAACAACAGTAACTCCAAGCTATTTTGTTATACTGCTTATCCTAGGAACTCTATTAGGGCAGTTCAGGTTTTTTTGGAATTTTGAAAAACGGATGTTTTCCCGATTTAAAAGAAGAAAAAGTATTTAAAGTGCCTGGAGTAAATGGAGTAAGTGACTATTTCTGGTCCATTAATAAATCAAATCCTCAGACCCGCCTTTCTCATGTTAGTAAAACTTGAATATTTTGCTACCTTTATATGCAATAATCTAAATGATTAGATATGAATTATTCAAGTGGAATGAATCGCATGAACAAGCATTTATCAAAAGTACTTCCGGGTAAACTGTTCATTAAAATATCTTTTTTTGTTCTGGGTATAGCTTCAACTGTATGGTTTCTTTTCAGAGTAATTCCAAAACCATCCAGGGCAGGATATCCATGCATGCGTGCAGTAGCGCCTATTATGTCTGGTTTCGTAATTTATCTGATATCGATTACAAGCTCGGTATTTGCACTCCGCAAGTTTAGCAAGAAATTAATTTCAGCAAAATACATTGCATCCTTCGGCTTTCTGGCCATAGTGGCAGCATCTGTTTTTATTGCTGGTTCGGTAAATAATCCTGGTAGTAGGGCCGCAACACTGGCAATTCAGAAATCCTTAATAGCGAATGACCCAATTGGTGTTGCTACCGGATTAAAACCAGGAAGAGTAGTTTGGGTATATAACCCCGGTGCCACCAACGAAAATTGCACTAACTCTTCAGGAGATTATTGGTTTCAGGAAGATAATACTAATCAGGACACGGTATGCAAAATGCTGGCTGATGGTATAATAAGTTATACTGAAACCGACAATCTGGCAAATGCCTGGAATGAGCTATTTAAGTATTTCAATTTACAACATTCAAAAGGAAATGTGGGCTACAACACTGGAGAAAAAATTGTCATTAAATTAAATATGACAAATATGGGCTCTAATGGTAGAACCTTAACCTCATTAATGAACTCAACTCCACAACTGGTACTAGCAATACTTGAAGAATTAATTGATAGTGTTGGTGTGACACAGGCTGATATTACAATAGGAGACCCTTTCAGAGGGTTTGGTGATTTTTATTGGGACAAATGTCATGGTAAATACCCGAATGTGCATTATATAGAAGGTTCTAGCACTGATGGCAGGGAAATAACTGAACTTTCTTCCAATGATGTATTTTTTACTAGTGATGTTGATAATCCGTTTGCTTCCAGATTGCCACAAGCATATTTGGATGCTTCTTATCTGATCAACATGCCATGTATGAAAAGTCATAATTCAGCTGGCATTACCCTGGCAGCAAAGAATCATCAGGGTTCTGTTATTGCTCCATCTCAGAATGCCACAAACCAGTATATGGGTAATGATCTACACTATTGTTATCCGGATGTTCCTGAAAATCAGGTAATGGGTATGTATCGTCATATTGTTGATTATATGGCTCACAGTAAATTGGGGGGTAATACGCTGGTTTATATTGTCGATGCCATCTGGTCCGGAAGGAACTGGAATGGGTATGTTGATAAATGGGGTATGCCACCTTTTAATGGCGACTATACATCTTCCCTTTTCATTTCGCAGGATCCGGTTGCTATCGAATCGGTTGGGTATGATTTCTTGTACAATGAATACAACAATTCCGATTATAGAAGTACATATCATGAAGGCGATGATTTTCCACTCTGGGTTGGTGTTGATGATTATATCCTTCAGGCCGCAGATCCTACGAGTTGGCCAAGTGGTATTGAATATGATCCCGACCATGCTGATCACAATTCACCTTGTGGATCACTTGGCGTGTATGAGCATTGGAATAACATTTCTGATAAGCAGTACTCAAGGAATTTGGGCACAGGAGATGGTATTGAATTGGTAAGTGTACTTGCAGGTAAAGAAGAACCAAATTATATTCAGGATACACGTTATATTAATTCTATAGCGTCCATTTGCAGTTATCCCAATCCGGCTACCGATATAGTATTTTTTGAATACGCAATTAATGCCCCGGGGCATGTGAGTATTGACGTATTTTCCATAGATGGGCGTAAGCTTGCTCAAATCCAAAATTGTGATGAATTTACAGGTACACACCAGCTAAGCTTGAATGTAAATCAACTGAATTCTGGTTCATACATTCTGAGAATTATTCATAGCTCTGCAAATGGTATATTTAGTTCTACAAAGAAATTTGAGGTAAATTAATAATCAGAAACAAAAACTGTTTATTAGAAATTCATCCGACAGAAGCCAAATAGAAAGCCCTGGTTAATTTATCCGGGGCTTTTAGCATATTACTAATTCACTAAAGTTGCGAAATCAGTTTTGCATTACTCTTCTTTCACCAATACTATCCTCTCATTAAATTTTTTGATGATCTGGTTGTAATAGAATTTCAGTTTGCCATAATCTTCGGCAGCATAAACAGCTTTGTTGAACTTATATGATCCCATAACAAGAATCTCGTGTTTAGATTTTTGCAATATCTTGTATTCTATCTCAACCAACTTGCCTTTCATACTTACATCAACAGGTTTTTGTTCTATTTTATATCCTTCAGGAATTTCAATTTCTGCAGCAAAAATATCCGTTGAAGGGTAAGTCATATCTATTGGATAAGTCCTTCCTGATTCTTTAAAAGGATTTATTGATGCTGGAAAATCATAGAATGGTGCAATGTATAATTTGTCAGCAATTTTTTCTGTTTGAAAACTAAGCTGCGTAGAAAATTTGAAAGGTTCTTCTTTCTCGTAATAATTCTCAACCTTTATTGAATCCAACAAAGTGAAATTTCTATCTGTAATGTATTCTTCAAGATTGTCATAGTTGTTTAGGTATTTTTTTCTCAGATTTATTGCTTCATAATTCGTTGTATTGATCTTTAATTCAGTATGTATGGAATCTGTGTTTTCAGTGAAACTGGTCTTAAATGAATACCTGATCACTGATTGCATAGCAGGTGTTAGATCAATCCATTGCTCAGTGTCTTTGTCAATCACAAGGCCTTGATCGTTGAGGCAATGAATAGGAATAAGGTAATTGGGACAGTAAGAATCTGTTGCATCAGTCAAGATAGTATTACCATTTATTGTAACCAGAACAATTACATCATTAAAATAATGCGCAAAGGGATAATCAATTCTTACTTTACCATGACTTCGTGTACTAATAATTACAGGTTTTGCAATTAGTCCGGCTTCGCGAAACATTCCACACAAAAAGAGGTTTATATCAGAACTTCTTCCCTGTTTTTCAATACAAAATTTAGAGGCAGTTTTTGTGGCCCATGTCGAATTGTAGGTGTTCCAACTGTAGTTTTTCTTAACAAAATCAATGATGGTGTTGAATTTATCCTCTTCACTCATCCCGGCAATGGATGAATAATCGAAATATTTTTTTGAGACTTTGGAGCTTGAACTAATGTATTTTCCAAAGTCTGAATGTTTAAGGTAGTCATTACTTAACTTAGGCCATGTGGTCATGATCTCATATCTGGCACCATAAATATCTGTGAATGCACTTTTTTGAAAATCGATCTTTACCAAATAGTCCTCAGCAGAAGTAATAAATTCTTCATCACGAAATGCAGGAACATCTTTCATTACATACTTGTGAATCATGTCATGGAAGTGTATTGGCCCAACAATTCTTTCCAAACCCTTAGAAATATTCGATGATTGGTAGTCAAATTTTGAAGCTCCCTGCAATAGATAAACATACTCGTAGAAAGGAACCATATGTACTTCATATTCGCTATACAAGGTTGGGATAGAACTCTGATAATACCAGTCAGGCAGGTTGAAATTTGCCTGCGTTGTTAATTGATATTTATATTCAATAACACTGCCCGGTTTTACATCAGGCATGGCAAATTTTTTCACATACCAACTATCATTTACTTTTTCATCATATACCTGCTCGGGATTAAGTGCCACTTTTTTTATTAATCCATTTTCAAGCTTGTATGTATAAGCTTCCAAATTTTCAATTTTCTCCCATATCTGATCATTTCTATAGTAGTATATTTCAATTTCTCCCTGGTCCAAACCAGCCTCTGAAAAAATTTTAATCTTTTTTCTTCGGGTAAAGGCCACCTCAAATGTGCCTGACACATAAAGAAATTTTGATTTACCTATATCATAAATGATAATGGCTTCAGCTTTTTTATCCTTTTCATATTCTTTTAATTCTAACTCATCGTCAGTCACTTTACCAAATTCATGAGAGTATTCCTGTGATTTAATAGCTGTTGCAATTGCCAGAAAGGCTAGAATTAATATTTGTTGTTTGATTGACTTCATAAGGATTATTATTTGAAAATGAAAGCAT
This sequence comes from uncultured Bacteroidales bacterium, assembly GCA_964456285.1. Classification (GTDB taxonomy): domain Bacteria; phylum Bacteroidota; class Bacteroidia; order Bacteroidales; family UBA10428; genus UBA10428. The sequence continues at coordinate 24,204 of CAYWBC010000013.1, forward strand.
TGTTTCTTTCCAGTTGATTAACGGATTCTATGAATTCATAAAATTGTTTGTATTCATCCATTTGATAGAAACCAGGATTTAGTTTAAAATAACGTTTTACGATAATTGCATCCTTCCCGATCTCCATATCAAAAGTGTATTCACCATACTTAGTTTTAAGTGATTTCACTTCCGGAATAACTTCTGGTTCCCAACTTTCAGGCCAATGATACACCAATTCATCTCTCTGCGCTATCGGATAGTCTATTTGAACCGGCAATGACCTTTTCGAAGTATGTTCAAAATCGGGAATATTGGCTGGTAACACTTTTACAATGATGTCTTTGTTATAGATCTTGGCATGGTCATGCAATAATAAGCTGGCATTAAGATCAACAAAACTGCTGTCTCGATGAATTTGATCTATTGTCCAGTTTATCATTTCATAACTTGAAAAATTAAACATTTTCTTAATGATCTGGTTTTTGTAATGCTCGCTTGCATAGGAATTAAAACTCTGCAGAGCTTCAAATAAATCTCCCCTGGCAACAATGTTGAATTCTGCCATAGCATTGCCGTCAATTTTGAAATCAAATCCTATATACCTTTTGGTTAATATTTCGGTGTCTTCCATAGCCGGTGTTTTTACCAGCATGCTTGCATTGCTATCCACTTTAAGAGCATACCTGTTCTGTATGGATGGGCTTAAATATCCAAAAGGAGTAGTGCTGCTGGTGCATTCCAGCCATAATGTATCTTTATCAAGAGGTACATTAAGTATTGCATGGTTGGAAAACTGCATAGGGAAGTCAGAGTCGAAAGGAGGAATTTGTTCATCAGCAAAAATTTTGCTGTAATATGATTCAATTCCAGCTTCTTTCAATAGGGATTTCATGTAATTCGTAAGTGCTTTACAGTCGCCATATTTGTTATAACTTACATATTCGGCAGGATAGGGTTTAAGTCCACCAATATCAATTGAGACGTTGATATATCTTGTGTTATCCTGCATGTAGTGATAGAGTGCCTTTGCTTTTTCCCTGTCAGTTTTTAAATCTTTCAGGAGACTTCTTACCTTTCTTTTTTCCTCATAAGGCAATTCATCTAGTCCATTCATTAGCTTGTAACTCCAAAGACCAAAACTCTCCCAATCTGCGAAAGAACCTGGTATTCCATAGACAAATTCCTCAGGGACAACAATTACTTCAGGCATAAAGTTACTCATTGGTGGAGAGTACAATTCTTCTTCAATTGTTTTTAGGTATGACGCTTTCCATGTATAAACCTTCATTCCTTCTTCTTCTGTGATTTCCGGATCGTCAGTATTTTTTTGTTTGTAGTGAATAGAATATGAATCAGGTACTTTAACAACAAGTTCTGCATTCCTTATAGGGACATCATAGCTTTTAACCGGAGACCAATAAGCTATATCTAAAAATTCGCTATACTCAGTTTTATAACTTATTCTAATTCTATAAGGATATCTATTATGCTTTAAGCTGAATTTTGAAACGAATTCATCTTGGTACAAAGTACCGCTTGAAACTGCACTTGAATTTTCTATTTCACTTTTCTTCAATTTTCGTATTACTTTCCCATACAAATCTTCAATCTGAGCATCCAAAGATTTTAATTTGTTTCTCGGGGAATAAGAAATTTCAAACTTGTTGTATTTTTCACCCATTCGATCATTGATCTGAACAAGGATTTCATTTTCTTCAATAAGCTTTCCTTTTTCAACTGTACGATAGCTTGTGTAATTTATCACTTCATAAAACTGAGCAACAACTGTTGTTTGAAGAGCACTTAAAAATAAAATACAAAAAGATATAGCAAATACTCTGAAAAAATGTATGGATGTATGTGGCATAATTTAATGCATTTCACATTTTAACTATCCTTTATTACGGAGATTATGTGAAATGGTTCTTATACATTATCATAAGTCAACTGGACAAGTCCCCTTTCGAAAACCTGGTGATTGACAAGCTTGAATTGCAGATTTTGTAAATCTTCCTCTTTGAAAAGTTTTATTCCCTGGCCCAAAGCCACAGGATGAATTGAAATGATCATCTGATCAATTAAGCCGGCATTGAGTAAAATAGAGTTGATTTGACTGCCTCCAACCAGCCATATGTTTTTCCCTTCCTCTTCTCTTAAATTTCGTGCAAATTCGACTACATCGCTAAATACTATTTCAATGGGTTTACCATCCGGCTCACGGTTGCTGCGTGAAAACACGTAATTTTTTTTATCGGGATAGGGAAATTGCTCAAACTGGCTGATAAAAAAATAGGTATTATAACCCATGATAGTGGTGTCAATAGAATTGTAAAACTCTTTGTAACCAAAATCACCATCAGTGAACAGCCAATCGGTATCGCCATTTTTTCCGGCAATAAAGCCGTCTATACTTGTTGCAATGAACAGAACTATTTTTCGCATAATAATTAATTAATTACAAGTACAATTTATGAAAAACTTGAATATGGTCTAAAGAATATAATTAACAGTCTCTTTGATTAACAAAACAGCAAATACCACAAGTGCTATTCCTAAGATTCTTATTGCAATTACAAACGTTTTTTCCTGTAAGATATTTTTCATTCTGCTTGTTAATAAGGCAAATATTATTTTTGAGCCTACCAGCATAAGGTAAAAGCCGGTCAGAAATAACACAATGGCAAATGATGAGATTTTACTTGCATTTAGCAGGATGGGAGCACCCACAAGTATCCAAAAAAGATAGGGGTGAGGATTTAAAAGATTTACAATAATCCCCTTTTGCAGTGAACGTTGTTTTTTTTCAATTTTTTCTGGTTCTGCTGGTTTATAAAAAATATTTTCCCAGGCAAGAAAGAACAAAAATAAAGCACCCAATCCGGAAATGATGCCAAGAATCATATCATTTCCTGCGTAATTTTTGATGAGAAAAAAGGAAGCCAAAACAATAGGCGTATCAGTAATGAGAGGGGCCAGGGAAAGTTTGATACCTGCCTTATGTCCAAATTTCAAGGTTTCGGAAACAACTAAGGGAAGCAGCGGACCCGGAGAAATACCGGCCATAATGCCCAAAAACAGGCCGGATGTAAGGTAGAAGATTAGGTTTTGCATCAGCAGCAAAACTACAAAGAAAATGCTTTTCCGGAAATAGTATTTATTACCTTGCTTAGCTTTCTTTGAAACGCAACCAGTCAGGTACTTATTGTCTATGCCTGTTTTGAATTTGTTTTTCTGGTTGAATCTAAAAACTTGCTGATATTTTTAAGTTAAAGCTTCTTCCGGTGAGGTAATTTGGTACCGCAAAATATGCATTCAATCCTATATCACTTTCTACAGTGCGCACCCAATCATAAGAAACCTTATTTAGAGCATCAAACAGATTCAGGATTTCAACACTTATCCAGATGGATTTTACACCGAAATTTCTTTCCGGCTTTCTGATTATTGCCCGTGAAAAACCTATGTCGATACGTTTGTAAGCTCCTAGAGTGTATACATCAGAAGGGCGAGAGTAGGTTGGGCCGGAATAGGGAAGTCCCGATCCGTAAATCATCATAAGATGTACTTTATAGTTTGGATTTGAGGGGAAATAATCCTGGAAGAATACGGAAACATTAATGAATTGACTGGTGGGTCTTCTGTAGTATCCCGGATAGGTAACTGTACGATCGCTGTTTATAATATAATCGTTGTAAATGTCTTCTTTGGTTGAAAGCAACGAGAGACTAAACCAGGATTCACTTCCGGGAACAAACTCACCATATACTTTGAAATCAATACCGGTAGCATAGCCTTTGGCTTTGTATTCAGGCAAATATTGCAGCCTTACATCGTCGAGTTTATAAGGGACAAGTCGTGTTAAATTTTTGTAATAGATTTCTGTTGTAAATACAAAAGGCCGATCCCATGCCTTGAATTTCAAATCTGTACCGGTAACAATATGAAATGCTCTTTGTGCCCGGATATCAGGGTAAAGAGTTCCACTCGGATCTCGCATTTCCTTATAGAAAGGAGGCTGGTAGTATAAGCCTGCTGACAAATGCCATGTTAAGTTTGGCGCTCTACCTGGATTTATAGAAAGGTTGGTCCTGGGACTGATAATAACTTCTTTGTTGAAGGTCCAATATTGAGCACGTGCACCAAGAGTAAATAAAACAACCGAATTTTTTCCGGAAATATCGAAAGTATGCTGAAGAAAGCCGGAAATGCGCGTATTATTGAGAGAGTTTATGGATTTATAAACATAATTAAGCTCCACATTTTCATCAGAGTATGGCAATGAGTGACCTGCTGAATCAAGCATTTGCCATTCGTTGATCTTATCATCAATGATTTCCTGCTGTAACTTAAAACCCCATTTCAGGATGCCGGCATTTGAATAATAGCTTGCCATGTGTTTAAAAGAGTAAATTGACGATTCCAGGTTGTTCCGGGCATGATCAAGTACGGTGCCGATACCAATGTTAATCAGGCTGTCATTTTGTCCTGAGGAACCTTGCGTGGCTAGGTTTATCCAGTATTCTTTAAGGATATCATATGTAATTTCTTCATTCGAATGAAATGCTGAAGTAATGAACTTCATCGAAAGTTTATCTGAGGGATGATAGATTAAAGACAAGGCACCCAGGTAGGTCTGAAATTTATCCAGTTCCTGTCCTTCATAAAATACATCGAAGTTAAATCCCTGCTGGAATGTACCAAAATTAGTTGAGCGATTTTTGGGTACACGGTTGAACTTATTGGTAGAATAATTTAAAAGTAGTCCTATCTCCAGTGAGTTAGAAATATCATAGCTCATGTAGGATTGCAGATCTGTAAAGGAAGGTTTATAATCTCCTTTGGTATCAAGTGTTCCCAGAAGGTATTTGGTGGTTTTGTATCGTATTCCGGTATTGTGCGTGAACTTTTTATTTTTCGAACTTCCTTCGGCATGTACCATTCCTCCAAGAAGACTAGCCGAGACAGATCCTGCGAATTGATCAGGCTTTCTGTACTTGATATCAAGAACAGATGATAACTTATCGCCATATTCCGCATCAAAACCTCCTGCCGAAAACTGTATGGAAGAGATCATGCTGGGATTTACGAAACTCAGTCCTTCCTGTTGTGCCGACTGTACAAGCAAAGGTCTGTATATTTCAATGTCATTTACATAGATCAGGTTTTCATCGTAACTTCCTCCACGTACTGAGTATTGCGAAGAGAGTTCGCTCCCTGAAGCAACACCCGGCAAAGTTTTCAGAATACCTTCAATGTTTCCGCTTGGGTTGGGTAACTGATCAATTGATTTAATATCTATCGGTACGAGCGTATTCTCTCGGTTTTTTATCCCGAAAACCTCCAATTCGTCAAGCTCTTTAACTTCCTGCTTAAGTTGAAAAGTCCTTGTGATGCTTTCCGAAGCTTTCAGATTTATGTTTTCCTTGTGTGCAGAATAACCCAGAAAGTATACAATAAGTACAAGGTCTTCGTTGGCAGGAACGATCAGCGTAAAGTTTCCCTGCTCATTTGTTACTGTACCAATGGATTTGTTTTCAATTCCTACAGAAGCAGAAAATAAAGGTTTTCCTTCTTCATCAATTACCAATCCCTTGATGGAAGCAGTTTGCTGTGCGCTGCCAATTATGGAAACAAACAAAAGTAGGATATGAAAACCTGATCTGATTCGATTCATTACTACAATTCCGTATACTCTTCTCACAAAAAAACTCAAAGAATAAAATAAAATTGTGAATATACAAGCTTTTATTGATCAGGCATGAATAACATATTAAAATATGGGAGCTTAAATTAACAACTTTAGTAGGATCTACATGTAATGAGAAATTACAAAAAACAAATATTAAAAATCAAATAATTTGCAATTAATTGCTATTTGTAATTTGATTTTTGGGATTTAAATGAAATGCTTTTCTTCCTGAATTAATCCGGATCATATTCAGGGTATTCGCCCTTCTCCTCATACTTTTTAAAATCACCTCTTTTAAGGGCTTTGAAAAATTCTGCCCATGCAAAAGCATTGAAGAGCTGATAGGATGGATAGGTTCCCTGGTTAAAGGTTTGCCTGTATTGCTGGTCAAGGATATGCTGGAAGTTGGCCCTGGCACTTGGTGTTTCATCTAAAATGATTTGTGTTTTCAGAAGGGCAATATTCTTCCTTGCATTATCCATATCATCGTTGGGAAGTTTCAGATTCAGAAAGGCTTCTTTAAATTCCTCGTACGATTTCCAAGGATATACAACTACCTCTGCAATCATAAAGGTATCTGTCTCAAGCACCAGATCAAGATGAAAGTATGGTTCCTCAAGGTTTTCAGGAATGGTTATAATTCTTCGTTTATAACCTACTGTAGAAAACATAATGCTGTCGTTTACCTCAGTAACAATAGAAAATTTTCCTTCTCTATCGGTAATGGTTCCGCGATAATTATTCAGAACCAGAATGTGTGCGAAGGGAAGAGGTTGCAAAAGCTCATCCATCAGTCGTCCGGTGAGCTGTACCAGGTTTTTGTTATCATTCCTGAACAACTGGCTTTTTACAACCATTGTCTGGATAACTAAGCAAACAGTAAGAAGTAATATCTTCTTCATTTTTCTAACTCTTCTTCAATACCGAAGGCCTCAAAGGTAATATTTTTGAGATACTTTTGAGTCTCATAAGTGAACACGACTTGTTAAATTTGGTTAAATTGAAAAACAAGTCTAACTTGTAAAAGTTTGAAAAAAGAGTTTTTATCAGATTAAAAGTAGAAGTTTATAGAGTGCACTCCATGCACTTGTTTACATTACAAATGTGTTGAATAGTATTTGAAGTATGATTGAACAGAAAGAAATTATCCTGCATGGATACCGAAGAGGATATCATCTAATAACCTCACAGATTGTGAGCAATCTGGGTGAATTGCCCGACAAAGGTTTATTGAATGTACATGTGAAGCATACTTCTGCCGGCATTACTCTGAATGAAAATGCAGATCCATCGGTACGAAATGATTTTAGTACTTTTTTTGATGATATAGTGCCTGAAAATTACCGGGGTTTCACACATACTTTAGAAGGAGCGGATGATATGCCTGCTCACCTTAAAGCCTCAATAATTGGACAAAGTATTACGGTACCCATTACAAGAGGACGGCTAAATCTTGGAACCTGGCAGGGAATTTATTTTTGTGAGTTTCGTAATAACGGAGGAACACGCAAACTAGTGCTTACAGTATACAGTTAATAATTAGATTCAATTGAAAAAGAAAAACCATGTTTTCGGAAAAAGACAAACAGCAGATCAAAGACAGAGGCATTAGCAATGAACTTATAGAATGGCAGATGTCGGTGTTCAGGGATGGTATTCATGCTTTGAAACTCGACAGGGCAGCTTCGGTAGGTGATGGAATAATTCGTCTTACGGAAAGCGAAGTGGAGGAATACATAGGGTACTTTGATTCAATGAATGATAAGCTTAAAATGAAGTTTGTTCCTGCTTCAGGTGCTGCCAGCAGGATGTTTAAGTCCCTGTTTGAGTTTATGGATACTGGCAATGGAAAGGATATCTTGGGAAACGAATTCATGGAAAACTTTTTCATCAACATCAAAAACTTTGCCTTTTATGATGATCTTGAAAAAACCATTTTTAATTCAGAAGATTCACTTGACAGATTGTTAAAGAGCAAAGAATACAATATCATTTTACAGTATTTACTCACTGAAAGAGGCTTAAATTACGGTGATTTGCCCAAAGGTTTATTGAAATTTCATAAGTACAAAGAAAAAAGCAAAACACCATTTGAAGAGCATGTTAATGAAGCTATTGCCTATGCAAATACTGAAGATGGAAAAGTGTTGCTTCATTTTACCGTCTCGCCTGAGCATCTGGAGGAATTTGAAAAATTGTTGCATTCGACTAAAGACAGCTATGGAGAAAAATATGGTGTGGAGCTATTGGTGAGCTTTTCTATTCAGAAATTATCTACCGATACAATGGCTGTTGATTCCAATAACGAACCTTTCAGAGAGGACGACGATAGTATTTTATTTCGTCCCGGAGGTCATGGAGCCTTAATAGATAATCTCAATGAGTTGGATGCCGACGTAATTTTTGTAAAGAACATCGACAACGTTGTACCGGAAAAACTTAATGGACCAACCATAAAATACAAAAAAGCCCTTTCAGCACTCTTGCTTAAAACGCAGAAGAAAGTTTTTGAGATTTTACAGGAGTTGGATACATCAACACCAACTGCAGAAAGCTTGAAAGAGATTTTTGAGTATTTAACAGGAATGTTGTGCTATTTTCCTAAATCCATTCCCGATTTTAGCAATGCATCTGCCACAAAAGAACAATTCAGAAAAATTCTAAATCGCCCCATAAGGGTTTGCGGTGTGGTGAAAAATCTGGGTGAACCTGGTGGAGGACCTTTCTGGGCACCTAACAGCAAGGGTGATCTTACGCTTCAAATTGTAGAATCATCGCAGGTAGATCAGGAAGATGCTGAACAATCAGAGATATTCAAGAAATCTACACATTTCAATCCGGTTGACCTGGTTTGCTGTACAAAAAACTACAAGGGCGAAAAGTTTCATTTGCCTGATTATGTCGATCGCAATACTTGCTTTATTTCCAAAAAATCGAAAGACGGTAAGGAGTTGAAAGCTTTGGAACTTCCGGGACTTTGGAACGGTGCTATGGCCGACTGGCTTACTCTGCTCGTGGAGGTTCCGGTAGAAACCTTCAATCCGGTGAAAACGGTGAACGATTTGTTAAGGCCCCAGCATCAGTAATTATTAGCCAGCAGGAATATTCCTTTTACTATTCCTTTAATTTTGCACGTATACTTTCCCCTGAAAAAAGTTTCTCCATTTTTTCTTTGAAATATACATCAACAACTTGCTGCCTCAACTTCTGGTTGGTTTTTTTTGAGGGATTTACAGCTCCGTCTTTTCCATTTGTATTATTTTCCGCTTTAATCTCACCATTGCTATCATAGACCTGCAAAGTTATATCCCAGATTACATCTGTAGCTATCTTTGCAAAATATGATTTAGTATCACAACACCATTCATTAATGGTTATAAGCAGGAGCTTATCCGCATTTGTAGCCTTTAACTTTTCAATTACCTCCTTTTGGTCCATTGTGCATGTTGTGGATATGAGTTTGACTTTTGCTCCCGATTTTTCAATTGAATTTTTTAAGGAAACAGATACATCATCCGCAAACGAATTAGTACTTTCAGTCCTGAGTGGCCATGCTATTGCTACAGTTGAGCGTACATAACCAACAAAATCAGGACCCTGAGATCCATCTGTTACAGCCTCTCGCTTATCTAAAACTGCTACAGCATAGCTTAAATCACTATTAGTTTCAATTTGAAATTCTATGAAGCGGTACTCCTGGGTACGCTTAGCTTCAGCAGATAAATGAATACATACTGCTAATGATAGTAGGACAAATGGTTTGGTAAGGTTCATGTCTAACAATTTTTAATTAACAAATTTGATAGAATAAGCAAATTAATTTTTTTTCTGGAATTACGAGCATAAATATAAATTTAATTCAGTGTAATCCCTTAATTGGCAAGTTTGACTTCACCTTAATCCTACTAAAGTTGACGGAGTGCACTCAGCTTAAATTTGCAATGTGGCATTTGAGATTGAAGTCTTGTGCGGGATTTGATATTGTTAAGTCGGAGTTTCAATCCCGGGAAAAGAAAGTATAAGGAAAAGCGCATCGTCTATTAATCTTTTTCAGAGAGATGAACTCCCACTAAAAGCAAATAGATAACCTCCAATCCACCATAATTATTTTTTAACTTCAACGTTATACAATAAATTCACTATATATCACTACTAAATACTACATCCATGCTGTATCATTTCAGAACCCTAACAGCAATTTTACTTTTCATTGTATTGTTTGCATCATGTAAAAAAGATGATAATTTTTTCCCCTACGATATTGTTGCAGCAAGCACTTCATTTGAAGATGTGCAGGCGGCAGTTGATTCTGCTGAAAGTGGTGACATGGTGCTTATTCCGGCAGGAAACAGCACCTGGCTTTCAACACTGGTAATTCCCGATGACAGAAGGATTACTCTTATAGGCAGTGGACAGGATGAAACCATTATCTCTTCCGTATCAAATATGCCGGGAATTGTGATAAATATGATGAATTCAGGCTCGCGCATTACAAACCTGGCTTTGGTTCTTTCAAATGACTATGGTCTTGGTATACGAGTAGGTGGTCATGGATGGCGAATTGATCATTGCCGTTTTGACAATACAATTGATCAAACAATTGAGGGTGTAATGGTTTGGGGAACAAATAACAACGGGAAATGCCCAACTGGTGTAATCGATCATTGTGAATTTAACAATACTCGAGTTGTTGTAGTAGGCGATGCTTCCCTAATGGCTCATAACATATGGACCGAATCCATGGGACTGGGGACGGACAATGCTGCTTTCGTGGAAGACTGTATTTTCAACTTCACCAAGTTTGGTAATTGCATAGATGCTAATTATGGCGGGCGATATGTATTTCGACACAACATCGTTAACGATGCCTATATTGAAGCCCACTCAGTACAGGGAAATAACAGGGCAACCAGAAGCTGGGAAGTTTACAGCAATACAATCAGCCAGGTGGAAAGAAGTATGTGGACTCCTTTCTTTCTTCGTGGTGGAACCGGTGTGGTGTTTGATAATACTCTTTTGGGTAACTGGACATTGCCGGCCATAACCGTAGATAACCGGAGAACTTTTGAAGATCTGGGTGACGGCGGAATGGCCGACGGAACCTCACCCTGGGATGGCAATGAAGAAGAAAACGGCTACCCGGCCCGAGACCAGATAGGTCGATCTACTGATCAATGGCTTTGGACCGATGAAAATCCTTATCCACCGCAGGAACAAGATCCTTTTTACCAGTGGAACAATAGCTTTAACGGAGCTAATATTGATGTATATGTACATAATAATTGCGACATACACATTAAAGAAAACAGGGATTATTACAACAATATTGAAAAACCCGGTTACATCTCTTTTACATATCCGCATCCATTGATTACGGAATGGGGTAGCGGGAATTAAAGTGAAATGCTATGCTCTGACATGGCATCCAGTTAAAAATGTGGAGCATGTATTAATTTATTGGATCTCTGCCTTCGCAGGGATGTCAGGCGTATTTAACTTTGAGATTTGGAGCCTGGCGGAATCGTAAAAGATATGACTTTCTTCACTCCAGCCATAAAAGGAGAGGGAATGCAGGCAGCTTAAAATTTAAATATGTTACTATAGAAAGCCTGTTGTGATTTGATATTTATAATCCAAGGTAAAATCCCAGGGATTAAGCATTGAGAATTAAAAGCGTTTCAACTATTGACTTTGATTAGTATGACAACCAAGCATGAACCCAAGTTGCCTGCCTATTCTTTTTTTTTCTTCTTCTTCTTGTTCAATTTGTATTTTTTCCACAAATAATATGCGCCGAATAATATGAACCAGAAGGGCCATATTTTTATTATAAAGAGAAGAAAATCAATAAAGCCAATCCAGCCTTTTGACAAAGATTGCCTTAATCGCTCAGAGAATTTATCACGTTTTGCAGGATTATATTTAAAGGCCTTTTTCTTAGATATCAATAAGTCAAGTGTACTGTATGTTACTAAATCACTCAAATATTTCAACCTACCCTGGGTACTTTCAATTTCTTCTTCCAAACCTCGAATCTTTTCTTCAATTTCCAGAATATCCTTAATTGATTTTGCTTGTTTAACCAATGCCTGATACCTCAATAAATAATTTCGCTTATTTTCAAGCCTGGTTTCCAAATCAATAAACTGATCGGTTACATCTCTCGCGTCAATCTCTTTATATACTATTTCACCTTCGCCTGCTTCGATGGCAGCGATGAAGTTCTCAAAATGTCTGCTTGGTATCCTGATTTTTAGGCTTAATGTTGATTCATAATCCGTATTATTAAAACTCTCTTTTGCATAGTAAGCACTATACATTTTCACCAATGTATCGATTTGGGTCTTGGTATTTTCAAGTTCGGAAACTTGAATACCCATCCTGCCATCTTTTATGATTTTCTTTTTGTCTGTTTCCTCTTTCTCAATTTTATCTATCGGAGGAGGAATATTAGCTCTTGGCCTGGTTATGGGTATTATTTCTTCGTTAATTCCAGCCATATCTTCTGTAGCTAATTCACGGCTTGAATTGTGACAAGCAGTTATAGCAATTGTCAAAAATATTAATCCAAGAATCTGTTTCATATATCTGGGGTTTTAGAAAGCAATATACAAATTTGTTGCTTATATGCCTGACATATTTTATAGAAGGAGTAGTTAGAGTTATACCTTACCAAGTCTCTCAAAAATGAAAGGGAGTGCATCACTCAAGAAAATTACAGTATTCTGGCATGAGAAAACTTCCGGAAGAGATGCAATATTATCAATTCAGGATGCCCCGGGCATAAATACAAAACATTCAAGCGTTTCAAAAAATATCCTGATATCGAAAATTAATTTTCAGAAAATACAAACTGAAGAACTTCAGCATATATGAACTCAAATCAAGCTATGTTTCTGCTATCTTATTCTTTATCAACGTCCAATCAAATTCTTTAATGACCAAGCTTATGGCCATTTCTGGAAAAAGCTGTATATTTATCGCTTTCAGACCGAATCATGAAACACCTAAGGCGCTTAATATTATCCGGCCTTTTTGTATTGCTGTCATGGATTTCTATGTCTGCGCAATTTTCGAACTGCCCTAATTTAGGCTTTGAATATGGGGATTTTACTAACTGGACCGGGTATACGTGGGTATATAGCACGGAACACCCTGAGGTAACCACAACTCCTGTCGAAGGTTTAGTACCCGAAAGGCATACCATTATGACTGATAATTCGGCGTATGATTTAAATACTAACAACGAATTAAAAATCATACCTCCCGGGCATTTTTATTCCGTTCGCTTAGGCAGGGACATTACAGAATCCTACTCAGGAACTCCCAGATGCTGGCATCAGAATATGAGATATATATTGGATGTAGATTCAAACAATGCATTTCTTACTATTAAATTTGCTGTAGTACTTCAGTATGCTGCCGATCACCTTGAGGTGGAGGAACCCCGCTTTAGATTTACTCTTTACGATCAAAATGGCGATACGATCCCTGATTGTTCAAATTACAATGTATATGCATCGAATGAGAATGTGGAGGGTTTTAATTTTTCAATAACTCCTCGAGGTGATCAAATTATGTGGAGAGACTGGACAACTGTTGGCGTTGATCTTTCGGGATATATAGGACAAAGTATCACCGTCGAGTTTATGACAGCCGATTGTACTCAATCCTACCATTATGGTTATTGTTATTTTGTAGCATCTTGTCAACCTCTTAATATTGAAATTACACACTGTGCCGAAGATGTGGTTGCCACACTGCTGGCTCCGAGAGGGTTTGAGGAGTACAGATGGGAGGATTCTTCCGGAACGGTAATGGGTTCATCCCAGGCCCTTTATATTGAAGATCCTGTTGAAGGTGATGTCTTAACCTGTACTATGTTATCTGCTACAGGTTGCGAGGTGATACTTTCATCCACTATAGTTAGATATGATCCCCATGCAGATTTTGTATCGAACATGATCGATTGCAATTCCAACACCGTGCAGTTAACTAATTTATCAAGCACCTCGCAGGGATCATTATACTATTTATGGGATTTTGGAGATGGAAATACTTCCTACGATATAGATCCTCAGTATACCTTTTCCACTTCAGGCAGACATCAGGTAAGTCTGAGGATTATCAATTTCCCTTCATCCTGTGCAGATACAATAATAAAAGAAGTTGAATCCTTTATGCCTGATCTGGTCTTTATCAGTGGTGATACAACTTATTGTCCGGGCGAAAGTATCTATTTAAAAGCAAACGGTGCATACAATTATATATGGACCAATGGTTCAACAGACGATTCTATTCAGATAGGCCATCCTGGGGGAGTTTATGGACTGGTTGGTTATTCGAGTACAGGATGTGTATCGGATACAAACTATAAAACAGTGATAGAGGAACCTCCCTGGGAATTTCTGGGCATTGGTGACTCTGTATTCTGTGAGGGCGATAGTGCATATCTGATGACTTCTGGTGCTGTCGATTACCTTTGGAATACAGGTGAAACAACAAATTCAATATATGTTTGGACTCCCGGAACTTATACAAGCACAGGAATCAATGCCGGCGGATGTGTTAAGTCGCATACTTTCCATATCATAGAATCACCTCTTCCTGATTCAAAATTTAGCTTGTCGCAATACACACTGGATCGTAAAAATAATGAGCTTACGGGGACTGTTCCGTTGCAAGCCAATGTACAATTCATTTGGGATATGGACGATGGCACTTTTGAAACTGGTTCTGATATTTATCACGATTACGACATAACTTACACAAAACTTTACTACACTATTTCACTAACAGCAACCAACAACTTTGGTTGTGTATCAACTTTCTCCGACATTATTGATATCATTCCTTACGTACCTAATATTTTTTCACCCAACGGAGATGGAATAAATGATCTTTTCATGGCAGAACTGGATCTTGAGATATTCGATCGGCACGGTACTACTCTCTATAAGGGAAATGAAGGTTGGGACGGAAAATATAAGGGGCAGGACCTTAGTCCGGATACATACTTTTATGCAATTGATTATTCAAACAGGGAAGGACAGGAACATCACATTAAGGGATATGTAACATTAGTAAGATAAGGTGTGAAATGAGATACCTGATTTCATTATTGGCAGGCATTGTTTGTCTTATGTTTTGCAAAGAAGTCTTTGCACAAGCTGACATTGTTATGTCTACACATTGGTATAATCGTGCAAGCTATAATCCCGCATTCATAGCCCGTACAGAGTACATGTATATTTTTTCCAATTATCGCAGGCAATGGACAGGAGTAAATGGTGCCCCGGCAGTACTCAATATACAGGCATCAGAATACATACATAGCACGCGTTCAGCTTTTGGTGTTTCTATGATGGTTGATAATATTGGTGCTTCACAGGTATTAAATCCAATGATATTATATGCCTTTAGAATTCAAGGCAATCATAAAAGAACAATTTCCCTGGGCCTTTCAGCCGGTGTTTTTCAACGTTCTGTTAATGGCTCACTTTTTGATCCCGACAACCCCAACGATCCTGCGGTTCTTTACGGTCAGGAAAAAGTCATTCGTCCTGATGCTAATGCAGGCATAGAGTTTCAATCTGCTATGTTTATTTTTGGCTTATCCTCTACCCACTTATTCTCAATTGGAAATCCTGAGAATTCATATCTGAACACAAACCATCAATATGGCTATGCGATTTATAAAAATAACAAATCGGAAAATTTCTATTATAAATTAGGAGTATTGGCAACTCATAGAGAAAACATTACGGTTGTTGAAGGAAATGCTTTTATTCGTTTCAAGCATTCAAAAGGACTCATAAAGGGCCCGAGAGAAATATTTGATTTAGGAATCTCGTACCGCTCATCACGACAAATGATATTTATTGTTGGAATACTTCTTACACCAGATCTAAGACTTGGATATGCTTACGATCATAGTTTTATCAGCAGCTATTATGCCAGTGGAACCCATGAGCTAATGCTCGAATACCGTATTCTTACAAAAGCCGCATCTACAAGATATACCTGCGGTAGACGTAGAGTTTTACAGAATTAATATAGTCCTGCTTACATCTCACCGCGGCAATATACGAAACGCAAACAAGAGGAAGTTAATTCCTTAAGGTGCATGAGTTCGCCAGTCTCAGTTTCAACTTACAAGTTCTGAACTATGATATTTAAACATTGAAATTTTTGAATCAGGACTAATTCAAGCCGCAAATTATATCCATTACAAGAGGAATTCCATAAGGCAGCTTTCTTGAAGTGTATTCTTCGATTACGGTGGCCAGCTGATCCATGCGTCTGCTCAGCTCATTTTTATCTGTTGCTTTACAAAGTGCAATACAATCTTTCAACTTGCATTTTGCCGAATACTCCTTTTTTCCGTCAGGTCTGTTAATGGAATGAATGGAAGCTGAATAGTTGCGTGTCCAGTCATTATTTACAATAACCAGCATTCGATCATTAATCCTGTGCCTCGGTTTTTTGTTTTCCATATTTTCAGCCATTGCAGTTGTATTTTGTTACTGCTGATCATACGCATCAGATAGAATAACTGTTGTTATTCTTTTATTAACGCTCTGTTACCTTCGATGAAATGCGTATTTCAAGGGTATGTTTTCATGATTATATAATTTAATCTTACGGAATCGTAAATGCTTGGCCTTGTCTTTGACAAGGTCTTATTTTTCCAAAACTTTTTTCCTATTGTGCATTTATAGAAGGAAGCAACAGCCTTTTGCCACTAAAACAATGGGCCTTACCACTGAAGCAATGAGTGAAACTACTAAAGCAATGGGTCTTACCACTGAAGTATAATGAAATTAATTTGCATTAGTTTTACTGCTTTATGTTTTAGTATGCTATCAGTTAAAATATTCATTACGCAGCGCAAATACTTTGCTTCTGCCTTTCTCTATTTTTGTTTTAGTCTCGTATTCAGTACCTGGGTAAGCTATATTCCCTATGTGGCCGATAAAATTGGCATTACAGAGGGTAAAATTGGCGGGGCCATCTTTTTTGCATCTCTGGGTGCATTTACTATGATCCCTATTGCAAATAAACTTATTGACCAGGTTGGGGTTGGACGACTTACTTACCTGGCTCTTCTTTTTTATTGTGCAAGCTTTTTCGGACCTTTTCTAGCAGATAATTATATTGCACTTTGCATTGCTCTGTTTGTATTTGGTATGACAAGCTCCTGCTATGGCATTGCGCTGAACTCTCTAACTGCTACCATCGAAAAACAGGATAAAGTTTACATAATGTCAGGTAGTCATGGATTCTGGAGCATAGGAGGTGTATTAGGTGCTGCGAGCAGTAGCTTTATTGCTGCATTGCTTCAAAACCCAATCCTTCATGTTGCATTAGTGGTTCTGATTGTTATTGGGATTCAAACTTATCTGCGTTCCGATTATTACCTCCGGAAAAGTGAACCCCATTCCAAAGTGAAACGAAACATTACATATATCAGGCCCTTAATTTTTATTGCCGTGGTTGGATTAACTTTAATGGTTGCCGAAGGAGCTATTGCCGACTGGGGGGCACTCTATCTTAAGAAAATAGTTCATATTCCGTTGCAATACATTGGAATGGGCTATGCAGCCTTTTCATTTGCTATGGTTATTGGCCGTTTCTCAGGCGATTCGCTAAGTAAAAAATTTGGTTCCTGGCAATTGCTTAGCTATGCAAGCTTCTTGAGTATTGTAGGCTTTGTATTTATTCTGATAGTGCAAGCTTCTGTTTCACTTATCGGCTTTTTTATTGTCGGTCTGGGATTTTCAGTTATTGTTCCGGAAGTATATCGTCTGGCATCAAATATAGAAGGGATTAAAACAAAGGATGGAGTTTCATTTATTGCTGCCATTACCAATGTTGGATTTCTCGTGGGGCCCGTATTACTTGGTTTTCTGGCAGAATTAAAATCACTTCATTTTAGTTTCATGGTACTTACAGGCTTTGTAAGTATAGCATTCTTTATCGCTCTCTGGAAAAATAGTAGAAAAACTATCTAAATAAAAAACCTGTAACGCATTTCCGATGGATTGCTTTACAGGTTCATTGTAACCCTAATTTAGAAAACTACCTAACACTAATTCAGAAACCTATGCTTTCTAGTTTTTTATATCTGGTTTTAGTTTAATCAAAAACAGATCATGCTTGCCGTTTAATTCAGAGAATAAATTAGCTCCTGTATAACCCGCATGATATATGTCTCCATTTTGATTGGTACAGATGCCCTTCCCACAGGTACCACCTCCTGGTCCTTGTGCTTTATAGTTGCTGGCCCATAAGAGATTCCCCTCTCCATCATACATTTTACAGAATGACTCACAATGAGGATAATTCTGACAACCGCTTACAAAAATGCTTTTGTCCCTTGCAATAGCAAGACCATTGATACCATCCCAATTGCTTGTTCCAAATTGTTTTGTCCAGAGTATTTCTCCTTGTTCATTCCATTTTTGAAGAAAACTATCTCCATTTCCTTTTTGTTGAATGCCCATATCTCCGTCGGTGGTACCGGCAATAAAAATAGCATTTTGGCCATCAGTTTTTATTTTAGTTGCATAGTCATATCCCTTTGTTCCGTACTGATAAATTCCCAGCTCTTCAAGCTCTTTGGAAAATACTCCCCAGAATAGATCCGAGTTTCCTCTGTTTTCAGTTGCCATATTTCCATGGCTTATGCCACATACATAAACTTTTGAATTTCCACCAATTGTTATTCCGAAACCACTGTCTTCCTCCGATGTTCCAAATTGTCTGGTCTGCAATTTATTTCCATCATTATCAAGATGAAGAATAAAGCAATCTGTCTTTCCCTTAGCAGTTTCCCCCATTTCACCTTTTGTAAATCCGATTACATAAATGTCTCCACTGTTGTCAACAACAATGTTTGTTCCTATATCTAAACTGTCGCTACCATATTGTTTCTGCCAGACAATATCTCCCTCAGCATTCAACTTTGCAACCAAAACATCATTGGTATTGTTTGGCATGCTTTCGTCACCAATCCCTATGCGTCCGGTAACATATAAATTTCCCGATGCATCAACCGCAGCTTCGTTCAGCTCATCATCTTCTTTCGAACCAATCTGTGTAGCCCAAACGATAAGGGCAGAACTGTCAACTTTTACAATAAATCCATCGATTTTACCAAAGTTTTCTTTTCCGACCTTGCCTTCGGTTTTTCCAACAACATACACATCGCCTGTTGAATTAATTGCCAGATTACGTGTCTTTTCGTCGCCAATTGATCCAAATTGTTTGCCCCATATAAAACTTACCTGTGCGCCAAGAGTAGAAATTGAACCCAGGAGTATCAGCAGAAACATTATATTCTTTTTCATGGTATTTTTTTTAGAAGAAGATTGAAAAAATCCTGTATCGCATTCCAAAGCAATGCCGATGGTCTGCGATACAGGGAACCTGAACCTTATTTAGAAGCCACCATGGTTTTGGCATATGAGAAATTATCTCCGGTATTTTCTGTACAAACAATTTGGTTCTTAAGTTTTTTGGTTTGTGCCATTTCAGCAAACTCTTTCAATGTGTACTCTCGCTGAAAGGCATGCATGGGAAATACTTGCGCAGGATCCAGCTTATCGATAGTGTAGAAGAATCCTTCCACAATGAACTCCTTTTTCCATCGCGACGGGCATCCGCTAACAGGCAAAAAGGCAATGTCTATAGGTTGTTCCTGCCTGGCAATAAAATCAACTTCTTTTTTGAAATCCATTTCGTCTTCTGAAGAAAACCAGGCATGGTCCCCTGGATGATATATGGTCATGCCATCCGTGCTGACAAGAAATCCCTGACCTGTATCATTCGATTTAAATGTGGTAATAGTTACATTGTCCACTACCTGTGTCTGGTTGTCGTTGATGTAAACGTACTCAGGACCATGATATCCCTTTTCCTTGTGTATCCATGCTTCTTCAGGCTTGAATCCATATACATAACTTATGTTTTTTACATCATTGGCCCATTTATAAATGCTGGTATCATAATGATCCCCATGTTCATGCGAAACAAAGACAATTACATTCAGATCCTGTATCTCTTTAGGGCACACAGATCCATTGGCTAATCCTGGTTTCTCGGCTTTGTTCCTGTTCCAGTAATCAAATATTAAAAGATGTTTTTCAGTTTGTACTGCCCAACCGGAATGGCCGCAATAAACTACTTTTGCTTCTCCATTGTTCACCGAAACTATTCCGGATGACTGGTTCTTTTTTGCAGTAATAAGCATTTCTTCAGAAGCCAGGGAATTTGATACATAATAGTTTACAATATCAATATACCCATATTGTATCGCATATTCGAGAGGAGTTTTTTGTGAGTAATTTTTACTGTCAGTTTTGGCTCCTGCATCAATTAATATTTCAATTGATTTCAGATCTCCATTTATAGCCGCAATATGCAAAGGAGTATTTCCGAGGTGATTTTCCTGTTGATTAATATTCTTTGTGCTGCCAAGAAGCAATTCAACTACATCTGAATGTTTGTTGATTAAAGCATTGTGAAGAGGAATTCTACCATCTGAATCTATCATGTTTGCGTCGGCACCAAACTTTTGAATTGTTTTGATAGCTTCAAGGTACCCACCACTAGCCAGGTTATGCATAATTGTATTTCCTTCTTGAGGTGCATAATTAACATCAGCACCATTTTCAGCCAAAAATTCTATGATATCCGCATTTCCATGCCAGGAAGCTCTGGTCAGTGGAGTCTGATCATAATCGTTTTTGGCATGAATATTAGCTCCGGCTTCTAACAAAAGTTTAGCGCTTTCAAGGTGTTCATTTCCCACAGCAAAGAAAAGTGAACTATTCCCACTTGTGCCTCTTGCATTGACATTAGCACCGTTGGCCAGGAGAAGTGCAATAATATCATTGTACCCTTTTTGTGCTGCGTTATGCAAGGCGGTGTTTTGCCAATCGTTTCGGCAATCGACATTTGCTTTCTTGTCAATCAGGTATTCTGCAATTTCATAATTTCCACTCCAGGAAGCTATGGTCAACATAGTTTCTTCATTCTTCAATCGTATATTAACGAGATTATTATTCTCATCAACAAGTTCCTTAATTTTATCCAGCTCACCGTTCCATGAGAAATTAGCCAGTTTTTCTGTCAATGGTTTTTCTTCCATTTTAGCTGTAGTCTTTTCACAGCCCTGGGATATGACCCTGGAAATAGAAAATAGAATGATTAGAGCAGAGCAAATAAAAATTCTGATACTCTTTTTTTGATGCATTAAATTGTTTTTCATATTTACCTCCATGTTTTGGTTTTGTACAGCCAAATTAGGCTATCGGAGGTTTTAACACGCGACGAAATAATCCTAAAAACAGCAGAAACAGCTCAAAATGTACCCGGTCGGAATAAAAAAGGAATACAAGCGAAAATGGGAGGGTAAGCTACTTAGTTGTCTGGGCGAATTCAGAATAATCTTTTGGAGCCCGATTGAATTGATCCTTGAAACACTGTTTGAAATAGGAATAGTTACTGAATCCTGTTTCCAGCATTACTTCCTGGATATTAAGCTGATTCTGACTAAGCAGTTGCGCAGCTCTTTTCAGGCGGATAAGACGGATGAACTGGTTTCCCGAATAGTCAGAGAGCGCTTTAAGTTTGCGGTAGAGTTGTGTGCGGCTTACATTCATTTCAGATGCCAATATATCGATATCCAGTTCCGGATCGCTGATATACTTTTCAATGATTCCAATCGCCTTTTCAAGAAAGCACTTGTCAGCGTCAGGAAGTATCACCTCGGTAGGTTCAACCTGGAACTGCTGAGAGAATTTTTCTATTAGTTTGCGCCGTTGATTTACGAGGTTCTGTATACGCGATTTTAACAATACAGCACTGAAAGGTTTAACGATATAGTCGTCTGCCCCTATTTTGAAACTACGTAGCATACTGTCCTGATCGCTTTTGGCAGTGAGAAGAAGTATCGGAATATGCGAGGTACAAGGATTGCTTTTTAACTTCTCACACATTTCAATTCCATCCATACCCGGCATCATTATGTCGCTGATAATTACGTCAGGTATATGTTTAATAGCCAATGTTAATCCTTTATTGCCATCAACAGCTTTAAAAATTTTATATTCCTCATCCAGAATACCGGCAACGAATTCAATCAGGTCTGGATTATCTTCAACAATCAGCAGAGATTTTTCATATTCACAATCCGGTTCATTGTTTTTAACAGTACTGATTAGTTCTATGGGTTTTTCTTCGTTGGCTAAATCAATTGTTTTTTGTTGTGGTTTTCTATTAAAGACAGTTCTGAAAGAATGTGAATTTTCTTTGGAAAGGTTTTGAATTTGACCATAGGGTATTTTAACAGTTACGCGGGTACCTTTATCAAGTTGACTTTCGATATTGATTTTCCCTTCCAATACTGTAACCAGTTCTTTGACCAGCGCCAGTCCTATTCCACTCCCGCCTTCCAGATTAGTTACCTGATAGAAGGGTTGAAAAATATAATCTAATTGGTTCGAAGGTATGCCTCTGCCCGAATCTTCAACCTCAATCACAAAAGCAGACAACGGATTGCTCTCGGTATATAAAGTAACACGAACCAGGTCCTTCTCACCGCAAAAATTAATGGCATTTGAAATCAGATTATTCAGAATTTTGTCGAGCTTGCTATAATCTGTATCCAGAATCATGGAATTCTTTTCAGACACAAATTTTAACTCAACCTGTTTGCGCCTGGCATGATCTTCAAAGAGGGCAATAATTCCACGCACAAACTTTACCAGGTCTCCGCTAACAGGTTCTGCAACAGAATCTCCATTATCCAGTTTCCTGATGTCCAGTACCTGGTTAACAAGCTGAAGCAATTTTGAGGCATTTCTTTGAATTATCCTAAGTTTGTTTTTCCAGGTATCCTCATTAATCTTATGTTTTGGAAGTTCTTCGGTGAGCCCTGTTATCAGGGTAAGCGGTGTACGGAATTCGTGCGATATATTTGTAAAAAACTGCAATTTCATCTTATCAGCCTTAT
Organism: uncultured Bacteroidales bacterium; assembly: GCA_964456285.1. GTDB lineage: Bacteria > Bacteroidota > Bacteroidia > Bacteroidales > UBA10428 > UBA10428. The sequence goes on from CAYWBC010000013.1 coordinate 46,895, forward strand.
GAATTTTGGCCGACATTACTTCAATTTTTTTCTTTTGATTTGCCAGCAATATATTGGCTTTTTTCTTTCTTCGAAAACTAAGAAATAGAAATATTCCCAGAATACTCATCATAATAAATCCTGCCAGAAATAAATTCCTTGTGAGAACTTGTTTCTCAATCTCTGCTTCAGCCTTGGCATTTTCTACTTCTCTCTGCCTTCTCAGATTTTCAAATTCAAACAATGTTTCAAAGCGTGCTAAATTTTCTGTTTCATTCACAATCAGAACACTATCTTCCAGCATATCAGAAAACTTCTGGTATTTAAAAGCATTTTTATAATTGTTTTGCTGTGAATATATCTCACTTAACTTATCTGAAATTTTTATTTGAAGTGGAAGATTATTAGTTTTTGAAGCATTTTCAAAAGCTTGAAGGAAGTTATCTGTTGCAGCGGGGATATTATTTTTTGCTATTTGCCAGTCACCCAGACTAACAAGCGAAATCGATTTGTGCAGGCGATCATCAAGCGAGTCGGCCAGATAAAAACTCTCTAAGTAATAATTATAAGCATCTTGCTCATTACCCATTTTTGAGTAAGTGTTGCCAAGATGAATTAATATTTCGTGAGAATCAATAGGATCACAATTCTTACATTTTGTGCTGTAACTTTTTGAAAATAGAGATAATGCCTTTTCAAAATCTTTATTCCGATAATGGATTTCCCCCATGTGTTTGTATGCATTCGACATATAATATGCATAATCTAACTTGCTTGAAATTTCAAGGCTTTCAGAAAAATATTTAAATGCCAATGAATCATTTGGCATTTCCTGGTATACAATTCCAATTTCTATCAAAACATCGGCTATTCCCCACGAAACATTATGCTCCCGATAGATTTCAAGGATTTTTTCGTAATACTGTAGCGCTACGATGTGATTGTGTTGAATATCTCTGAGGTATGCTCCAATAGATGAGTAGGCGTATGCAATGACTTTCTCGTCTTTCGCTACTTGCGCAGCTTCAAGTGCCAGCAGTACATATTCCAGCGATTTTGACTTGTTCTCAAGCAGACTGTAAACTCTTGCAAGATCGAGGTATCTGAATGTCAGATTCTGTTGATCATCAGTCGATTGAATTACAGACTCAATTTTAGAGATCATCTCCCTATAGAGCTGTTCACGTCTGTCTCCATTAACTGCTTTTGCCATAAGCCAGTAGCTATTGATCACCCAGTCTTCCATATTGGCCTCATGAAAGGCCGCCTGGCTCTTTTGAGCATGCTCAAGCACTAAGTCAGACTGGTTTTCATTCTTTGCTATCAAGGCCAGGTTATAATGGCTCCATGCAATTCGATCAGGAAGCTTATTTTCTTCTCCAATTTTTAAAGAGAGTTTATATAAGCTGACAGCAGAGTCAATATCTTTCATTACCCAATGCGCCAGGGCAGCGGCATCATATGTTTCGGAAAGAGTCTGACTATCTTCATCTCCTTTGATCAGAGAAAGGGCTCTAGTTCCGTAATTGTAGGTTTTTTCAGGATCGGATGAAGAAATATTCCAGGCTAGCTGACAGAGAATATTTATGCTATCTGTTGATGTGGATGCTTCTGGCAGTGCATTTTCCAGGCTGTCAATTGTATTGCTTTCCCGGGCATGAAGAATACCAACAGCAAATATTTGCATGATGATCAATAAAGATACCTTCCCTTTCATTCTATTGTTTATCTTATTTTTCATCCGGAGAGAATATAACTTGCATGTACTTTCTGATCACAAGATATGAATTTTCGTGGAGATGAATATGACGAAACAAGTCAAAAACCATCACAATCATACCATGGCATATGAAAAGAATGGAATCAAAAAAATAAAATGTAATATGCCCTGCCAGGGAAAATAAAACTCTGAATTCAATTCCATAGTGCATAATTTGTTTCCTGTAGCTTTGCATAATAAGTGATATTTTATCCGTACATTCGCAAGCTTTTCCAGCAAAAACAGCACTTAATTTATTGTATGATTACGGTAGCAGATTTACGAATTCAGTTCGGCAAAAGAATATTGTTTCAGGAAGTGAACATGAAGTTTACAGCAGGAAATTGTTATGGGGTGATAGGAGCAAACGGAGCAGGAAAATCAACTTTCTTGAAGGCCATTTCAGGAGAACTTGATCTCACAGCCGGGCACATATCACTTGGCCCCGGCGAACGACTTTCAGTTTTGTGCCAGGACCACTTTGCCTTTGATGAGTATACTGTTCTTCACACTGTAATGAAAGGGCATACACAACTGTGGAACATCATACAAAAAAAAGAAGCTATCTATGAGAAACCTGATTTTTCTGATAAAGATGGGATAGCAGCAGCTGAGCTGGAAGAGAAATTTGCCGCAATGAACGGTTGGAATGCCGAAAGCGATGCAGCTACTTTGCTAAGTGAATTGGGAATAAAAGAAAAATTTCATTATACCCTAATGAAAGACATGAGCGGGAAGCAAAAGGTAAGAGTATTACTTGCCCAGGCCCTTTTTGGCAAACCTGATAACCTTTTGCTTGATGAGCCAACCAATGACCTCGACCTGGAAACCGTAAGCTGGCTGGAAAACTATTTATCGAATTACGAAAATACAGTTTTGGTGGTATCTCATGACAGGCATTTTCTTGATGCTATAAGTTCACACATTGTAGATATTGATTTTGGAAAAATACAACTCTTTGGAGGCAACTATAGTTTTTGGTATCAGAGCAGTCAGCTGGCATTGAGACAGCAGATGAAGCAAAACAAAAAAGCCGAAGAAAAGAAAAAGGAGCTGCAGGCATTTATTGCGCGGTTTAGCGCCAATGTTGCTAAATCAAAACAGACTACCTCCCGTAAAAAAATGATTGAGAAGTTGAACATTGAGGATATCAAGCCTTCCACAAGAAAATACCCGGGAATTATTTTTACTCCCGAACGTGAAGCAGGTGATAAAATTCTTGATGTTAGCGGCTTAAGTGCAAGTCTTGATGGCAAGGTATTGTTTAAGGATGTGAATTTCTCTGCCAGCAAAGGAGAGAAAATTATATTCTTATCAAAAGATCCCCGGGCAATGACGGCTTTTTTTGAGATAATAAACGGCAAACAAAAAGCCGATTCAGGGACTTATCAGTGGGGGCAAACTATAACTTCCGCATATTTGCCTTTAGACAATTCAGCATTTTTCAGAAGCGAATTAAGTCTCTTTGAATGGCTTGGCCAATTTTCTGCAGATACTTCAGAGCTCTATATTCGTGGTTTCTTAGGGAAAATGTTATTCTCCGGAGATGAGATTTATAAACGCGTAGACGTGTTGTCCGGTGGTGAAAAAATGCGTTGTATGATTGCAAGAATGATGCTTATTGATGCGAATGCACTGATATTGGATACACCTACAAATCACCTTGATCTGGAATCTATTCAGGCATTCAATAATACCTTAACAAGGTATCCCGGAAATGTATTTATGTCTTCTCATGACCATGAGTTTATTCAATCGGTTTGCAACAGAATTATTGAACTTACTCCGAATGGTATTATCGATAAATTAATGAAATACGACGAATACATTGAGAACGAAAAAATAAAGATTTTGCGGGCTAAAATGTACAAAGAATAGGGAGAAATGGATGTGCCCTGCCGGCATGAGAAAATAATAGATAATCTCTTTACAAGATTCCTGTTCATATTTTTATATAAAATCTCCTTGTTCAATATAACAAGTCATGGTTTAATATTTAATTTGGCTAATTCAAAATGAAAAGAATTTTGATCTGGCCAAATGGAAAACTATGATGTTATAATAATCGGAGGGGGACCGGCAGGACTAAAATGCGCAGAGGTTTTGGGTACTGCCAAAAAACACGTGTTACTGCTTGAGAAAAAAGAAGTATTCGGTGAAAAGCTTTGTGCTGGCGGACTCACGATGAAGGACATGGAAATACTTCCACTTCCTGAGACAGTTATTGAACACAGGATATCCCGGGCTGTAATCCACTCCAAACGTCAGAGGGCTGATACACTTGCCCCGGCACCATTTCTATTTACTGTTAACAGGAAAGAGCTTGGAGCTTACCAGGGATGCCTGTTGAACGATCTGGATGTAAATGTGGAGATGAATAGCCAGGTGACCGGCATTGAAGCTAACAAAGTGATGCTGAAGGATGGGAGAGAGTACGGCTTTAAATTCCTGGTAGGAGCAGAGGGCTATTCTTCCATTGTGAGAAAGCACCTTAATTTGCCGGTACAAAAAAAACTCATTGGTTTTCAATATACTATTCCAAAGACTGATGTTGATCCTGTTCTGGAGATCTTCCTGGATTCCCGAAGGTTCAAAACTTGGTATGCATGGATATTTCCACACAGAAAAAGCATTGCTGTAGGCTTTTGCTGCGATCCAAAGAAAGTGAATCATCAGAAAATGAAAGCAGAATTTCAGGACTGGCTGTATCGTAAGAATATTGATCCGGGCACTGCCATACTGGAATCCTTCCCCGTTGCTTTTGATTATCGTGGTTATCGGTTTAAGAATGTATTTCTTGTGGGAGAGGCGGCTGGACTAGCTTCAGGTCTTACAGGGGAAGGAATCTATCAATCGCTGGTTTCAGGCCAGGAAGTAGCTGAAATGATCCTTGATCCGGGATACAAATCCCAAGCACTTGAGGAGGTGCTTAAATACAATCTTGTTTTACAGCGTGTTATGTTATTATTCAGGATAGCAGGTCCAATTAGAGGCCTGCTCTATGAATTCTTTGTTTTCCTTATGAAACGCAAATGGCTCAGGGACAGGATCAATGCGAATTTTTATTGATAAAATGAACTTTATTCACTATTAGCATTTTCTATATCATCTTTGTATTAGCTGAGATTGATAGATATTTTTGAACAATGTCTGTCTATTCATGTTATTCTGCTGACATATTACAATAATTAATTCAAATTAATCATCATGAAAAAATCAATCCTCTCATCAGCTTTATTAATTGCTCTTCTTTTTGTAACAGCATTCAATGCTTTTTCACAATCTGAAGAAGAATTGAAAGTAAAAATTGAAAAGATGAATGCCAAAATGGTTAAGGCTATGCTGGCTGGAGATCATGAAATGAGTTTAGCTTATTATGTTGATGATGCCATATCATTGCCCAGTTATCAACCCATGTTAAAAGGCAAAGAGGCAATAGCAGCTTCAGCAAAAGAAGCGTCCAATTCACCTATGAAAATAACCTCCTTTGAACTTCATACCAAAAAGATTGAAGTATGTGGTGATATGGTCATCGAGATAGGAAAATACTCCATGGCCTTTACGATGCCAAATATGCCAGAACCAGCTACAGATAAAGGCAAGTACATTACAATTTGGGAAAAACAAACAGACGGCTCATTGAAAATTAAAATTGATACATGGAACTCCGATATAAATCCATGGAATGAAATGAATAAAGAGAAAGAAATGTAAATTGTAGGATTCATTCTTTGAATTTACTTACTTTCATTACGGCGCAGTATTTACTGCGTCGTTTTTATTTTATAAAGTTTATTCTTGATAGTTTTTAATAATTTTCAAGACCTGATTAATAATAATTATATGCCTATTTTTGAAGCAAATAGAAACAATGGATTCTTTCGAAAATTTCAATCTTTCAAAACAATTGTTTAATGCGATTAGCGATTTAGGGTTTGAAATCCCAACGCCAATGCAAAAAGAAGCTTATTCTGTTATTCTATCAGGAAAAGATATTGTTGGAATTGCACAGACAGGTACCGGCAAAACATTGGCTTATATGCTTCCAATATTACGTTATCTGAAATATTCTGAACAACTTGCTCCAAGGGTTTTAGTATTGGTTCCTACACGTGAATTGGTGTTGCAAGTAGTCGAGATGACAAAAAGTTTTACCAGGTATCTTAATGTTCGGGTCTTAGGTGTTTATGGAGGAACAAATATTAATGTACAAAAGGAGGCTGTTATGCAGGGTACGGATATCCTGGTTGCTACTCCCGGCCGATTATACGATTTGGCATTAAGTAAGGTGTTAAAACTAAATGCAGTTAAGAAGTTGGTGATAGACGAGGTAGATATTATGCTTGATGCCGGATTTCGTTATCAATTGAAAAATATCTTTGAACTTCTGCCGGAACGAAGACAAAACATTATGTTTTCAGCCACTATGACTGATGAGGTTGATCTGCTGATTGAAGAATATTTTACAGTACCTGCAAAAATTTCAGTTGCTGTAAGCGGTACGCGGTTGGATAATATTGAACAGCAATCTTTTCATGTGCCAAATTTTAATACTAAAGTTAATTTGTTATCCTTTTTGTTAAATAACAAGGCTGAATATGGCAAAGTATTGGTGTTTGTCTCCAATAAAAGAACTGCAGATAAATTGTTTGAAGCATTGGAAGCTAATTATGGGTCAGAATGCTGTGTAATCCATTCAAACAAGACTCAAAACTATAGAATCAGATCTATTCGGCAATTTGATGAAGGAGTAAACAGAATATTGGTTACAACTGATGTTATGGCTCGTGGATTGGATTTAGAGAAAATTACCCACGTAATCAATTTTGACACCCCTCATTATCCTGAGAATTATATGCATCGCATCGGAAGGACTGGCAGAGCAGAACAGACGGGCAAATCTATATTGTTTTACACCGACAGGGAAAAGGAGGATAAAGAAGCTATAGAAACATTGATGGATTACAAAATCCCCTTAACTAATTTTCCTGGGAAAGTAGAAGTATCAAGAGAATTAACGTCTGATGAACGTCCAAAAATCGCTGAGATTAGTAATCCACATCGTAATTTAGTTAAAGAGATTAGGGGGCCTGCATTTCATGAGAAGAAAGAGAAAAATAAAAAAATCAATCAGGGAGGATCTTATCTGCGGAAAATGAAGACTTATAAAAAGCCTAAAACACGGGGCGATAAAATTTCTAATAGGAATAAAAAAAGGAGATAGGATGAATTGCATGGCAATTTGAAATGCTTCACATAGATTCTCTCCTCAATGCATTTCTTGAGGCTTTGTCCACCAAGGTAAAAAGCCTGTCAATATATTCTTTTTGATCCGATGCCTGATGCCCTTGTACTTTAACCATTGTGCAATCCAACAGATCTGTCGTCCTATAGAACTCCTTGTACAGCTCAGAATTGCTGATGAGTTTATTTTTCTTTGTACGATAATCATTTTGCTCGAAGCGATCACGCCTCCCCTTCAATCCTATGATGTTTTGAGAATCAGTGTATACAATTACCTTATTTTCCAATGGCTGTATTTCGTTAAGTGCCCATAATAATGACTGCATTTCCAGTTTCGTTGAAGAGGTTTGTTCAAAACGTCTGGTTTTCACAAGTTTTCCTAAAGAATCTAAGGAAAGTCCATACTCAGTCACAGCAAGGTAAGCTCCATATCCAACTTTCGATTGGGTATTTACGCTTCCATCTGTAAATAACAACAATTCGCCCATAATAGAACCAGATATTTACCGTAAACTGCGGTGTGGAATTTTTACATTTTCTTTTTAGTGCTGCCTGGTATGAGTTGTATTCAGACTTTCCAGTTTACTTCTTTATTAAGTGTATTGTATAATCTTAAACCTACCTGATCAATGAGTATTGTAATAAAAACCAAAAGAAGCAATGAAGAAATTATCTGCCAATTGTTAATGAAATGAGAATATAATTTGCTAATTATATCGCTGCCGTTGAACCAAATAAAAACAATTGTTAGTATAGTTAAGCTAGACAATACAATGCCTAATTTGAAAAATAACTCAAGTATTAATTCCCGCAGAAGATTCTTTTTCTCAAGTTTTCGAATGGTTTTATCCGATAAACCATTTGGAACCTTAAGGTCATTGTTGGCAATTAATGCATTGAGCATTAGCTTGTCTAATTCGCTATCATTTAGTTGTTCCTTTTCCATTTCACAAAATTAATTAATATCCACTTATTAATCATTAAGTATTTCTGCTATATCCGGGACAAGATTGCTTATTATCTCTCGAAGCATATTTCGGCCTCTATTGATATAGCTTTTTATCGTACCATCAGGCATGCCGGTTATTTCTGCAATTTCCTTATAAGATTTCTCATCAAGATGGTACAGAGTAATAACAGTACGATAAGCTGCCGGTAATTTATTAATGGCATCCAGCACCATCTTATTCAGGTCTTTTTTATCATATTGTTTCCAGTTCTTATCCTGCAAAATGCTTTCTGCAATATTTTGAGTGGCATCCTGGCTCTGCATCTCTGTCTCCTTTTTCTTTTTTCGAATATAATCTACGCAAATATGATGAGTAATAGAACCTATCCAGGTAGAAAGGCGGGCATCAGCCCTGAAACGCTTTAAACCTTTAAATACCTGCAAAAAAACCTCCTGGAAAAGATCTTCACAATCACTGCCATGGCCTACCATTGAAATAATGATATGCCAGATCAGGTTTTTGTTACTATCTACCAAAAATCTGATGGCTGATCGATCACCCTCATTTACCTTTTTTATCAGCGTTTTATCGTCCATTTACAATACATTAGTCTGTAAATCGGGTAAAATGTTGCACGAGGAAAAAATAATTTCACAATGTATGCAACATTTAAGATATTTTGACGACTCATTAAGCATAAAACAATTTAAAAAATCAAAATTATGGAAGATGCATTCGTAGCAGCCGTTGTTTTTACAGGCATTTATCAAATCATCAAGGTTTTTACAGATTTTCTATTGAAAAGGCGGATTGTCAAAGCAGGACATGTAGATACGGCCGGAATTCTCGACACCCCAAAAGACAAAGAAGAAAACAGTTATCCTACTCTTAAATGGGGACTGGTAACTCTTTTTGCAGGTTTAGGAATTTTGGTTATCGCACTGATTGGCAGGGGCGAAAATATGGACTGGGTACATGGTAGTCATTCATATCTGCCGGTTGGTATTGAACTCATAGCTATTTCGCTTGGATTTCTGACTTATTTCTTTATCAGCAAAAACAGTAAAAAATAGGTGTTAATACAAGGAATACAATACCCGGGTATCAGAATTTATCCGGGTATTTATTTTTAATATAAGTTAATGAAAATTACTTCAATTTTAAATTGCCTTAAGAGATGAATAGTACTCAGGTATCATCTGAAACAATTTCCTTCACTCTTCCAATTAGGTTATTCTGAAGTCGTACTTTAATGCCGTGTGGGTGATTCCCGGAATTAGTAAGAATATCTTTTACAATACCCTCTGTTAATTTTCCGCTGCGCTGATCTTGCTTCAGAACAATTTTCACTTTATTTCCAATCTTTATATCTGCACGCTTTCGCCCGTCCATTTTTTAATAATTTAGTATGCAAATGTAGCCAGGAAATTTAGTTTTTGATTTACGGAATTGTGTAAAATGATAATTGTAAGCAATAAAAAACCGGGTGAAAATCCCGGTTTTTTATTATTGAATGAACAAATTTTATTATCTGGTGATAATTAATTTCTGAGTTTCAGTAAAATCATTGTTTGAAACCATAATAGTGTAAATTCCTGGTTCCAGTTGTGAAACATTAATGGATTCCTCGTCATTGATTATTTCCTGACTGATTATCCGTCCCGAATTATCAACTATAATTACAGTCAAATCAGAATTTGAACCGGTATTGATAAATACTTGATCATTCGCCGGATTTGGATACATTGTGAACGCATTAGCTGAAATATCTTGTGTTGCAAGAACTTCATTTATAGTTACCATTGAAACACCTGTCGAAGTGTTGCCTGCCGCATCACTCAATGTAAGAGTTACTTCAATAACATCTCCAATATCAGAACAATCAAAAGTCGATATGTCAATTGATCTGCTTGTAATGCCTACATTATCCCAACTGCCATTGTCAACATCTTCAGCAGTAATTTCTGTTAAACATGATGCACCTACATTTATACTGATGTCTTGTGTAATTGCAACGGGGGGAATAAGATCTGTTTCAAAACTTATCATCAGTAAATCATAATCATAATCGCCAGAATCTCTTGAGTTGGTATTATTCCATGGATAATCTTTAAATAGAATGCCGTTGCCATCAGGAGTAAACCACTCGCGATACTCTTGATATCCTGTGGTTAAAGTTATATCCTCATTGGTTTCAATATTGATCATGCAAATATCACGTTTACTGGTTCCTGTTTCTGGTGCTTTTTTATAAGCTAACCATTTGCTTGAAGGATCCCACGACGTAGGTCCACAAATATCTAATTCATTGCTTGAAACTAAGAAATCTGAATATCCCAATTCCACATTGTACAAAACAATTGAATTTGGAGGATTATAGTTATCTTTCACATGATAGGCAATCCATTTTCCGTCAGGACTCCATGTAGGCCAGTTAGAGCACCATCCGAAATTATTGTATGCGGAAGAAGAAATTTGAATTGGTTTTGTACTTCCGTCAGCCTTTGAAATAAAAACCCGTGAATAGTCGTCTCCATCACAGCCTCCTTGAAATACAACCCACTCTCCATCAGGACTCCAGCCATGATGTGTTGGCTCATTTATTGTATCTGTAATATGTACTACTCCTGTTCCATCAATATTCATAACAAATAGTCCACTAATGGTATCACCATCATCGTCCTTCATGAATAAGATTTTTGAACCATCATTACTAACAAGAGGTTTCAGAAAACAAGACATTGTATCACCAAAAACCGGACCCTCGACATCTATCAAATTAACTCCCCAGTTGCTGTCAGGTTCTGCAATCATCGAATCCAGAGGTGCAATAAATATGCGGGCTAAATCAGATCCGTTAATGTTAGTCTCGGCCTGATAAACAATACTTTTTCCATCGGGAGTAAAACTGGCATGGCTGTTACAATAATCATTCATTGTTAGCCTTACTTTATCACTCCCATCTATATTCATCATCACCAGTTCTCTGGCTGCTGATGATGTCCCACCTATTTCCGAAGTATATACGATTTTTGTTCCGTCTTTCGAAAATGGATTTGCACCCCAACATTGAACAATATCATCATACTCGTTAGTAGTTAATTGTTTAATGCTTTTCACCACAAATGAATCACTAACACCAATCTTTCCCCAATCAATCATTATTGAATCATTAAGGTTAGGATAACTGACAGTGTCATAAATCTGTCCCGATACTGAGCAAAGCACTATCATGCTAATCACCCAGCTAAATAATAAAGGTTTTCTCATAAAATAAATTTTATAAATGAATAATTATAAAAAAATGGATTAAAAATATCCCCACAATAAATTCGTACAAGGAACAAGAGTTGTATACTTCTCTTATTATCACAAGCGCTAATACAATATAGCAAAAAATTCTGAAGAAATTAACATTTCATTAACAAATAATTTAATTTTCATTAACATATGTTTTTTCAGTAATTTCATCTTTAGAAGATGCTAATTCTTAACGGATTAAGGTAAATGATGTATTCCTGAATTAAGAAAAATATATTTCTTCTGATCTGCAATTATCGATTTTAAGCCACAAATTATCATTAAACAATTCTGCTTTGTACCTGTTAATAGCATATATTATGTTAGTCTTAAGAAAGTATTTAATAATTAAAAAAGAAAAGAATGTCAATACGCACAGCAAAAGCACAAAGGAACGGTACCCTTAAAGCTGGTAGGGGAACCATGAATTTTAGTAATTACAGTGGACCTTATACTTATGTTTCCCGATTTGAAGAAGGAGAGGGGACCAATCCCGAAGAATTGATCGGAGCAGCCCAGGCCGGATGTTTTTCAATGTTTCTTTCTGCCTTAATAGATGGAGAGAAATTGAAATCAGAATATGTAAAAACCACTGCAACAGTGCATCTTGAGAGTGATGAAATTGGTCCCGTAATTTCCAAAATTGAATTGGATACTGAAGTGAAATGTGAAGGCTTATCACAATCAAAATTCGAAGAGCTCTCATCAGCTGCTAAGGAGAAATGTCCGGTATCCCGTCTTTATGCTTCTGCAGAGATTACACTAAAAGCTGTATTGGTTTAGACGGTTTGTTGTATATTTAATATATGATATATAGGCTGGTAATATTTCTGGTGCTGAATTTTGCTGCACTTGGTATAGGTGGCATGTTTACAGGCAAAGGTGTACCTTCCGGATGGTATCAAAATCTCGATAAAGCACCATGGACACCACCGGGTTGGGTGTTTGGCGCAGCCTGGACCGCCATCATGATTTGCTTTACAGTTTATATGGCTTTTGCATGGGAGGTAAAAACCAGCCGTAACCTTCTGCTTGGCCTTTTTATAGTGCAATGGATATTGAATGTTTCATGGAACCCGATTTTCTTTAAGTATCATCAAATCCTGGCAGGATTACTAGTCATTTCTATACTCACTCTGTTAGTTGGCTATTTCCTTTTTGGTAAGCTATCGCAGCTAAAAAGTAAATCCCTGCTTATTCTCCCTTATTTTATTTGGTTGTTGATTGCAACATCTTTGAATGCTTATATTTATTTGAAAAATTGATAAGGATTTTCCTAAGCATATCCTAATTTGAAAAGCTTAACTTGATTGTAAATTTTACTGGATATTTCATTCCTGAATAAGTTACA
>CAYWBC010000013.1:59577-67236 GCA_964456285.1 uncultured Bacteroidales bacterium
AATTCCCTTATCAAAAGAGTAGGGGCTTAGGATGAGGGATCTTACCTGGAAACAGGTTTAAGTATAAGGAATTATAAACTTATACTTGGCCAAGCATTTTGATTCAGCAAAAAAGCCCTGTTCAATTTTTGAACAGGGCTTAAATTGTATATTCAGATTTTATTTAACTCAATACTACTCCACTAACAATTTTTGATTGTGAGTGAAATCGCTATGATGCAATTGAATTATATAAACACCAGATTTAAGATCAGATAGATTCAATTCCATTTTTGATGCAACTTGCAACTCACTTGATTGAACTACCTTTCCGGTTATGTCAATGATGTCAATATTAATAAGTCCTGATAAGTTACCTAAGCCTTTAATAAATAGAACATCATTAGCAGGATTTGGATATATACTGATTGTATTTAGTTGATTGTCCTCAATTGAGGTGCTATTATCAGGTATTAGTATATCATCACCTTCAACAGTAATGGTATAGCAATCCGCTGAAACAGATAATGTATATTCTACGTCTTTTGTCAGAGCGTTTGTGGTAACACTGTAATTGTCACCGCCATCTGATGTTGTGGCAGCTGTGACATGGCCTCCGTTATCAAGCATGAAATTCGATGCATCAAGGCCATCAACTGCCATATCCATTGCAACCGAGAATCCAGTTAAACTAACACCAGAGACATTGCCAGTAACTGCGTAGGTGAGCATAGAAGCTTCAATTGCTCCAATATCATTGCCTTGCCCAATGGGTCTTGTATTGCCAAGCATGTCTGTAACAACTGGCATACCCGACATTGAATTATCATCAGCTGCATCCATTAATGGACTGCAAGGCATTGGAGTTCTATATTTAAGTGCATCCGCTTCTCCTTCCAGATCACCCAACATCGGATCAAGAATTACATTGTACTTTATTGCTCCTGCATTTGCGGAAGTGGTATTTGCTGTATCTCCAAACATGTCGCCTGCGGCATTATTCACAAATTCAAAATTCCCCAAATTTCCAATAAAGTTGTTCCCCAAAGATATTATTCGCAGCGAGTCGTCCTGAATATCAGGAAAGAGCATTGTACTGTCATAATTGTTTGCAATAACAGTATTTTTAAAAAAGACTGAATCAAAAAGCTGCTCATCATCATTCATAAAAACATTTAAACCACCACCTTCTTTACCTGAAATATTATTTGTTAAGGTTACAAAATCAAGGTAGAGAGTATATCCGGTACCATTAATACCACCACCTGTTTTGGCAGCATAATTATCTGTTATACTGGTATTATATAAATAAGCATTGCTTTCATATAAATTTATTCCTCCACCTCTTTTGGCAGTAGTATTATTCACAATACTTGAATTCATTATTATAAGAGTATCCGGATACCAAATGTTTAGACCTCCACCTCCACCATCTATAGTAGAATTGCCTTGTACTATGCAATTGTCAAATATTACCTCACCATAGGCCTCGCTTAATACTCCACCACCACCGTAGTCTCCGGTAATATTATCCTGAATTAAACTATTTGTAATTAACATATCATCTCCATCGGAATTATATATTCCTCCACCGCCATTAAGACTTTCATTATTTTGGAATGTACAACTGTCAACTACTAAAGTACCTTCGTAAACATAAATTCCACCCCCATGATCTTCAGCATAATTGTCTTCAATAATACAGTTTTCCATAAACGTGCTATCCATATACAAATGGATGGCACCACCATTGTTGTAAGCAGAATTATTTCTGAATTCCGAATTGCCAATATATATTATTTCATCAGAATTACCTCCACCATCTAATATTGCACCACCTTGTCCGCCCTGGGCGGTATTTCCATCAAATACACAGCCATCAAGATATAATGTGTCGCCATAGGGCATGCCAATAGCACCACCGCCATATTCAGCAATATTATGCATAAATGAACATCCTTCAGCGAACAGACTACCATCATCCTCCATATTTATAGCACCACCGTGTCCATAAGAATAGTTGTCAATAAAATCAGTTTCAAAAAGTGTTAGTCTGATTTCATTATCAATACCACCACCTCCACTGGAACTAATATCTGTTGAAACATTCTTTTGCACTATGCAATGGTACATTTCCAAATAACCAGCATTCTCTATACCACCACCTTGAGCGGCAACTCCATGTTGAATAGTTAAATTAACAAGTTTTACAGTATTTGCACTATTAATATACATTACTCCATAACCGGCAGTTCCTGAATCGGCCGCTGCCTGAAGAACTGAGGTATTAAGACTTCCGGATCCAATTATTACAAGATCTTTATCAATAGAAATATCACCTTCAGTTAATGTATCGTCAACAATGTAAAGTGTATCTCCATTTGCAACTCCAACATCATCGTTTGCAACCTGAATACTGTCAAAGTCTTGTCCTGATGCACCAATAGTGTAAGTTGTAGCATTAACATTCACATAACAGCCGATGAATAGTATCAGCATAATAATCATTCTAAAGTGTCTTTTTCTCATCATATTTCCGTTTTAATTTATAAATAGAACTACTCTTCTATTAAAGTTAGATTTAATATTGAGCTAATCCAAATATTTTACACAATTAGAAATTGAGTATATTTTTGACTAAGATTTTAAGAGTCAGAGATTTAGGTAGTTGTAATTTATGAAGAATTATTGGATGAGATATCTCATCAGTAAAAAGTAATATTTACTACCCCTTTCCATAGTAAACTAAATAAAAACAGAGACATCCAATAGGAAATGAAATAGTTTTCGTTTTTTGATTTTGTGTTGAGTAGAACAATCCCACATGATACAAGTCTGTAACAAGTGAAACTTCCTATTTTAAGATTTATTGTTTTTAAGTCCAGGCTTAAAAGATCATAACACAACTTCACAGTACAACTTTTACTATGTGGAAGCAAAAAGTAGCAAAGCCAAATTCCCCTTTTGATCTCCGGACTCAGTGAGTAAATGATCAAAGGGAATAGAGGATTAATGGTATGAATTAATATGACAATACACCTCCTACATAAGATAATTTTCCTTAAATAGCCCTGAAAGGAACATCAATAACCCGGGGTAAAGCCCCCGGGATTATCCGAACAGACGAATTGCGTTTCAACTGCATACCTAATTAATGTCTGGCAACATAACATGAAACGCAAGGGTCATACTTTCTGATATCAAAACACAATACAGCCTGAATCTCCTTTTTCAGGATGGGGATGAATTGAAAAACCCAAAACGCAACCAATTCGCCTTATTTTGTATCTATTAATGAAAGCAATAAATAGAAATTATGAAAACATCAGTTTTTGTTATTTTAATTCTTGGCCTATTGTCATTCACAATTTACAGCTGTGACGATACAAAAGAAAATGAGTCCATAACATTAAGAGGAGAGCTTATAGATCATTCAGATTGTAAACTCTTAAAATCTACCTTCGATGACTCGGAAACTCCTGATAGTTTGACTTGCGTCAACTACAGTTACGATCCTTCAAATAATATTCTTTCTTTGCAACATATAAATGCCGGCTTCAATTGTTGTCCTGAAAGTTTGTATTGTTCTATTAAGTTAGTAAATGACACAATTCTGATCCAGGAGTTTGAGAAAAGTTCATTGTGTAATTGTTGTTGTTTGTTTGATTTGAATATTGAGATAGAGGGAGTAGATTCAAAAATGTATACAATTAAATTTATTGAGCCATACCGCAATGATGAAGAAGAGTTAATTTTTAAAGTGAATTTTGTGCAACAGAATAGTGGTTCTTTTTGCCTTGTCAGAAATTCTTATCCATGGGATATTAATAGTTAATCTTAAAGAAAAGATGCAATTCATAATAAGGAAATTTCAAAACGAATTCCTGGCGATCAATCGATAGGAATGTTAGTTCGATGATTGAAAGACAATGAATGAAAATAAAATGCCCCGGAGTACCTTCCGGGACATAAAAATGTAAGAAATTGCCCTTCATAAATTGATTTCATTTGTAGAACCCCGGCAATCCACAAAAGGCAATAAACTTACATCTGAACAAGGATTTGTAGAATAAATTCTATTCCAATGGAATAAGATCTTTATTTGTTGCCAGCCAGGTATCGAATGACTGCAACGAAGGATTCAATGACCGGGAAACATTCAGGTCACGGGATTCGCAGTATGCCTCCTCAAAATCGCGATTAAACTGAAACATATTGCCCATATCTTCGGCGCCTGGAAAGCCAAACCTTCTGTATACAGAAGGTTCAATGGCATTGTATAGCACTTCTTGTCCTATTGCCTCTGCCAGTGATGCAGCAAATTGTGATCCGGTCAGATGTTCGCCTGCTATACCAACTGTTTGTCCAATATACTTGCTGCTGTTCCGGAAAATTCCATAAGCACACTTTCCAATATCTTCCGAAGATATAGAAGGTAGTTTTGCATCACCCATTGGCAATGTTAATACAAGTTTACCGTCAGGACCCTTTTTTGGTCCCACACCAAAATAGATCATATTCTCCCAATAGAAGCTTGTATTCAGAATGGTTACCGGTAAACTAAGGTCAGTGAAAAATGAATTCGATTCTCCTTTTGCATCAAAATGTGGTACCTTATATTTTCCCATCAAAGTAGGCATTCTGTCATCATCTAATGGAATCCATTTTCGGGTATCGTCAAGTGATGACCAGATGACATGTGAGACTTCGGCACTCTTTGCTGCTTCTGCCATATTCCTGGCGTGTTGTTGTTCCTTTTCCGGAGAAAAATGCTCCCAGAAAAAGCTTACGCAAAATGCACCATAAGCTCCTTTAAAAGCGTGTATCAAACTTTCAGGATCATCAACATTAGCAGCAACAACCTCTGCACCAAGTTTTGCTAAAGCTTTTGCTTTATCTGAATTCACATTTCTTGTAAGAGCCCGAACAGCAAATTTGCTGCTGGAGTCGCTAAGTATTGCGCGGGCCAAACTGCCTCCTTGTGCACCAGTTGCACCAACTACGGCTATAATTTTCTTTTTGCTCATAATATAGTATTTTATAACGAAACAGTCGCTTATTCAATTTGTTGCTAATAACTAATAGGTATAACATATTATTAACATCTTCAATTCATGAGCTTTTATTTAATTACAAAACTTTAACACTATCTATGCATTAACTACTATTTTATATTTTAGTTTTAATATATTTGAAGTAGGCAAATTGTATGGAAAATCACGGGATGATAGTTTAAAAATATTTGCCTGTTCAACCAAACCTCATGAAAAGTCACTATTCAATAGAAAAGAGACCTGGTTATCTGTACATGGTTGTTTCCGGTGAATACGATTTATCCGATTTTAAAGAATATTTTAAAATCGTTATGGAAAGATGCGAAAAAGAAAAAATATTTAAAATAATTGTGAATAATCTGGATGTGAAAGGCACTGATATTCCTATGGTTCACCGATTTGTTCTGGGAGAAGAGATTGCTAGAGTAATTGGATCAAAGATTAGGGGAGCTGTGGTATGGCCCACGAATGATGTAGACAGATTTACTGAAACTGTGGCAAAGAACAGAGGAGGAAATATGCAATTGTTCGGAGATCTTGAATCAGCCGAACATTGGATATTAAGTGATTCTTAGCTTGTTGAAATTTTTTATCAAACGAATTATTTCTTTCAAAATGTTTATAACCAAATTCCGTTTTCCATTCATTTTTTATTTTTGTCTTGTTATTTTCTCAGGTACTTTTCTTGATGCTCAATCTACCTTCCTGATTAAGGGAATTGTACTGGATAAAAAATCAAAAGAATTACTTCCCTACGCTTCCATCAGCATAAAGAATTTTTCTATTGGTACTATTACTAATGAGGTGGGTGAATTTGATTTTTACATTCCCGGAAATGCAAAAGATGATACTTTGGTTGTTGCTTTCATTGGATACGAGACTTCAATGATTCCACTACAGTCAATTAAAGGAGAACTAAAGATAAGGCTGGAACCTGCTGCAATTGCAATTGATGAGGTATATGTATATCCTTTATCGCCAGAGGAATACATAAAAAGGGCCATGAAGAAAGTAGATGAGAATTATGCTATGAATGCTTATCAGACACAGGCATATTTTAGTGAAGAAGTGAAAGAAAATGGTCTCTTCATTACAGCATATGAGGCAATTTTTAAAAGCTTTTATCCTCAGGCTGGTGACACAACAAAAAACCAGCACCAATTATTGCTTTATCGGGCACCGGATAAAATGCATGAATTTAGTTTTATGAAAGAATGGAGAGACAGGCAGGAGAAAAAAGAGAAGAAAAAGGCAGAAAAGAAAGGTGAAAAAAATGAGGTGGATGCTGATGATGATAAGATGATTAATTTAGGAGGTCCTGAAACACTCCTGCATTTCAACATCAGAAACCAGAGCGATGCTTTTCTTGATAGTAATAACTTCAAACGATTTGCATACTTGTTTGGCGAAAGCAAATTTTACCAGGGAAAGAAACTTATGCTTATTCATTTTGAAGCCAAAAGAGCCCTTGATAATTTCAAAGAAAGCGGTAATATTTTGATGGATCCCGAAACCTATGCCATTGTATCAATTGAAAGCAAAGGAGAGGTAACGATTCCTATTGCAGTGAAGCCAATACTTTTTGCCTTGGGCATACAAGTTAAAGAACCTGTATTCAATAGATCAATAAAATACGAGCAATACAAAGGAAGTTATTATCCGAAAGATTTTCATTGGAATGCCAGTGTGAAGCTTTTTAAAAAACATTTATTCAAAATCCCTGAATATTCACACATCGAGGCCGGTCAAATTCTCTTTATAAACAAAATCATTACTAATGATGCTTCTCCTATACCCGAAGAAAAGGTATTTGATGTCGGAAAGAAAATGGAAGAGCAGGTGCATACTGATGGCAATATAAGCTGGGAGGGGATGAATATCTTAAAAGATTAGCAGTCGAAGTGAGATGTAAGAAGAAAAAGTCTCAAGCAACAAGTTGCAGGTCATTGGTAAAAAGTTCTAACCACCATTAATCCTCTATTATTTCATCGTTTTATTCGATCATCAATTCTCTATTTCATCAATTCTTGAAATGGATAAGAATGAGTACAGAGATGTGATTTAATTCAGGATTTATTCAGGAAAATAAATACCCCAACAACTATTTTCTATGTTGAATCTCATCTGAGTGAAATGAGACATCTCATCCTTAAATAGCATTCCATATTTATTTTCAACCGTATAGTATCCTACTGTGTTTAATTAAGATTTTGAGAAACAGGAATTTACACTACTAAATGAATTCATCCATTTTCACTGTTTTTAAATCTACAACATTTTGAAAGAGTGAAATTCATAAAAAAAATACTGAGTACTGACAAAAGTTAACTAATACAAACAAGTATGAAACAAATAACACTAACAATTATTCTAATGTTTATGCTTATGAATGGATATTCACAAGCAAATTCGGAATTTATCATTATTGATGAAATAGCTGATAATAAAACAGAGCTCCAAGCAGAGCTTAATAATCAGTCTAATGTATATGTGACTAATGGAATTTCTCCTAATGCACTAATACAAATCTCAAATGCAATTGAGAAATTACAAATTGAAGATTTACATATATATGTACCGACAAAACCCGGAGCTATTGTCTTTAGTAGCATTGCAGTAACAGTTA
>CAYWBC010000014.1:0-66402 GCA_964456285.1 uncultured Bacteroidales bacterium
AACTAAAACTTATCCGCGAAGGTGAAGTGCGTTTTCTGAGAGCCATGTACTATTGGCATATCGTTGAAACATGGGGTGCGGTTGCTTTTTATACAGATCCCATTACATCACCCGAGGTGGAGATGCATCGTTCCGGTCTGGAGGTATTTTATATTCAAATCTTTGATGACCTTGATATTGCTGTGCAACTTCTACCTGCTTCAGTTTCCAGTGCTGATTATGGCAGGGCAACCAGATATGCTGCACTGGCATTGCGGGCAAGAGCACACTTAAC
This sequence comes from uncultured Bacteroidales bacterium, assembly GCA_964456285.1. GTDB lineage: Bacteria > Bacteroidota > Bacteroidia > Bacteroidales > UBA10428 > UBA10428. Next base: position 275 of record CAYWBC010000014.1, read on the forward strand.
ATGGGCAGCACAATACATGTCGGGAAATTCCTATGATGGAGTTACCTATAGTGCAATAAACGAGGCAAACCATTACCAGCAGGCAATTAACGATGCCAATGAAGTTATTACTAACGGTGGATTTGAGCTATACGATGATTACAGCGATATATGGCTCATGGATAATAATAACAGTGCAGATAAAAATACTGAAAGTATATGGGCCATAAATTATTCAGGTTCCGAATACGCTATTTTAAATCTCGCTCCACTTGATTATGACTATTTGAATGAAAACGATCCAAAACCTTTGAGTGAACGTGAAGGCGGTAATCATGGTCATTTGATGTTTGGTATGCGCTGGTTTGCTGTTGGAGGCACAAATACAGTTTTGGTCAAAGACGATGGCGATGATATTACTGCTACCGAGCCAACCCGTCCTTTCTGCCGCTATATGCCCACTAAATTCCTTATTGACCTGTATGATGAAAGTGTTGATGAACGCTTTAATGGTTCTTTCAATAATACATTCTTTGCAAACAATCCGGATACAGCTGATTATCCTGTATGGAACACAACCGAAGTATTGGGCAATGGAACTGAGGAGACAATACCTGTCGAATTGGTTGGCGAACGTATACTGAACATAGGTGATACAGCCTTTCACTTAACAAAAGAAACAATTCCTGATGATATGTATTATGTAAGAATGATTGGTTCAAATCCATGGTATATTCATAAAACAAAAAACTATTATGTTCTTGACATGGATAATATGTATGAAGCAGATGGTACCATCAAAACAGATGAAACGAATTTACGAAGATCATATTTTGATCTTCAGAAATGGTATGATTATACACGACCTCATAATGGTGCAAATCAGGACATTGTAGGTTCACAAAGGGGAAAACGCGATTTTATTGTTTTCCGATTGCCTGAAATGTACTATATTATTGCTGAGGCAAGTTTAGGAATGGGTGATCAGCAGCAAGCCTACGATTACCTTGAGGATTTAGCTGACAAACGATCATTCAACGGAAATGGAGCAGCAATGATGCAGGCATACGGAGTTAGTGGCCCGGGAGATATCGATATTGATTGGATATTGGATGATAAAGCGCGTGAGTTTGCCGGTGAGCAGCACCGCTGGTTCGATCTGAAACGTACAGGAAAAACCCTGGAACGAATTCGTGCTAATAATCCCGATGCATCTGCGAATATCGAGGAAAAACACCTTATTCGTCCTATTCCTCAAATCGAATTAGATGCTATCGAAAACGGAGAAGATTTTCTTAGTGGTTGGGGTATCTATTAGTCTGATTATTTAAAAATAACTTAAGGGAGGCTGTCATAAAATGATAGCCTCTCTTTTTGTTTATCAGGATATTTGAGTCTTGATCATTGAAGCTTCAGCTTCAATATTCATACTATCGTTCGTGAAAATGCTACACCTGCTTATCCCGGACATCCTTAGTTTCCTCCTTTATTGATTAGATCAACTAAGTTTCAAGCTCTTATTCAATCATGTGATTGTTCACTTTTACATTTTTTAAGCTCACACCCTGTATCATATCTCTGTCAAAAGTATCATTCTGTGCAACAATGTTTAAATTTTCAAAAGTGAAGTTGCTCAAATGGTCGTTTTCAGTTATTTTGACATCAAAAAAAAGTTCACATTGTAACTGGATGTTCTTCAGACTGATATTATCTGAATAAGACTGAGGCACATCCTTACGTCCTTTTAAATCGAAGAATTGTGTCCATGGTTTAATATATATAAGACTATGTGCTTGTCCATTAATATTTTCGATCGTAAAAAATTCGTATTTCTGGGGTGTATCAGGCCTCATTTTAAACCATAGTACACGCATGGCCTCGCTAATATGACAATCACGCATTATTACATTCTTGTTATGAATGGATTCGCTCCCACATGTCAGTGCCGAATGGCAAAATCCAAATTCGCAGTCTTCGATTAAAATATTGGTGTTTTCACCATTGCAGGTATCTTTATCTGCCCAAGGGCCCTTTCCTCCCTTAAGAGCAATGGCATCGTCGTTTACTGAAAGGAAACAGCCCTTTACAAGAACATTTGAGCAGACATCGATGTCAATGGCATCAGTGCTGGGGGCTTTTATCGGATCTCGAGGCGAAAATATATATAAGTCAATTAGTTTAATATTATTGCATTTATAATAATGACTTGTCCAAAAACCGGCATTAATCAATTTTACATCCTGTAACTGAATGTTGTTGCAGTCTCGAATAAATACTAATCGAGGCCTTGATACTTCAAGATTTGTGCAGTTCTTATTTTCTGTTCTGCGTTGCCAAAATGCTTTCCAGAAATTCAAACCATTGCCATTAATTGTACCTTTCCCCGAAATGGTAAAACCATCTACGCCATAGGCATTAATCAAAGCAACAAAATAATCTAAGCACTGTCCTTCCATTCTTGATGGAAGTTTAGGATAATCATCAATATTGTCAGAACCTTTTAATACGGCACCTTCAGCAACATACAAATGTGTTTTAGGTTTAAAAAACAAAGCCCCGCTAACAAAAACTCCCTGAGGGATTACAACCACTCCACCGCCTTGTTTGCTGGCTTCGTTTATCGTTTTTTGAATTGCAGAGGTTTGGATAATAGTACTGTCATGTATTGCTCCAAAATCGGTGATGACAAATTGATCACCAAGGTCTTTTAACTCAATTTTCTTTGAATCTAAAAACCATTCAGGGATTTTAGTCCCATCAGGAAATACATTATCGGTATTTTTCTGACACAATGAATTGACGCTTAAAGCCAGGAGGCAAATAGCTAATAAAAAGAGGTTTTTCATATTTATGCAATTATCGTTAAAGAATGAATTATTAATCTTCATTTAATGATTTGATCAATAAATATAGTGTTTTCAGGCAAGTCTGTAATTTACATGCATAAGGTTTTAAAAAATAATCCTGGTTATAATGTTAGATCAGGTGAAACATTCTATTTAGATGCTTCTCAAGACACATAGTTCACCAACTCTTTTGAAATGAATTTAGCTTTAACCGACGACAATTTTATCTGTCTGGACGAGTCAGCATTAATGTTACCCCGAAAAACAGTAGCCTGCCCGATATCGACTTTATGCATATAGCGCCTTCCAGCGCCCTTATGGATGCAGGAACTGATATTGGATTTCCATTTTTTGGTACTGAGCCTGAACCCGGGACTTTCGAGCAATCCTTACAATATAACTTGGTGTTGAATCCTTAGAACAAATAACCGGTATTGTATATCCCAATCCTGCAAAAGATGTGTTGTTCATAAAGGATATAACAATTGAATAAGAATGGATCACTGATATTTCCGGAAGGCAACAAGCGATAACTGTTTATGAAAACTCTATTGACGTTTCCAAATTAGGAAACGCTTTATATGTTTTGAAAGTTTTTGCCAATCAAAATAGAAGCCCTAAAAAAAATATAATACTTAGATAAAGCATTCATAATCCCAATGAAAAGGTAAATATCCGATCTGAAAAAAATATTAATCCCGAAAATATAATAACAATTTTGGCATCTTTTTATTTTCAATTTACCTTTTGCTTTACTTTTTATTAATTTTAAATAAACTAAAATAAATTCATATGAAAAAGGGGATTAAAAGGGAGCTTAACTTCAATATCCTGTTTGCTGTATTTGTATTTACCTTATTGGTTAATCCGGTATATTCACAAGCTCATAAAGTAAGAATGGCCATGATGGGCAATAGTATAACCTATGGTGCCCAATTAACCAGTCCCGCTACTGAATGTTATCCGGCTCAATTAAGCGAAATGCTTTCAGGAATATATGGTGATACCTGCGAAATAATGAATTATGGAGTTTCTGGCCGAACCATGATGAGAAGTGCAGAAAACCCTTTATGGATAGAAAGTCAATTTATGTCTGCATTGCAATATGTTCCCGATATATGTTTGATCCTGTTGGGAACAAACGATAGTAAGCCTTATAGATGGGATGCCTGGGGCGATGAATTCCTTGATGATTACCTTGCCATGATTGATACCTTTAAATTCAGGAATCCCAATACAAAGTTCATTGCCTGTTATCCTCCACCAATATGGGAGGGACATCCATATGGTACAACTTTCGAAAACAGCCATAACGACAGTATTGTTGTGAACTGTGTAATGCCTGCTATTGATACGGTGGTTGAACAAACCGGAGCGATTTTGATCGATTTTCACACTCCTTTCGTGGATAGCCTTAATCTTTTCCCTGATAAATTGCATCCCAATGTTGAGGGTCAAAGGATGATGGCCGAAATATTATTTGATACAATAATTAAAACAGACCTCATTCATCAGATTGAAACCGGACTGGCTTTTGTGTCAAGCTTTGATCAGGTAGAAACACCTATTGCTATTGGGGATAGCGTAGAACTCAGATGGGTCACTATTTTCGCCGATTCGGTATTTTTAAATGATGTTCTTGTAGAGCCTTCAGGCAACATCAAAATTATTGCTGAAGAAAACCAGGAATATACAATAACAGCCAAAGGCTCAAAAAATACTTCAGAATTTCCTCTAAAACTAAATACCTATATCGCTGAAGCAAGTAGTTTATCCATTTCAACTTCATCAGAGGATTATAGAAATGGTGAGTCTGTTTTTTTATATTCTGACATTATCGATCAATATGACAGAGTAATGTCTGAAAATACTAACGATGTTACATGGACCATTATTGAGGGTGAAGGCCAGTTTGGAGATCAAACGGATACATCCATTGTTTTCAATCCGGTTGCAGAAGGGAAAGTTGTAATCGAAGCAACGGAAGGAGAATTGTCCGGTCAAATAACTTTGTGGGTAATTTCTTTGACTTCAGCATTCCAAACTTCAAAAATCATTGATGTTAAGGTTTTTCCAAATCCGGTTAAAGATAACCTCTATTTTCAGTTGGAAAGCTTACAAGATAAAAACATTCAAGTCAAAGTATTTAATTTGTTGGGGGAACAGCTGCTGGAGCGAAACTACTATAATGAGGGTCAGGGTATTTCAGAGTTTAAACTTAATATTTCAGGCTTAAATCATGGTATTTATGTATATACTATTTTTGTTGATTCAGAAGTATTGTATGGACAATTTATAAAATCTTCTGATCATTAATATTTATTCAAGATAAACCTCTTTGCTCGCTCGGTTTTATTCATCTCATGCAGATAGCTGTCAGAATCAAATCTCAAAAAATCACAATGATATTCCTTTGAGTAGTTTGGTCAATTGACGTTGCTTAATCCGAATGTAAATAATGCCATGAATCAGGGAAAAAGATTTTTCTTACAGAGTTTTGGTTAAGGTTGGTATATTGAGCAACATTTACTACTTTCATCAATTTACCAGATTTAATTTTAAAATTAATTAGCAGAAAAAATACAAATGAAACTACAACATAATTTTGCAGGGCTTTTCTTTATCCTTCTTTTATTGAACATATTTATCACGCCCGCCGCAGCCGGAGAACCATGTGCATTATCAGAGAATACCACACCCAGGTTATTCATTGCCGGGAATTCAACCGCAAGCAACGGAGCTGAAAACGGCTGGGGCAGTCACCTCCAGAAGTATTTCAATCCTGACAAGTTGATAGTTGAAAACAGGGCACGTGCAGGGCGCAGCAGTCGCACATTCATCACTGAAGGTTTGTGGGACAGTCTTTGCAAAGATCTTAAACCCGGTGACTATGTGATCATTGAATTCGGTCACAACGATGCCGGAGAGATTAATGATAATCGTCGTGCACGTGGTTCCATCCCCGGCCTTGGTGAAGAAACACAGGAGATAAATAACCAGGTAACTGGAAATCATGAAGTGGTACACACCTTCGGATGGTATATGCGCAAAATGATCACCGAAACTAAAGCAAAAGGTGCCACACCCATTATACTGAGTATGACAGCACGAAACGTTTGGACCGATGGAAAAATAGAAAGAGAAAACTTATTCTGTACTTTATCCCGGGAAGTAGCTTCCCAAACCCAGGTCACATTTATCGATTTACGAAATATGATTGCAGACCAGTACGAACTGCTCGGTCCCATTCGTGTTCGTGAGTTGTTCCCAATCGATCATACCCATACCGGCCCGGAAGGAGCCAATATCAACGCTGCTATAGTAGTATCTGGTCTTAAAGCCATTAATAGTCCATTGGAACAGATGTTGTCAGAAATTGGACAGCACGTCACTCCATATGGCCCCAATGTTATGGTAGAACAAGTCATGCAATGGATGACCTCCGTCTGGATGCCGGATGTACAGCCTAAATCTGATTCCACTAAACCAACTTTATTTGCAATCGGTAATTCTACTGTACGAACCGGAACCAAGGGTGATGGAGCCAATGGACAATGGGGTTGGGGAGCTCCAATTGCCGACTTTTTTGACCGCTCAAATTTGAATGTAGAAAATTGCGCACTAGGTGGCACAAGTAGCCGGACTTTCCGCACTTTGGGTTTGTGGCAGGCTGTACTCGATAATGTCAAAGCAGGAGATTATGTCATCATGCAGTTCGGACATAATGATGCCAGTCCAATAAACGATGATAGCAGGGCGCGCGGAACCATTAAGGGCAATGGCAATGATACTGTTGAAATCGATAATATGCTTACAGGCAAACACGAAGTCGTACATAGCTATGGATGGTACATTCGCCAATACATCAGGGAAATAAAAGCCAAAGGTGCTACGCCTGTTGTTTGTTCTCTGATTCCACGCAATCGTTGGACAGATGGTAAAGTAAACCGCTCGGTGAACAGTTATGCGCTTTGGGCAGAACAGGCAGCACAAACGGAAGAAGCCTATTTCATAGACCTGAACAAGTTGATATGCAATCACTATGACAGTGAAGGCCAGGAAAGAGTTACAGCACTTTACTTTGATGAAAGTGAAACAACGCATACCAATGCAATGGGAGCTCAAATGAACGCAAGATGTTTAGTGAAAGGCATCAAAACTCTTGATGGATTGGTTCTTGCTGACTTTCTGAAAATAGTCGAACCACAATGATTCTTTTGAGATAGAATTTGGTATCAGACGATCATCGAAAGATCAATCCAAAAGAATTTTGAAATTTATAATAGTTCAGACTTGCATAACAGAATCAGCAATTTAATCGCATATACCCCAACAATGAATACTTTGCCTCTTCATCGAAATACACCGGAAGTTCTCAATTGTACTTAAATACACTGGGTAAGTTAGCACCCTTAATTATACTTAGCTTACCGCCTCCCTCCTACTCAATATTATGTCCATTATGCTGGCGTACCTCCTGACATTTTTACAAAAATCCTTAATTTTTAAGCATTGTATTAGAAACTTATTGGGAAACTCTTGATAAATTCTTACTAAGTTGTATGGAATTTTTTATAACTTTCAATTCAAGCATGTTACGTTTATTATGAACATCAAATAAATAGTAAACCAAATAGATGTTCAATTTATTCTGGAAAATGAGTATTCTGAAGTAAATTTTAGTTACCATTTTATGAGGAACATAATCGCCATTGTCTGTATTTTATTTTATATGCCTTTTGTCCATGCTCAATTTCCGACTGATGTACACAGCCAGTATAAATTCAGGTATATTACAATAGATGATGGTTTATCACATAATTCAGTAAATAGAATCTGTGAAGATGATCATGGCTATATCTGGATAGGCACTAACCTGGGACTTAACAGGTTAAGCGGAACAGAGATAAGAAATTATTTTCATGATCCTAAGGATCCGAATTCCCTGCCCGATCACAGGGTGTACGTTGTATTTTGTGATAGTCAGGGTACAGTATGGATTGGCACAGATAATGGACTTTGCACATATCATGAGGGATTGGACGCTTTTATTCAGTTTAATAATCCCGTTCTGGAGAAAGGAATGTCATTTACCGATATTACCGAAGATCGGGAAGGAAATATCTGGTTCGGAACCGGGCACGGATTATTTAAGTATAATATTAATACCGGTGACTTCAATAGCCTGGAAAGACATAATGCAGGACTACTTTCCACTGGTGTCTTCAGGATTTTAAACGTTGCAGATACTATGCTCTGGCTTGGGCTCTATCCTGAGGGTCTGTGCAGTTATAATATCAGACTCAACAGTATAAGCACCTATCCTTGCAGAACAGAGGAGGGATACGATATCAACCAAAGAAGAATTGAACGGATCTTTAAGGACAAAAGAGGAGATTTTTGGTTTGGAACTTTCAACGATGGAGCCTATAAATATAGTTTGACCGACTCATCCTTTACCAGGTATGTAATTGATGAAGAGGATATCTATTCAACCAGGGTAAGAGCTTTCTTTGAGGATAATACTGGAAAATTCTTTGTAGGTACCCGTGCGGGACTTTACAGCTATGATGAATCAACAGGCAAATTTTATCTTTATGCCAGTTCAACACACGATTTCTCTCGGTTATCTTCAAACTCTGTTCTATTCAGTTTTATAGATCATACCATGGGGCTTTGGATAGGAACCATATACGGAGGAGTTAATTATACGAATCTTGAGACTAAACAATTTACAGCCTATACAAGCAAGAAAAATAATGCGTATTTTTTAAATAATCCGAGTGTTTTTGGAATGGATGAAGATGCTGAAGGGAATATTTATATCGGAACAGAAGGGGGAGTAAACATTCTTGATGCAAAAACTTCAACCTTTACATACTTGCAATACGATCCTGAGAATAAAAATTCTTTAAGTTACAACGATGTTAAATCCATTGCCGTTGCACCCAATGGCGATTTTTGGGTAGGCACAAATAGGGGCGGATTAAACTTTTATGCAAAACGAGAAAATAAATTTCACTTGTTCAAAAATATACCTGGCGATACAAATTCTCTTCCCATCGATAGGATATACAATATTTTTCTTGACAGTAATGAAGATATATACGTATTAAGTAATGTGGATAGGGAAAACAGGCCAAGCACCTTAAGCATATTAAGAAAAGGCAAAACATCATTTGAAAATTACCGGTCTGAATTCTCCAATGGAATCATTGAGGGCCCTGACAAGAATATTTACATCGGAACCCAGTTCGGTTTCTGTAAGTACGATAAAAAAAAGAAAAAATTCCATTTTTATAAAAATGATACACTTATAGGTAACAGCGTGTCAGCTATTCACCTCGATAGGTTAGGAAGAATATGGATTGGCAGTAATAAGGGATTAGCAAGATATGACTTTGAAAAAAAAGAGTTTACGAGTTATGGAGAAAAAATTATTTACCCTGCCTATGATGTTACAGGGATACTAAGCGACAATCAGGATAATCTCTGGTTTTCAACAAACTCCGGACTGTTTAAACTATTGGGTGCAATTAATAAATCCATCGACTCTGTTTCTGTACGACTCTTTAATAAAGATGATGGATTGCCCGCTAAAGAATTTTTCTATAATGCATGTTTTCAGAATAAAAAGGGGGAGATGTTTTTTGGTGGCATCAATGGATTTGTCAGGTTTTATCCTGAGGAAATAACGGATAGCAAATACAAACCCAGAATTGTAATTTCGGATCTGATAATTGATGGGGAAATCGTTCGTGAGGGTGATATTGTTAACGGAGAGGTAATACTCACTGAATCCATTAACAATACAAATCAGATGAAGTTAAATTATAAAATAAAGGCATTTACACTCAAGTTTGATGCACTTTATTTCGCCAATCCTGAAAAAAATGGGTTTAAATATATATTGGAAAATTTCGATAATGACTGGCAGTTTTCAAATAACTACAATAATTCTGTTACTTATGCTAATCTTCTTCCGGGTGACTATACTTTCAGAATTTATGCAACGAATAATGATGTTGTGTTAAGTGAAAATCCTCAAATTCTTAAGATTAGAATCTTACCTCCGTTTTGGAAAACATGGATTTTTAGAATAGCAGTTATTTTATCTCTTGCCCTTCTGGGATACTTCATTTATAAGTCAAGGATCAAAAAGTTTAAAATTCAGGAGAAGGCACTCAAAGATGCGGTAGATAAGCATACCAAGGAGTTAAATGAATCCAACCTGGAACTAAAAGAACAAAAATATGAGATACTTTCTCAGAATAAAGAAATTCAATCACAAAACGAAGAACTTTTCAGCCAAAGAGAATTAATTGAAGAGAAGAACAGTCTTCTTGAAGAAGCTGTTAAAAACCTTAATTCTCTTAACGATTTTGGGAGACACTTAACTTCAAATCTAAATATTGAAGTTGTTTACAAGATTATCGAACAGTATTTAAGTTCAATTCTGAAGATCGATATTATTGGTTTTGGAGTTTTGGATGAAAATAAAAATGAGATCAGCTTCACCTACTTTGGTGAGAAGGGAAAACTTATTCCCTTGTTCAGTAGCTCGTTAGATGACTCTACAAGTTTGGCGGCCTTTTGCTACAAGAAGAAACAGGCCATAATATTGAACGATTTAGATAGGGAGTATAAATCCTATATCACTGAGATCAAAATTAGAAGCGCCGTGCAACCAAAATCGGTCGCCTACTTCCCTCTATTGTTGAGTGAAAAGATCATTGGTGTATTTACGATTCAAAGCTATGAAAAAAATGCCTTTCCCGAAGTTGATATCTCTATCATCCAATCCCTTTTATCCTATATAACAATCAGTGTTGATAATGCACTTGCCTACGATATAGTTAAAAGACAAAAGGAAGAAATTGAAAGGAACCAGGAACAACTTGAGGATCTTGTGACAGAACGAACCAAAAAACTTGAAATCGCGAAGAATCGGGCCGAAGAAAGTGATCGGCTAAAAACAGCTTTTCTGGCTAACATGTCCCATGAAATTCGTACACCACTGAATGCAATTATTGGTTTTGTTGAAATTCTTAACTCACAAGATGTTAATAAGAAAGATACCATTAGGTTTTACGAGATTATCAAAAAAAGCGGATTCACCCTGCTTCAACTAATTAATGATATCATTGATCTGTCCAAGATTGAAGCCGGCCAACTTGAATTGTTCCATGGGAAGGTAGAATTGAATAAAATGCTTAATGATTTGTTCTATACATTCAATGAAGGATTGAAGAATAATCCCGAAAAAGCTGGGATAGATTTTAAGCTTGTCAATAAACTTAAAAGCAAAGTTGTAATTGGAACTGATCCTGTCCGCCTTGAACAGATATTGAATAATTTATTGAGTAATGCAATAAAGTATACTGAGGAGGGAACTATTGAATTTGGGATAAAAGAATTTGTTCAAAATGATAAAATCGTCTTCTATGTGAAAGATACAGGAATTGGTATTCAAAGCAAATACCATATGCGAATTTTTGACCGGTTCATAAAGATCGATGACGACAATAGCTCTTTCTATCCGGGTGCCGGTCTTGGTTTGGCCATTACAAAACAACTGGCAGAAAAGTTGGGTGCTAAGATCGAAATGGACTCTGAAGTGGGCAAAGGAAGCGAATTCCGGTGTATCCTTCCCCATGCAGATCTGAAAGGGACAATGCCTGAAAGTATGGGGAAATCATTCTCAAATCAAAACAGACCTGTCTGGAAGAATAAAGTATTTCTTATTGTTGATGATGAAGAAACCAATTTATTAATGTTGGAAAAGATACTTTCAAAAACTGGCGCTAAAATATTAAGCGCTTCAAATGGACTTGAAGCAGTGAAAGTATTTAGTAAACACCAAAAGGAGATTGATGTGGTATTGCTCGATATCAAAATGCCAAATATGGATGGATTTGAGGCATTGAAAACAATACGGAAAATTGATGCAAATATTATTGTAATTGCCCAGACTGCTTATGCCCTGGCAAATGAAGAACGCAGTATACGAGAAGCAGGATTTAACGATTATATTTCAAAACCTATTGTCCCGGGAGATCTGTATAATCTGATAAATAAAAACATGCTTGCTTTTAAGGTAGTTAACAATTAAAATCGCTACTTCCTAATTAAAATCAGAAGAAGTCTCATTATTGCAATCTTTTACTTGTTCCCTAATTATTATTACTGTTGAGACAAAACCGGAATGCTGAATGTTACTTCTTACCTGTCATCTAAAACAAGGATCATCATTCAAGTCTATTGATCCAGAATTAAAAACTTTTCTACTGTAATTGCGTCATTAATTTGGAGAGAATAAAAATACAATCCGGAGGGTAAAAAATCGCGACTAAAAGTGGTTGTATAATTACCGGGGGACTGAACATTATTGACAAGATAAGCTACCGGGTTTAACTGCATATTATATACCTTGATAATTACATGGGAAGTTTTCCCGACTGTATATGAAAGAGAAGCTTCATCAATCACAGGATTTGAAAAAAAAGTGGAAGTAAGGGGCACTTTGTTTGTATTCATAAAGCTGGTAGTCGGCGGATCGGTTACTGTATCAATAATCATGAATTCTTCAGGCAATAGTGCTTTATGAGTAATTTTCAAGGTTCTAATTGCGCCTTTGTACCACGATACTAAATTTTGACGTACACCCAGTGAAGTAATTCCGGAACTTACTTCCTGGAAAAAAACTTCACCGGTCAATTCTTCGATTCCATTAACATAGTGTGTCATTACATTATTCTTATAAACAAGACATGCATTCCACCATTCATTGCTTACATGAGGGTAATCCTCGGCTAAAAGAGCTTTGGAGGATGCCCCGGATTTAATAAAAGTATCAAGAAACCAATCCTCATCAGGTTTAGATCTCAATTCGATAAGTGCTCGATTATTATCATCCTGTTCCATATGAACAAATCGTTGCTCTTCGAGACCACCAGGGTAGGGTTTAAAAACTACCTCAATTGTAAATTCGCTTGCACCTGCCAGAGGATTAGATCCTATTAATAAGCCATCGTCTACACCGTCGAATTCAATTGCATCACCCTTATCGGTTTGGATAAGTATCGGATTCCCTATGAGCGTAACAGGAAATCCTCCAATAGTATCAAGGCGGTTTAATTCCCAAACTATTACTTCCGGCTCTTCACCAAGTATATTTGTTGAAGAGATTATGAACATTGAAATACAAAGAGTAAGTATTAGTTTCATAGGTGATCTCATTTTCTTTGATTGGTATAAACAATAGAACAAATATAACAATTGTGTTGTACTAAAGGGTATGTCTTATGCTTTAGTAGGATTACACTTTTACAAGCAAATAAGTGTTAAAGATTTAAATACAAAATTACCTGTCGATAGTTCTTAAGAACTATCGACACTATTATTCCTTCAAGAAACTAGTCATTGAAGAAGCAAAAAATAAGAATTATAATAAGCATAATATCGAGAACTCATAATACAGGGGGAAACAATGCTTGATATATCTGAATCAAGTACATTTCATACTAGATAGAGTGATGAGGTGATTTTTCATGCTGCGTGAGATTAATTAAGTTAATGGTTAAGATCCAGAACTTCCACACAGCCTACAATACCACCCGTTGATGCATTCTTAATAATTTTATGAATTAGCTTATAGGATTTATCATTTGATTTTTGGGTATATTCAAGGTTCAACAATTCTTCCAGCTTTTCAATATCTAACTCCTTTTTCAATTCTTTAAAAACTGAGAAAAGATCTGAATTAACCAAACTTTCAGGCTTTAGGCCAAGCAAATCCAATCCATGACCATAAATCTGGTTTAACAATCCAGTATGATTCGCTTCATAACAAATCAGCGAATTTGTGCTGGTCAGTTCCTTCAATAATGTGCTAATACTCTCAAGTTTACCGCTCAGCAATTTCTGATCGGTGATATTTTGAGTAATTGTTAAAGTACCTACCATCTCATTCCTAGCATTCTTAAATGGAATTCTTGAAGTTGAACCCCATTGTACCCTGCCATCATTAAACTTTATTTGTTCCTCATTATTAATTATAGCTTTCCCGGATTTCATCAAGTTTCTTTCATCAATTAAGGCCTTATCAAAGTGTTCTTTTCCAAAAAAATCGGCATCTGTAAGTCCAATAGCATCTTTTAATTTTGTAAGCTTTAAAGCATTTAATTTTGTTTTATTGACCCTCAGATAGACTCCCTCCGTATCCTTAAATGTAATCCGATCCTGCAGAAAATCCAGTAATGCTGCAAGCATTGCCGTCTCACTCTCAAAGTCCTCCTGCTTTCGTAATAGTTCATCCTGCGTTGCCTGCATCTCTTCCATGTTTTGACGTATTTCTTCTTCCTGGGCAAGAAGTTCTTCCCTTTGCTCATTTGCAATACTTACAGCTTGTAAAGCTTGCTCATTACCCCGAACAATAGATATTACAGAAGTAATATTTTCAGCTACTTTTTCAACTAATTCAACTTTATAATCTTCAATTTTCTGAAAGGACGTTAATTCAATAATCCCAATCTTATAATCTCCAAGTTTGATAGGAACTAAAACAAGGTGTTCCGGCGATGCATTACCTAAGCCGGAGGCTATATGAGAGTATTCCGCAGGCAAATTATCTATTCTGATTGTTTCACAATCTTTAAAACAGGCCCCTATTAAACCCTCACCGGGTAAAAAACTTTTTTTCTCAAGCTTCTCTTTTGAATATGCAAAGGATGCAACAAGTTCCAATAACTGTCCATCTTCCTCAAGTTTGTCATCGTTAATAAGGAAAATACCTCCCTGGTCAGCTTCAACATATGATACAAGACTACTTATCACTGCCTGTGATAATTTTATAGTATTCTCCTGGTTACTACTTAACAAATCAGAAAATTTTACAATGCCCTCATTATACCATTTTGTCAAAGCTGCCTGTTCTTCTTTTTGCTTTAGAGCAACTTGCTGTTGAAGTATTTCTTCTTTTTGTTTTTCTATTTCGTCCTTTCCTTGTTTCAATTCCTTCTCCAATCGATCCTTGTCAGCCTTCACTTGCTTTTCACGTATTTTAAACAATATCCAGACAGCAAAAACAATAGCTATAATTACGAGCGAATAGAACCACCATGTTTTCCAGAATGGAGGTACAATTTTGATATTTAATTGTATGGGCTCCTCATTCCATACTCCATCGCTATTTGCTGCAGTTACTATAAAAGTGTAGTCACCAGCAGACAAATTAGAATAGGTAGCAAAATTGTTACCCGCTTTTCTGAATTGCCATTCCTTATCAAAGCCTTCAAGTTTGTACTTAAAAGTATTCTTTTGAGGATCGGCATAGTGAAGCGCTGCAAACTCGATGCTAAAAACATTTTGCTTTCTACCTAGTTTTATATCATCAGTAACTGATATTGATTTCTTTAATATTAATCTGCCTTCTACCTTTTTACCAATTGGAGTTGAGGTATTAAATATCTTCAGATCGGTTAGTACAACATCCGGAGATACAGGATTATCAACTATTTTACTGGGGAAAAATGTATTAAAGCCGTTTATCCCTCCAAACGCCAGTTCACCTGACTTGCATTTATAATAGGCATTGTAATTAAATTGCTTACTCTGTAAACCATCTTTACTGTCAAATACTCTGATTTTAAAATTCTTGATATCTTCAACAATCTTAGACATTCTTAACAATCCAAAATTTGTACTAACCCAAAGGCCTTTTTCTTCATCCTCCAGAATGCCAAAAACTTCACCAATAGGATAACCATTTTCCTCAGAAAACCTCATATAAGATTCATCTTTTGGATCATATCTGACCAGGCCTGTTATACTTCCTATCCAAAGTCGGTTTTCAGAATCTTTTTTTATCGCGTTTATAAAACCATAAAGCGTATCATTTGAATAAAAAGTAAATAAACTGTCCTTTCTGGTGAAAATCCAAAATCCATTTTCACCTCCAATATAAACATCCCCAAATTCATTTTGATCAAATCCATAATTGGCTCCTTCGTTCAAATGAATAAATTTATCAGATCCATTTGGCAAGTAATCAATATTTAAGTATGAATTGCCATTGACGGCATTTGTAATAATCCAAAGATTGTTGTCAATATCATTCAGTAAACCATATATTTGATTTCCGGCCAGACTATTGGGATCGTCGGGATCATTCATGTATGATTTAAATTTACCTGTTTCCACATTATAGTAATTTAACCCGCCATTGTTTGTTCCAACCCATAAATTACCTGAAGCATCCCATTCTAGTTTTTTAATATCATTGTAGCTTAAAGAATTAGGATCATCCGGATCATTAATAAAATACTTGAAAGTATAAGTTGTTCTATCCAGAAAGTTCAAACCATTGTCTCCTCCAACCCACAAATTTCCATTTGAATCTTCTGTAATAGCATAGATATTAGAACCATTGAGAAAGTGATTATCATCTTTACCAGCTGCATAGTGAATAAATTCTTTTCTTAGTAGATCGGTATAGTTAACTCCTCCCGAGTATGTGCCAAGCCAGAGTGTACCGGCCTTATCAATAAAACTGCATAATATTGAGTTTTGGCTTAAGTTTGAAAAGTTATGCCCCTCATATGCATAGTGAGTAAACCCATTTGTAGAGTTATCCCGAATATACAATCCACCTCGTGTACCAATGAAAAAATTGCCTTTCAGGTCTTCAAATATAGCCCTCACCCTGGTTGAATACCTATTATTTATATCAGGAATAGTACGAATAAAAGAACCGCTTGCGGGCACATATTGATTCAATCCATTATCCATCGTTCCTGCCCAAATATTGCCATTACTATCCTCATACAGCCGTTCAATCCGGTTGTCACTAATTGATGTGGAATCTTCAGGATCATTACTGAAACTTTTAAAAGTATCATCAGATTGATTATAAAGACGCAGCCCATTATCACGAACTGAGATCCAAACATTATCATTTTTGTCTACCAAAAGTCCGTAAATATCACCCGGTGGAAAATCATAGGCATTATCCTCGTCATTACTAAAATATATAATTTCCGAAGAATTAAGATCCAGGGCATACAAACCCGATGAAGCTCCAATCCAGAGTTTACCAACTTTATCTTCATCCATTACATGAACATTCCCTAATGGCCAGGTAATATCTTTGTGAGAAAATCTGCTAAAATTATCTTGATCGATATTATAGAGGTCCAGGCCTTCAGTTGTAGCGAACCATAAATTGTTCTTGCTGTCGAGATATATAGAATTTACTTCGTTTGATGATATTGTGCTTTCATCATTAGGATCGTGTCTGTGCGGAACAATTGTTATACCATCGAACTTATCAGCTCCATAGTCAGTTGACATCCAAATAAATCCCTGAGAATCCTGGCAAACCGATGTCACCCTATTATGTGACAAGCCTTGATCAATTGTGATATGCTTGAATTTATACTGACTCTGAACTCCCTGTTGTGCTTGAGAATGTGCTGATACAACAGCAATGCAAATAATCAGATACCCACCTAATAAAATTCTCCTCATAATATGCGCTTTCTTATTATTAAATATAATAAAAGCTGAGAAATTTATCCCGATATTAGAATAATTTATGATCATTGCAGCTTGCTTATAGTGTTAAGTTTATCAATCCTTGATCAAGCAGCTTCCATAAAAAGAATACTTAGACCTTGAGTGAGATCTTGGGCAACATAAATACCTGGCTGTAGAACTCAGCCTTAAACATTTCGCGGATAGTACTATATTTGAGTAACATAATATTTAATAAATGGTTTGGCGTACTGATAATAAAATATCCCGAAATGCACAATGATTTCATGCCGCCAATCTGTTGACGTTCATTTAGTCATAAAATAATAAAACTTATGAATAATTTATTAATAGCAATTCTAATCGGACTAACAGCCGGAATTATTGATGTAATTCCAATGCTTATTATGAAACTTGAAAAGTCGGCTAACTTATCAGCATTTGTACATTATTTTGTCCTTGGATTGATCATCCCCTTTGTAGAATGGAATATTGCACCCTGGCTTAAAGGAATCATAATCGCATTATTATCTGCTGTCCCGATAATGATTATTGTTTTCCAAAAAGATAAAAAAGCAATAATCCCCATATTTGTATTTGCTTTGATTCTTGGGGCAGGTATTGGTTTAGCAGGAGCAAAATTTATAGTCTAGGCGAAACTTGAATTAATAAATAATCGCATGCTAACACAATGCAAAAAATAAACTGTATTGAAATTCGTGCCTGTTTCTACATCCTGCAGCTGTAAACAATCGAATTATGAAAATGGCATATTGATAATTGAATGTTATGAAACAAGTAATAATTCTGATCGGTTTGAAAGGAAGTGGTAAGACATATATTGGTTCCTTAATTCAAGAAAAATTTGGAATTAAATTCTTTCGTGTAGAAAATGTATGGCTGGCTCTTAAATCAGAGAGACTTTCAGATGAATACATTATGGAAGGATTTAATTTAGTTGAAAAAGAAATTGACAATTTGCTTTTAGATTCAGATCGGATCACTATTGAATCGACAGGTACTACAGAATATTTTAATCCCTTTTTAAAAAGATTAAAGAACAAATATAATTTGAAGCTAATTAAAATAGAAACTTCTTTTAGTACCTGTCTTAAAAGAGTTAAATCAAGAGATGCATCTGTTCATATTCCGGTGTCCGATGATCTTATTGAACAAGTAAATCTTGAAGCTTCAACAGTGGATTTGGAATTTGATGCAGTCATTGAGAATGAGAAATCCACAGAGAATGAGATTTTAAATAAGCTTCGAAATATTCTCTAATGAAGATCTACACTCAATTGTATCAAGCACAAAATAAAATCTATTATCACGAAAACTGCTGCACTAACAATATAAGATGATAACATATGAATAAAGACAAAACTGCCATAAAAACCAAAAACCTGACAAAGCATTTTGGAAAAAGAGTTGCAGTAGACCAGCTAAACATAGAAATCAAGCAAGGTGAGATTTTTTCTCTGCTTGGCACAAATGGAGCAGGCAAAACTACCACCATTAAAATGTTGAGTTGTTTATTAAAACCTACATCAGGCCTTGCATCGATTATGGATCTTGACATTAAAGAAGATTCGCAAAAAATAAAGGAAATTATCGGGGTTTCTCCTCAGGAAACTGCAATAGCCGGGCATTTAAACACAAAAGAGAATCTTCTTTTAATGGGTGGTGTATTTGGATTGAAAAAGAATGAATCGAGAAATAGAGCAAGAAACTTAATGGAATTGATGGAGCTTGAGGATAGAAAGGACCAGTCAAGAAAACTGTCAGGTGGTTTGCAACGTCGACTTAGTATAGCAATGGCTTTAATGTCCGATCCTCAAATATTGTTTCTGGATGAACCAACATTGGGTCTTGATCCTTATGCAAGAAAATCGGTTTGGAATTATATTGAAAAACTGAAAACAGAAAAGACTATTTTGCTTACGACCCACTACCTGGAAGAAGCTGATTCATTGGCTGATCAAATAGCAATAATGGATAAGGGGAAAATAATAGAAACAGGCACCTCACATGAATTAAAAAAGAGATACACGAATAAACAAATACTTAAAATTTCGGGAGAGAACATCACTGCAGAAATTATTGATGATCTCAATAAACAAGGACTAGAAACAATTACAATTCAAAACGGGATAGAGATTAAAGCCAAACAATTGAATGTTGATTCTATAATAGATACTTTGAAAAAAAACAATGTAATTATAAATGGAATACAAATGCAGGAACCAACATTGGATGATGTTTTTCTTCAATTGACAGGAAAGGAGACAATATAATGAGGTTTTATAGTCTGGCCATTCGAAACTTGAAAGAGATTTATCGTGACCCTGTTTCCATATTATTAGGATTAGGAATGCCCATAGCATTGCTGATACTTTTTTCCTCAATGCATAAAAATATACAATTAGATATATTTGATCCTCAATCTCTGACTTCAGGGATTATCATATTTAGTTTTGCCTTTTTAATGATGTTTTCGTCCATTTTGATTGCAAAAGATAAGCAAAGTGCCTTTCTGGTAAGACTATTTACCACACCGCTTAAGCCATCTGATTACATTTTATCATACATACTTCCGTTTTTACCTCTTACGTTTCTCCAGGTTGCGGTATGTATGATCGTTGGATCAATGCTTGGGGCTGCATTTAGTAATATTCTTATTTCCTTACTTCTGTTTCTGCTAATTGCCTTAACATGTGTAAGCTTGGGGATTATATTTGGTTCTTTATTTACTGTGAATCAGGTATCGGGAGTAGGCTCAATACTAATAACTGCCATTGGACTTTTCAGCGGTGCATGGATAGAATTAAAAATGGTAGGGGGTATATTTAAGACTATCGGTTATGCTCTTCCCTTTGCACATGCTGTTGATGCAACAAAGGAATTGCTGTCAGGTTCTCAATTCAATGAGATCTCCGGTAATTTTTATGTCATTTTAATTTATACAGTTGTATTATTTCTATTGGCAATATTATCCTTCAAAAGAACCATGAAAAGAGCATAATTGATGTTATCCGATAATCAATTGAATTGTTGATCTTCTAATTCCTGTTAAATAATAGAAAAACAATACATGTTATAAGTAATTTAAAAATTTCGTACCTTATTTGTAAATTCGTTTCATCATGGATTTTAATTTAAATTAATGAGAACCATAGAGTAATTATTATAATGAAAAAACTACTGAAAATATTAATGTATACAATCATCATTTTTTTCTCATTCTTGATTGTGCTAATTGTTGTTGCAAAACTCTCAGAAGATAAAATAACTGACATTGCTGTAAAAAAAGTGAGCGCCGCTGTAAAAGCACCAATGGAAATTGATGATGTATCCTTTACTCTTTTGCGCAGATTTCCACTGGCAACTGTCGAATTTAACGGAGTATGGCTTGGCTCACCTATTACTCTAAATCCTCAGGATTCAAGCTCATCTATAGTTGATACACTTGCAAAAATTGAACATCTGTACGTTTCCGTTAGATCTTTACCCCTGATAAAGAAAAAATTTGAAGTAATGAAAGTTGAGATCAGAAAGGCATATTTTAAATATTTGGTAGATAGTTCCGGAACTTCTAATTTCGACTTTCTGATAGACACTACTCTCGATGTAGAAACTGACACTGTTACTACCCCTTTAAACATTCTGCTTAAGAACTTAGTATTGAAGGAAATCGTTTGTAATTATTCCGACAATTCACTAGGTGTAAAAGCCAGGCTCCAAATACCGCAAATAAAAATAAAGGGTGAAGCCGAGAACAACATATATAACGGTTCTGCCAGGGGAAGCATAATACTTACTGATTGCAATATGGAAGGAACCAATCTATATAAAATGCAAGAGACTGAAGTAAAATTCGATTGCGGATACGCTGATGATTCCGTGAGTATCGATGAACTTAAATTGGTAAGTGATGGTATTGACCTGAATGTTTCCGGCAGCCTGTTTTTTAAAGATGAAATGAGTGCTAATATTAGTATTACTGAAGCAAAACTCAATATTGGTGAATTGATAAAGTATGCCCCCGAACAAATGCTTAAAGATTACGGTATTAAGAATGTATCCGGAAATTTAAATCTGGATGCACAGATTAATGGAATAGTATCAGATTCAATTTTGCCTCATATTGACTTAGATTTAGCAATGCTAAATGGCAACTTAAACACTACTGATTATCCCATGTTAAAAAACATCAATTTCATAGGGCACATAACAAATGGAATATTAAATAATAACCAAACTACCAGTCTCGATTTTAAGACTTTCCATTTTGAGACTGATCAGAGCAAATTCGATATAGAATTTTCCCTTCAGGACATTGACCACCCCAAATACAATGTAAAAACGAATTTGGAAATTGTATTGTCTGAATTCAAAGATTTCATACCTGATTCAGTAGCTCAAAATGTAAGTGGCCGGATAAATGCAAGCTTATCTACCAAAGGTCAATTGCCAGATTCTATTAGCTCTGACTTCATCGATTATCTAATGGAAACCAGCCGTGCAGATATTGACATTCGTAATTTGAATGCTGATCTGGATTCGTCTCTTTCCATTAAATCATTCTCCGGACAAGTGGCATATAAACCCAAAAGTATTGCATTAAGTAACTTATATGCTTCAATTCCTTCATACAAAGTAAATATCAAAAACTCTTCCTTAAAAGCATCTATCGTTGGAAAATTAAGCCAGCCTAATTCTATGGCTATTAACTTTAGTACCATTCGATTTATAGCCAATGGCATCGAACTTAACGGGAAGGCCAAGGTCAGAGATTTAGAAAACCCGCAGTATGATTTGAATACCATTCTGAAGCTGGATCTGGAACAAGTGAAGGAATTGCTACCTGATACTTTGGTGAATAAGTTAAGTGGTGTAGTTAGAGCTAAAATTGAATCTGCCGGCAAAATCAAAACAGACTCCATTACCGAACAGATCAATGACCTGCTTTTTGAAAGCTCATCAATACGACTTTGGTTTATTAATGTATTGGCTGAAATGCCTGACACTTTAATGAGTATAGATAAATTCTCAGGAAAAGTATTTATGAAGCCTGATACTATTGCAATTGATGATATGCATGGTATATTTAGCGGCATTGAATTTAAGATTGATTCAACGAAAATTAGTAACCTGTATAACACGGTAATAAAGAACCAGGCTGAAAGATTATTTGTCCAGTGTAAAATTGATCTTGGCGATCTTAATTACAACATGTTTCTACCTTTCATACCTGCTGAGGAACCTTCACCACCACCGATCGATACAGTTAAAGGATTAAAAGGAAAGGTTCAATACGCTAGACAATTAGCAGAAATGCAGAATACTCCTGAACCACCTCCACCTGTAGACTCAGTACCTACAAATTGGCGCTATCTTTTTAAGGGAAAAATTTCGATAAACAGCTTCACATACAACAAGGCTTTGGTAGAGAATATTTCTGCCAAATTCAATATTACTGATACTATGTACATTGTCGATCAATTTAAATTCAATGCTTTTGAAGGCAAGCACAACACTTCAGTAAAGTATTCAATTAAGGACAATGAACAGACACTGTCGGTGAAGAATAGCGTAAGAGGAATGAACGTTAACCAGTTGCTGAAAGACTTCGACAACTTTAAGGAGTATTATGAACCTGCCATAAGCTATGAAAACATTTCAGGTATTCTTACATCCAGACTTGACGCCCAGATATTAATGAGAAATGATTCCATGATTATGGATAAATTTTTCGTAAGAGCTGATACCATTAAATTGGAGAAGGGTGGTATCTATAATTATCCTGCGGTGCAAGATGTGGCCCAATATCTTCCGGGAATTGACAACCTGGATAAACTGGAGTTTAAAACGATCAACAGCCAGGTATTTATTCTTCAAGGTGCCATTTATGTGCCAAAAACTGTAATTATCAGTAATAAGCTTGATGCTTCAGCACTTGGTATGCAAAGTTTTGGTGAAGATTATTCTTACCATTTCGAAGTATTTATTAGGGATATTTTGTCTGGAAAATCCAAAAAAACCAATAAAAAACAGGAGAAATCCGGAGATGAAGTCGCTACATTAAATAGAAAAGGTACATTGGTAAAATCATACAGTATTGATGGGAAAAGCCGAAGTGGACTTGATAACAAAAACGATCGGGATAAGATGAAAATTACGGTTAGTGCAGCCCATACTTTATTAAAACTAAAATTTTATCCAAAACTGGTAAAATATGACACCGGGGTGAAATGATTTTATGGCAATATATTTGTATTGATTGTAGTTTAATTTGATGATTAATAGAGTAACTTTAATTAATTATCATCGTACTGAAAATATGAAACACTAATTTAACAACTTAAAAGTATATATATGAAAAAGACAATTTATTTGCTAAGTGCCGTTTTGCTAGGAATTATAGTAACAACATGGTACAGTTGTGAAAAAGATCCGGAAGAATCTTGTTTTCAGGAAGAAATTTGCGAGGCAAAAGATGTAACAGCCTGCTGTGAAATGGTTG
Organism: uncultured Bacteroidales bacterium; assembly: GCA_964456285.1. Classification (GTDB taxonomy): domain Bacteria; phylum Bacteroidota; class Bacteroidia; order Bacteroidales; family UBA10428; genus UBA10428. The sequence continues at coordinate 24,155 of CAYWBC010000014.1, forward strand.
ATGATGTTCAAGTATGCGTTTACAAATACAACGGAAAAGAATATGATCCCGACACTGAGATTGATCAATTGTACATTGATCTAGGCTGTGAAGTTGCTTACAGTCCAAGCGATTTTAAAGCAGCAAAGGCTGCTATTGTTGATCAGCTCCATGCTTTACTTGAGAAAGCCCGTGCAGGATTGAAAAAGTAAACAAAGCCCTAAAAAACATTAAAAACCAGCAATTGTAATAATTGCTGGTTTTTTTATTGCTTTAAAATAACATGAGTTCGATGTAATGCGGCAATTATACTCCTTAACAATCCAAATACAGTATAAATCTGTCAGGCTATTTTAGGGAAGGTCACTCCTCTTTTATCTATAGTGTCCTACGACATTTATACAGTCTCCTCTTCCATCCATAGTGTCACCCACAACAGATATGCAGTCTCCATTTTCATCCATAGTGTCACTCATAACATATATACAGTGTTCCTTTTCATCAATAGTGTCACCCATAACAGATATGCAATCTCCCCTTTCATCAATAGTGTCACTCATAACATATACACAGTCTCCATTTTCATCCATAGTGTCAACAGTAACAAATATACAGTCTCCCATTTCATCCAGAGTGTCACCCATAATATATATGCAGTCTCCCCTTTCATCAATAGTGTCTCCCACGACATATATCCTGTCTCCCCCTTTATTTTATTACAATAATTTATAGTCTGACACAACAAGTTAAAAGACAAAAATTTTAGTTGTAGTATTTTACTCTGAAATAGATGTTATATTGCATACCACAATAAAGCAGCGCTGATCATTTCTTGCAGATGCTGCGCTATTTTTCTGGCATTTATTACATCAAAATCATGCCAATATGATCTCATTCAATGAGAGGTATCAAATGACTTTAGGAAAAATGAACTAAAAGAACAAAAATCTTTTCTTCCTAAGCTTTTTAAGTTGAGATTCAAGTTCTGGTCCCCTTGGATTAACGGCAAGAATTACTCCATCTCCGTCTATTAAATAACTAATCGGAATTCTACTCGCACCATATGTTTTGACTGCCTCACTTGCCCACCCCTTCAAATCGCTTACATGATATGGCCATTCGAGTTTGTCTTTTTCAATGGCATCTACCCAGGATTTCTGCTTCATATCCAGTGACACACTAAAGACTGTAAATCCCTCTCCATTTTTAAAGGTATCATCTTTGTATTTATGATAAGCTTCAACAATAAGAGGATTTTCTCTTCTACAGGGCGCACACCAGGAAGCCCAGAAATCTACCAAAACAACTTTCCCTTCCAGGGATGACAGACTTAGTTGTTTCCCGTCAGGTGACTTCATCACAATATCCGGAAATTTCTGTCCTACTTCAAATGTCTGACTAAATAGGTTTGTGCCTGCGAATGCCAGTACAATCAGTATTATTCTGTACTTCACCGGAATGTTTATTTCTTTCCTTTTTACCATGTCCATTGCTAGTTTGATTACTAATTTATAAGCCTCTCCGTAGTCTCAATTCTTACGATATACTAATGTAATATGTTTCGCTCAGCTTTAATAAGTATGTCCAAATCTAATTGTTAATAAAAGTACTTTAGATCTTTCTATCTACATATAACAAAAAGAAGGCCATTCAGTTTGAATGGCCTCCTTTTAATGAGTGTTATTATTTCTTATCGCCCTTGTCATCAGGCTTTTTCAATGCAGGAGGATTACTTTTTTTCTTCTCAGAATTCGTGTCAACTTTCTTCTCAGCTGGCTTTGCATCTTCAACTTTCTTTCCTTTCAGATAATCAGGCAATTCCATTCCGGCCATTTTAAACAGCTCTTCGAAAGGAGGCAATGATCCTAACATCCCTGATAAGAAATTAGCGGAAGTAGGTGATTTACCATCCTTACCACTTGACATATTGTCCCAAACAGTAATCTTATCGATTTTAAGGTTTTTGATAGCCTCAACCTGAGTTTTAACAAGTTCCGGTAGTTTGTCAGCAATCATAAGGCGAACTGCATCTGTAGGATCGTTACCACCGGCAGCAACCAGTTTTTCAAATCCTTGTGCCTGTCTGCTAAGTATTTCAAAAATACCTTTTGCTTCGGCTTCCATTTTCATATAGATCGCATCTGCATCCCCTTTGGCATGTCTTCGGGTTTGTTCAGCAATTGCTTCTGCTGCAATCTCTACTTTTTCTTTGTCAATTTTAGCGGGTACAACAATATCGGCTGTCTGAGATTCTTTATCTCTTTGTGCCCTGGACATTTCAGCAACTTTTTCAGCAGCATAAGCTTCTTCCAAAGCCTTTGCCTGACTTACTTTTTCGGCAGCAACAGCCTTACGTTCAGCTTCAGCTTCCTTTTCACGTCTCCCAGCATCTGAATTGGCAATGGTAATTTTTGCCGTATTCTCTCCTTCCACTGCAGTAGCATCGGCACTTGCCACCTTAACCCTTTGTTCCTGCATTGCATTTGCCTCTCCAATAGAACCATCTCTGTTCTTCTCTGCAACACTCTTTTTCGCATCGTTAATTGCTTTTGCAGCAGCCTCCTTACCGAGAGCTTCTATATAGCCAGATTCATCGTTAATGTCGGTAACGTTAACATTGATAAGCTTCAATCCAATTTTCTTCAATTCCTGTTCCACATTAGAAGATACAGCCTCAAGAAATTTATCGCGATTGCTGTTGATCTCTTCAATGTCCATGGTAGCAACAACAAGTCTTAGCTGTCCAAAAATTATATCCTTTGCAAGGTTGCTGATATCTTCATGGTTTAAACCCAAAAGCCGTTCGGCAGCATTGGTCATTATCCCGGGTTCGGTTGAAATCCCAACAGTAAAACGGGAAGGAACATCTATACGAATGTTTTGCTTACTAAGTGCATTGGTAAGATTAATTTCAATGGATATGGGTGTCAGATCAAGAAATGCATAATCTTGAATTACCGGCCAGATAAAGGCTGCGCCTCCATGAATACATTTTGCTGAGCGCGATGTTGTTTCAATTCCTTTTCCAACTTTTCCGTAAACAACAAGTATTCTGTCGGAAGGACAGCGCTTGTATCTGCGGAAAAAAGATACAATAAGAATAAAAACAAATATTATCGCAACAACAAATACTAATACTAAATATTGTCCCATAATTTTAATTTATTTGATTAATTACCACTAAGTTTTACTAATAATATATCGTCGTTAACAACTTCAATTATTTCAACAAGAGCTCCTGTTGCAATATCTTCTTCACTATCTGTAATAGCATCAAGGGTTTGCAGTCCCTGAACTTTAACCTGCACTTTCCCGGTACCCTTTCGTTTCGCAGGTATTCTCAAATAAACACTGGCTACTTTGCCTTTTGCATTTTTAAGATTAAGTGTGCCATCGTCAGTTAGTTTGCCCATAAAATAAGCAATGGAAGCCATTATGGTCATCATAACCAGGCCTAAAGCTATAGAAATGAATACAGTTGCAAGAGTACTCATTCCACCATTAATACAAGCAATTCCTGTCCAGCCAAAAATTGTAAAAAAGGCTATAAGATTTTTAAGTGTCAGAAATTGGAAATCGATGCCGGTATCGTCATCAACTGCAGCATCCGCATCGCCCTCGGCTTCGATAGAATCCATATCGCCCGCAAAGAAGGTAATGATTATCTGAATTACAAATAGCAAGGAAAACGGGATTGCAAAACACCAATAGATCTTCTCAAGAAGATCCATGGTTTGCCATGAATCGGAAATTGATAGTAACATGTTTAGAGTTTTAGTTTTACGAGGTCAATATAATAAATATTTTTCAGTACTGACATAGGGTTGACAGGAATTGATATTATTTTAGTGCCATGATAATACAAAATCTTAAGCCTTTTGATGGCCAGCATTGTGAAACAACAGCAACTGGTACATTGCTCAGACAAATAGGAATTGAACTAAGTGAACCCATGCTTTTTGGTTTAGGTGAGGGACTTGGATTTATATTCTGGAATATGAAATCCATGGCTTATCCTTTCATTGGTGGACGAATAAAACCAGATGTACTTACTCAAAATATTGCCAGAAATCTGAAACTTGACTTAACAGCAAAGGAGACATCCTCGGAGCAAAAGGCATGGAGAAATGCAAAAGAACTTCTGGATAACGGGAATGTAGTAGGTTTAAAATTGGATTGCTACCATCTGGAATATTTCTCCAGAGCTTTCCATTTTGCTGCCCACTATGTTGCCATGTATGGTTACGATGATACTACAGCCTATGTAATCGATACCAGGCAACAAGGTGGAAAAGTTAAAACTTCCCTGAAAAGTCTGGCTCTGGCAAGAGCGGAGAAGGGGCCCATGTCCTCTAAGAACCTGTATTACACTTTAAGAAAGACAAATAAATCTACAGAACTTGAGAATGCTATTCTGACTGCAATAAGAAATAATGCCAGGGATTATCTGAATCCCCCGATTACAAATATTGGGTACAAAGGAATTTTAAAGACTAGTTCTGAAATCATCAAATGGTTCCTGCATAGTAAAAATATTTCGGATGAATTTAATACCACTGCTATGCTCATGGAAAAAGCTGGCACAGGTGGTGCATTGTTCCGTAACTTATACCGTGATTTTCTTAAAGAGAGTTATAATTTACTCAAGCTTAATCAACTTAAATCAGGAAATGAAGCATTTGCTGAAATCGCAAGTCTCTGGAATTCTGTCTCTGGCTTATTCGAAAAGACTTCTACGTCAAATAATATTGAATATATCCACCAGGCATCATCCATTCTCAGGGATATTTCTGCCAGGGAAAAAAGCGCTATGGAAATTCTGGCTACTCTCTAGGTGACTAAACAGCAGCTGTTAAAATCAGTTCAACAAGTGCAGCCACAAATAAGACAAATTTTGTTATCTTGTGCACACTGAAACATTATAGAAATGAAAAAAAATAAATTATTTATTGTAATTGGCCAGTTTTCATTGTTTCTTGGCCTTTTGGGATTTATTATCAATTATCTCTTTCTGGAAAATACCCCGGTGCTTGCTTTTGTTACAGGTTTTCTGATTGGTTTATCATTCACACTGAACCTGGCCTATTTAATTCGAATAAGAAAAGGCAAATAGTACAATACATTAAAATTATATGCATAGAAAAAACAACGAAATAACTGATAAGAGCATAATTAATGAAATACTGAACAAATCAGAAATATGCAGGGTAGCAATTTCTGACAATGAATTCCCATACATTGTTCCTTTTAATTATGGTTATCATGAAAATGCCCTGTACTTTCATTCGGCTACAAAAGGTAAGAAGATTAACCTGATCCGGAAAAACAAGAAGGTATGTTTTGAAATAACTTACTCTTCAGAAATAGTTAAAGGTGAATTTGCATGTGATTGGTCTACTAAATATCGCTCAGTTATTGGCTATGGTACTATTGAGATAATTTCTGACCTGCAGGAAATGGAAAAGGGGCTGGATGTGATCATGGAGCATTATGGAAAAACAGAGAATAATGCATACAGTGAGAAAAGCATTAAAAATATGCTTATTCTCAAACTCAGTATTGAAAGTCTGACAGGAAAACAATTGGGTGACTGGACTAATACTTCAACTTAGTTTACCGGTTTCTATTATTAAATCCTCACACATTATTCCCTGCAATGAAAATTTCACTTCATACAAAGTGTAATGAATGTATCATTTTTGCTAATTTTGGTTCCTTTCACACACAATGAATAAACCGATTGTCAGCATTGCAGGGAAGCAGGGACCGTTCGAAAACGTTGTTAAGGCGTTATCAACACTCGATCTGAGCAGAATAAAAGGAAAATCTGTTTTAATAAAACCAAATATAGGCAGGGCAGCCAGTATAGGTCGTGGATACAATACACACCCACAAGCTATTGCCGGAGTAATAGAAACAATACAACAGGCCGGAGCATCTAAAATAGCTGTTGGGGAAAGTCCTCTGGTGGGTATTGATACAATGGGAGCATTTAAAAAAGGTGGAGTAACCGATGTTGTGGAAAAATACGGTGTGGAGCTAATCGACTTTGATCAGCACAAACCCATAAAAAAAGAAATTCTTGCCGGCCGTGTATTAGAAAGTACAAAAATATGTTCACCGGTTTTCGAATATGATTTTAAAATTTCAGTACCCGTTGCTAAAACACATATGCATACCGGGGTTACTCTTGGTATAAAAAATATGAAAGGCTGTTTGTACCGCCACGAAAAAGTGCGTTACCATCAAATGGAATACCTCAACAAGGAATTTCCGGAAAAAACACTTGATTCTGCCATTTCTGATCTTGCTACAATATTATTACCGGACCTAACGGTAATTGACGGATACATCGGTATGGAAGGTCTGGGACCATCAGGCGGAGAAGCCAAACAATCTGATTTTTGTGTAGCCAGTTGGAATCCTTTGGGTGCAGATATTTATGGCTGTATTTTAATGGGACTCGATCCCAAAGAGATACCACACTTAAGATTGGTTTCTGAACGATGCAAATTACCATTAGAGCAGAATGCCTATGAAGTGTTTCCCGAAAAGTATGAAGAGTTCATTTCCCCCTATAAGGCTCCTCCCACCAATGTATCACTTGAATTTGAAAACATAAAGATTTACGATAAAGAATCCTGCAGTGCTTGTCAATCTACTCTAATGCTTTTTTTACGTCGTTTTAAGGAGGATATGACTCCCTATGTTTTACACGATGGGAAATTTCATATTGCAATTGGAAAAGGTGTTGATGATGCGATAGAAGGAACATTGTTTGTGGGCAATTGCACCCGTTTCATGAAAGACAAAGGAGTAGTAGTAAAAGGATGTCCGCCTGTACCTACCAGAATTTATGAAGCCATTACAGGACGTGAACCCGACGAAAACGAACCGGAGGTAGAATAAGTTATTCTCTCACCCCTTCAGAGTGATATATAAGTACGAGCTATATCCTGGGGCGATGCCTTTGTGTTCGAAATCTATAATTGTTAATTTTAGCATGCTGTAATCTGGCCCTGAAAGGGCTCTAACCGAAGTAAAATTACAAAAAGTATTTTGTTATATAATGTAGTTGAAATGAAGGTTTCGAACACCAAGGGTTTCACCCTGAGGGAAAAACCAGCAACAGAAGTAACTCAAAAATCTTCTATATAGAAAAGAACACCTGAACTCTGAATAAGGGCAACCAATACCACTTGCCATTGTAAATATCATCCAGATTTGCAGCTTTCCACTCCTGTCTTTCCCTCACCTGTAAAATAAATCCCAGATCGAGGTTAACTCCAAACCAGTTGCTTATTCCAAATTCCCTTCCTACTGCCAGGTTTAAATACGAAAAATGATATATCCGATCAGCAGCTATACTTTTAACCTGAGTATATCCCTGACGTGCGTACCAAGCCGGCCGGTTGGTGTAAAATCCATGATTCCCGAAATGTATCATATGATCCAGGCTCCATGTAGTAATCGTCTCAGGATAAGCTCCAACATCACCACCATAATAAGCCCCAAGCTGGGTAAAATCTGTGTACTGATACCTTATGCCTCCATGCAAAAATTCTCTTGCAGATATACCTCCTACAAAATCAAGTCTTGTTTTAATAATTTGTCCGTAGCTTTCGGACATAGAAAATAGCAGAAAGATGAAAATAATGTAAGATTTGATTTTAAACATATTATTAATTCTTAATGCAATTTATTAATCATATTTCTTTGCTTCCTCCCAAATTTCATTCATCTCCTCAAGTGTCATCATTTTTAACGAACGACCTTTCTTAATGGTTTGTTCTTCAAGATAATTAAATCGTTTAATAAACTTGCGATTTGTGCCTTCCAAAGCATTTTCAGGATCAACTCCATACAATCTGGCAGCATTCACTACTGAAAAAAGAAGATCGCCAAACTCTTTTTCCATCTCGAGCTGATTCCCTTTTTTAACTTCCTGGGTAAGCTCATTTAGTTCTTCATTAACCTTGTCCCATATCTGCTCACGCTCATCCCAGTCAAATCCAACTGCACGCACCTTATCCTGAACCCGGTTGGCCTTAATCAATGCAGGCAATGAAACTGGCACACCGGCAAGCACAGATTCCACTCCTTCTCGTTGTTTCAATTCCTCCCAGTTTTTCGATACATTTTCAGAGCTGTTCTGTACATCTACATCACCAAAAACATGGGGATGTCTGAAAATAAGTTTCTCACATAAACTGTCAATAACATCGCCTATATGAAAGTATTTATTCTCAGAAGCAATTTTAGCATAGAACACGATATGTAACAAAAGATCACCGAGCTCTTTTCTTATTTCATCCTTGTCATTTTTTGTAATTGCCTCTGCCAATTCATAGGCCTCTTCCAGGGTTAAATTCCTAAGTGTTTCAAAAGTTTGTTCACGGTCCCAGGGACATTTTTCCCGCAATTCATCCATTATCTCCAACAATCTTCTAAATGATTCCAGCTTCTTCTCCATATTGTATACTATTATTCCCCTGTAAGTGTTAATTTACTACCCGGCTTTTCATCATAAAATTTAATTCTTATGGCTGAGCTTATTTTTAAATTCAGTAAATCAACAGCAGCTCCATGGTTTATAGCAACCTCCAGCAAATCCACAGAATTAAAAATTGCCAGCAATTCTCCCGACATTGAATCTTCATAGGTTTCATTTATTTTATCAATACGATAGTGATTGCTCTGAATAAAAATTTCATAAGGCTTCCCCTGACCTATCTTCTCAAAAGTCTCTTTTGTAACATTTGTAATGGCATTAGAAAAAGAATCGATATAAATTACACTGCCATTGATCAGGTTTTTATCAATTACAGGACGCAAAGGTACCTGCCTTTCATATTCCTTAACAGGATCACAAAATTTATTAAAATCGTCGCCATTAATAATATGAAAAGCGGTTTTTATAAATGTATCAATACTTAGAAAATTACTATTAAACTCTGATTTCTTAATCTTGTATACTGCCTCTGGTGCATCAGAAGAAAGCAAACCGCAAATTCCATTGTCAGTGGTTATGAAAAAATGATTCTCAATTTTTAGTATCAGCAAAGATTTTTTGTGAGTCAAGGCTGCGTTCACAGCAATTATGTGTATAGTACCTTCCGGAAAATTTGAATAGCAATTGCGTATAACAAATGCTGCCTGCATAACATTAAAAGACTGGATTTGATGATTAATGTCCACTATTTGAGTTGCAGGATCAATAGTAAGAATTTTCCCCTTTACTGCACCAATGTAGTAATCGCTCTTATTCCAATCAGTTGTTAAAGTTATTATAGACATTTAAGGGAATGTACAGGTTCAAATTAATTGAATATCTTTAAAAAATAGGTTTATTTTGTAAGGCTTAAAAGTACATATAATTGTCAAATTTTTTATGATCGAAAAGTCGATATATTTAGAAGGTGTTGATCCGGTAAACGTTTATGGTGTCAATAATGTACTTCTTAATAAGCTTGCATCCCGTTTTCCAAAATTAAAAATTGTTGCCCGGGGGCATGAAGTAATAGCCATTGGTGATGAAAAAGAAATTCCTCTGTTTGAGGAAAAACTGGACCTGTTAATAGCTTTCTATCACAAATACAATAAGCTGACAATTCAGGATGTAGAGGATCTTCTTGAAGCAAATGATGATTCCTGGATCGCAAAAAAACTGGAAAAAACTGATATCCTGGTTTTTGGGAATCATGGAAGAGAAATAAAGGCAACATCGGTAAACCAGCAAAAACTAGTTCAGGAGTACCTTGCCAACGATATGCTTTTTGCACTTGGTCCTGCCGGAACAGGAAAAACATATACAGCTATTGCGCTTGCTGTACGCGCGCTCCGAAATAAGGAAGTTCGAAGAATAATTCTTTGTCGCCCGGCTGTAGAAGCAGGAGAAAACCTTGGATTTCTTCCTGGTGATATGAAGGAGAAACTTGATCCATACCTTCAGCCACTTTATGATGCCTTACGCGATATGATCCCTGCAAAAAAACTATTGACATACATTGATGATGGTACCATTGAAATTGCCCCACTAGCTTATATGCGCGGCCGAACTCTCGATAATGCATTTGTAATTTTGGATGAAGGTCAAAATACTACCATCAACCAAATGAAGATGTTTCTTACCCGCATGGGCAAAAATGCAAAATTCATAATTACCGGAGATACAACACAAATAGATCTTCCTAAAAGTCAGAATTCAGGTTTATTACGCGCACTCGAATTATTAAAAAAAATATCTGGAATAGCCATCATTCATTTCGATATAAGGGATGTGGTTAGGCACGATCTGGTAAAGAAAATAATTGAAGCATATAGCAATCCCAAACAAGATATAGTAAATAATTGAACAATAAATCTTATACGATGCAGGCATTAACAAAAACTAATTTTACTTTTAAAGGCCAAAAGGGAATATACCATGGCAAGGTCAGAGACGTTTACAATATAAACGATGAAATAATGGTCATGATTGTATCAGATCGTATTTCAGCATTTGATGTCGTATTGCCTAAAGGAATTCCTTATAAAGGTCAGGTTCTGAATCAGATAGCTTCAATATTTCTAGATGCAACTTCCGACATTGTTCCTAACTGGAAAATTGAATCTCCTGATCCAATGGTAACTGTGGGCCATTTTGCGGAACCTTTTAAAGTAGAAATGGTTATTCGCGGATATCTCACAGGACATGCATGGCGCGAGTATCGTGAAGGCAGTAGAAATTTGTGTGGAATTCCTTTGCCTGAGGGAATGAAGGAACACCAAAAATTTGAAAAACCCATCATTACTCCTACAACTAAAGCCAGTGAAGGACACGATGAAGATATTTCCCGGGAAGAAATCATTTCAAGCGGTATTGTTGCAGAAGAAGATTATGTGAGACTTGAAGAATACACAAGCAAGTTGTTCCAGCGAGGAACTGAAATGGCTGAAAAGATGGGATTAATTCTTGTTGATACAAAATATGAATTCGGAAAAAAAGATGGAATGATTTATCTGATCGATGAAATTCACACACCAGATTCCTCTCGCTATTTTTATCGGGGAGGGTATGAGGATCGATTTAATGCAGGTGAACAACAAAAACAATTATCAAAAGAATTTGTTAGACAATGGCTTATTAGTAATGGCTTTCAGGGTAAAGAAGGACAAAAAATACCGGAAATGTCAGATGATTTTATTGAAGAGGTAAGCGAAAGATACATTGAACTTTTTGAAAACATTACTGGTGAAAATTTCATAAAAGCAGATGATTCAAATCTTGAGCAGCGAATAGAGAATAATATCAATGCTTTTCTTTCTAAATCAGAATGAATCAGTTTCAATACAGATACAATTAATTCCTTACATCAAAAAATGATTAATATACCTCATCCCTAATGATTAATAATACAAAAATTTCCTTACTCACAGTGGTTGGAATTATTTTCAGTTTTATTTCCATCTTAAATGCTCAAAATATTTCTCCTGTAATTGAAAAATCAAATCAAAAAGTAATATACAAGGGGGAGATATATTACATACATAAAGTAGCTAAAGGCAATACACTATTTTCTATCTGCAAAGTATACCAGGTTACTGAAGAAGATATTAAAAAAGCCAATCCTTCTGCTATTTTAAATCCTCTGAGTATTGGTCAGACACTAAGAATACCTGCAGATTCTAAAATTGCATCTGTCATACAAACTGATGTTCAGACAACAACGAAAGAAAATAAGGATTTTATATTCCATATAGTACAGGCAGGAGAAACTTCCTCTTCTCTTCACAGAAAATACAAAGTACCGTTGGCAGCTATTTACAAATACAATCCTGAAAGTGCATCAGGAATTTCCATTGGACAGACTATTAAAATTCCTAAGCAACATCTATTGAAACCACAGCCTGCTGCAGAGGATACAATTCAAAAAAAGACTATTTATTATACTGTTCAGCAGGGAGATACCTTATATCGGATTGCAAAGGATTATGGAATTTCGGTATCTGCACTTATCCTGGCGAATGAAGAATTAAGATGGGGATTAAAAACAGGTCAGGTTATTATTATTCCGCCATATTCTGATTACGGTAGTTTGACATACAGTAGTGCTCTTGATTCAATTCTGTTGGTTTCTGAAATGGCAAGACTATCGATTCAACAGTGCGATTCAATTGCATCGGCATACAAAATGCGAACTGCAGTTAAAGTTGCTTTGGTTCTTCCTTTTTTCGCTGATGAAAAATTTAGCCATGATTATAATTCAGATAATGACACTCTTGACTCTATAGATATACACCAAAAACAAAGTCACTTTAAAGGTCGTGTCGCAGTTGAATTTTATGAAGGTTTATTACTTGCTATTGATAGCCTTAAGGAAAGAAATATTGACATTAATCTCTTTGTATATGATTCGGAAGCTGACACAAACAAAGTAAAAAAGATAATTGGTGATTTGGAAATAATACAACCGAATCTTATTCTTGGCCCCTTTCTCCCTGATAATGTAGCTTTAATGAACAAGTTTTCTACTGAAAAAATGATCCCTTTTGTTCCCCCTCTTATGAAAGATGACTCTACTCTCAGGCATAATCCTAATCTTTTTCAGGTATTGCCTTCTCATATTAGTGAATTGGAAATCTGGTCGGATTATTTATCTGAGAATTATAATGAAAATATTTTGTTTATCTGCAAGCGCAATTTATTTAAGCAAGCTGAAATTGACCAATTTAAAACCGTGCTTCTAGAGAAACTTAAAGATAGATCAGATGGTGATACATTGAGATTTACTGAGATTCACATAAATGATACATTACAATATAATATAAGTAAGTACTTATCTGATTCACTTGAGAATATTGTAATCGTAGCTTCTTCTTATGAACCTGAAGTTAGCGATGTACTAACAAAATTGTATTTTGTTCATAAAACAAAAAAGATCAAAGTTTTTGGTATGCCCATATGGCAAAAGTTTAAAAGCATTCGAATAGATTATTTTCATGATATGAATGTGGAAATATATTCTCCTTTTTTCATTGACTATAACGATTTACAGGTGAAGTCTTTTGTTGCAAAATGCAGAACTGCATTAAAATATGAACCTTTTATGACTACATCAAAAGGGACAGGTTTAAATTATACCTTCCTGGGATATGATTTGGGAACATTTTTTATTTCAGCACTAAAAAAATATGGAGAAGTTTCGTGTGATTGCATCCGGTATTATCAGCCTGATTTGCTTCTTTCGTCATATTCATTCAAAAAAAATAAAATTTATGGATTCAACGAAAATACAAGTATTAGTATTATTAAATATACCGAAGACATTAGAATTGAAAGAAGAAAAATAGAAAGTTCAGGAAATTAAATACATTCCTAATTATACAATAGAATTGCTATTGCAAATACCAGGCTAAACATTCCTAAAGATATAATAGCAGCATTGTATACAAATTGTTTTCTCCGCATCAGCTTATAAGACTGTATCAAATTATTGAACCTAAGTATAAGCTGCTCCAAACCTTTTTTACTTTTAATAAAGTAATCACAAGCACCCCATTTTATTGATCTTACTGCTATATCAACACTGGCGTCTGATGAAAAGAAAAGAAAATGTGTATTTGAATATTGTTGTTTATAACTGATAAGAAAATCCAAACCTGAAATATGGTATTCTTTCATTGCATGATCAAGAATAATAATATCAGGTATCTCATCAGATTCCAGGCAAGCCTCACAGGTTTCGAAAGTACGCAGGTTAGAAAATTTTAATGCATTGAAACAAGTATCCAAAATTTTTCTGTAACCTGAATTACTATCAATGATATAAATTAATGGGTTTGCAGGGTTTTTCACTTCTCTGAGAATATAGGATACTATACAAAATTAAGGACTGAGAAGTAATTAATCGAATACTTGAACCTCTATTTGATAAAGCATGTCAATTCATGTATCAACATTAAATTTTTATATATTATTGACTCCATTCAGACACCAAATATTAAAAACTTAACTCTTAGATTTGCTCTGCAACTGAAGCATCAAGATACCAATCCAGAAAACCATTTTGGGCTTGTATTTTAGCCGCCGGATATTGTTTAGATTTATCCTTATTGATTATATGACTGATTACTTCCTGCTTATTTGCCCCTGTAGCCAGAAAAGTAATCCGTTTTGCCATATTCAAAACAGTTCCAGTAAGAGTGATCCTTTTTTGTCCAGATTCAGGATGGATGCTAATCCCGCAGATTTTATCAGAAGTTATTAAATCTAACTGGTTTGGGAAAATTGAAGCAGTATGTCCATCCTCACCTAAACCCAGAAAGATCCAGTCAAAAATTGGAATCCCACCTTTCTTTTCAATAAGTTTTTGAAGCAGGTTTGAATACCTTCCAACTTCTACATCAGGATCATTTTCTCCTTCGATACGATGAATATTTGATTCAGGTATGTTTATTTTGCTAAACAAAACTTTATTTGCGCTTCCATAATTGCTCTCTTTATGGTTTGGTGGTACACAGCGCTCATCTCCCCAAAAAAAATGAATTCTTCTCCAATCCATTTTGTTTGCCTTCTGTTGATCGAAATCACTAAGGCATTTAAAAAATAAGGTAGGTGTATTTCCCCCGGATAAAGCAATATTCAACTTATTTCTTGTAAGTAAACAGCTATTTACATATCGATAAAACTCCTCTGACAATGATTCTGCCATTGTTTCAGGTGTGGTGAAAATCTTTACTTCAGGTTTCATATTTGTGTAAATTCTTAAAGTTCACAAAAAATTCCATCATTTGTCAAATTTTTGCAAGGATATCTCCAACTTAAATATTTCCCTTCAATTAACTCATCTGCTTCTTTTGGCCCCCATGTTCCTGATGGATATCCGCAAAGAATATTGTTGTTGTCTGTTTTCCAATACTCAAGAATCGGATCTATAAATCTCCACGCTTCTTCAACTGCATCGCCACGTGTAAAAAGTGTTGCATCTCCATTCATGCAATCCAGTAAAAGTCTCTGGTAAGCCTCCGGAACTTTTTTATCGCCTAAATCAGAATAATGAAAATCCATGTTCACTTCCTGAACACGAAAACCTGCACCGGGCACCTTCATTCCAAACTTTAGCAATATACCCTCATCAGGTTGAATGCGTATCACCAATTGATTGTCGCTGTTCATATGCATTTCGTCAAAGCAAAATAATTTGTGGGGTGTAGGTTTAAAATGAATAACAGCCTCCGTAACCCTTGTAGGCAGTCTTTTGCCAGTTCGAATATAAAATGGTACACCACCCCATCTCCAGTTTTCGATGAACATTTTAAGAGCAACAAAGGTCTCTGTCCGTGATTCAGGATTAACACCTTTTTCTTCCCGATATCCATTCAATTTATTCCCGCGAAAAGTTGAAGCGCCATATTGCCCTCGCACAACCTGATTGTTAATATCATTCCTATTTAAGGGTTTAAATGACTGGAATACTTTAAGCGTTTCATTTCTTATAGCAGTAGGATCATTCACTGAGGGAGGTTCCATGGCAATAAGTGCCGTAATTTGCAGCAAATGGTTTTGAATCATATCTCTCAGCGCACCGGAATTTTCGTAGTACCCTCCCCTGCTTTCAACTCCAATGCTTTCTGCTGAGGTTATCTCAACATGATGGATATAATTCCGGTTCCATAAAGGTTCAAATATTCCATTTGAAAACCGTGTAACCATAACATTCTGCACCGTTTCCTTGCCAAGATAGTGGTCGATACGAAAGATCTGATCTTCATCAAAAAACTTAAGGAGTTTCTTATTTAATTCTTTTGCTGATTTAAGATCCGCACCAAAAGGTTTTTCAACAACAATTCTGCTCCAGGCTTGATTTTGCTGATTATTCAATTTATGATTTGCAAGAGCTTCAGAAATAATTTCATAGAGGGAGGGTGGAGTTGCTAAATAGAAAATATAGTTATTTGATAGATTTTCCTTTACTGATAACTCATCCAATTTTGTTTTGAGTACAATATATCT
This sequence comes from uncultured Bacteroidales bacterium, assembly GCA_964456285.1. Classification (GTDB taxonomy): domain Bacteria; phylum Bacteroidota; class Bacteroidia; order Bacteroidales; family UBA10428; genus UBA10428. Next base: position 40,128 of record CAYWBC010000014.1, read on the forward strand.
CTCAATACTACTGGTGTCAAGAGAAACATAATGGAGCAATTCTATGAAACTCTTAAAATATTTTGAGTCATACAGGTTTTTATCAATGTATTTTGGCAATTCTTCTTCCGCCTTTTTCCGAAATGAAACATCATCTAACTCAGTTCTTCCAACGCCAATTATGGAATACTTTTCAGGCAAGAGGTTCTTGCAAAAAAGTTCAAATAAGGCAGGCAATAATTTCCTCTTGGTTAAATCTCCCGATGCTCCAAAAATTACTAAAATATGATCTACTGGCTTTTCCATGAAAAGTGCTGATTATTTAATTTCCCTAATGTGTGAGGCATTAACAAACAAAATATCACCCATATCATTGTAGTCAGAAAAAATATCTTTATCATGCTTCAATGCTTCCTCCCTAAACCCAATCACTGTAAGTCCTGCTTCCTTTGACCTTTCAGAAATAATATTCTTATGGTTTTCATCTTCTTCCATTTTAATAATCTCAATGTTTTTTGGCGATATAGGCAGCCGTCCGCTTTGCAAAATTTCAGTAAGTTTTTCTTTCATTTCTTCTGCCTGATCCGTTCTTGTAATTTCAAAAATTTTAATTTTTCCTTTTTTCCAATCAGGATGTCCTAACATAATATAGCTAAGCAATATCATAAGATTTGAGTTCTCATAATCCAGGCTTCTGATCCATACATGTATTCCATGTTTGTGAATAATTTTCTGGCGTGTTGAAGCCAAAATACAAACATCCAATTTTGCAGCTTTGGCCAGGGATACATTTTCAATAATTTGCTGAACTCCCTTTTCATTTTCCTTATCAAATTCAAAAAGTATCATGTTATTAGCCATTCCTGATACACCTGGTAACTGAACAGTCTGAGCAATTGCGGATGTATATGATGGAGAGATAAGTGTATCCATAAAAGCATTATTATTACCACCAGACAGTTCTATGAGTTTCTCAAGAATTTTCGATGATTCATGATTTGTACTAGTAGAAAAATAATCTTCTATAAGGTGTATATATGTACCAAATCCATATCTGTCAGATATCCAACCTAGCAATTGTAATGCTTTGTCGTTATCGAAAGTTCGTTTTGAAACACAAACAACAGATGGCCTCCACCGTTCAGAACTATCGTCCTTTTTCTTTTTCTGCATGTATACTTGTATATTCCGGCTAAGTTGAAAAATTGCACCCTGAAAGATTCCTGCCATACCTCCTCTGTCTTTATGAAAGTAACTAACAATCATATACAGAATTACCATGGCAATAAAAGCCATCATGGCATAATAAGGTTGCATCTTAAACATCAGCCAGGTACAAATAAAAAAACCTAGCAATGATAAATACCAGCGAGATTTGAATACAGGGCGATAAGATGGATCAGCACCAAAATGATATAGAAAAGAAATGAGGCAAATGGAGCCATAAGTAACCATGAAAAACATGGAAATAATTTGAGCTACAAAGTCTACTCCTCCAATAAAAACAAACACAAATGCAATAAGTGCTGTAAAAAAGGTCGCATTGAAAGGTTCTTTTGTACTGCCTCTTCCTCTTGCCATTAGTTTATTTAAACCCCTAATAGGCAGGGAATCATCAATTGCCAGGGCTTGCAATGTTCGAGGTGCAACCATAATTGATCCTATTGCCGATGAGATAGTAGACGCTGCCAATCCCAGGGGAATTATTATGGGCCCAAACAATGCAATTTTACTCATTATAAACTGATCGTTTGCCAGATCATCTGGTGAAGCGGACGTAGCTAGTTTATAAGTAATAAAACAATAAATTATCATTCCCAATACTGTAGCAAGTGTAGTACCCATTGGAATAGACCTGCTCGGATTTTTTAAATCTCCGGAAAGCCCAACTCCTGCGGTCATACCGGTAAAGGCAGGAAAAATAATGGCAAATACAACGAAAAACGAAGCATTTATGTCCCCTATTCTGAATGAGAGAAGGTTGGGCTCAAATACTTCGCTATAGCTAGTCTTTCCAAGAAAGAATAATACCAAACTGGCAGCGAGAACAGCCACAACGATATACAAGGTTTTCACACCCATATTGGCGCCCTTTTTGAGCATTATATAGGATAAAATAAGCATACTCGGAACACTAACTAAACGGCGTGCCCAGGCTTCATCCATTGCAAGCTTACTCAATAAAGGAGTAAAGGCTTCAGTAAATGCAATGACATAAAAAGCTACGCTGATAGCTTGTGATAGATACAGGGCTATGCCAATAGTTGCACCAATATTCAATCCAAATGATCTGCTAATTATAAAGTATTCACCTCCACCCTCTACACGCTGATTTGTTGCAAGCTCGGATATAGCAAGAGCGGTTGGTATTGTGACCAAATGGCCAAGAAATATAATACCCAGAGTTCCGATGAAACCCAGCATTCCAACTGCATAACCAAACCGGAGAAAAAGTATAGCACCAAGAATGGTTGAAATAGCTGTAAAAAAAACTGGTGCTGTGCCAAAGCCTTTTGAATTAGTAGAATTGCTCATGTTGAATTTCAAATTTGCATAAGCTAATTTATGAATTCGGACTTCATCTAAAAATTTTTTCAGAGAATGATTAAATATTTAATCAACAATATATCTTTTGATCTATATTTATGGTGAAATTTATAATTTATGAGAAGAAGCTCTGAACTATTGGTAAAAAGAACATCTATATTATTCTGCTTTTTTAGTTTAATAGCATACACAGCATATTCTCAGACTGTTGATACTCTAAGTGTTGCAACAGATAGTATTGCTTCCTCAACAATTGATACATCAGATTATTATCCTGGAGATGTCAGTTTTAATCTTATTGTTGCTGCCAGTAATGGCTTTGATAAGGAAGTTCTGAGGTTGCTGAACAAAGGAGCAGATATAAATGCTGAAACAACTGAAGGTGTTACAGCTCTTATGTATGCAGTACAAAACGGATACGAAAATGTAGTGAAAATTCTTTTACTCAATGGTGCTGATCCGGATTTAAAACCTTATAAGGGCCCCCCTGCACTCACCCTTGCCACCTGTAATAACGATGCTGCCATTTCTGAATTGTTGATTCGGAAGGGTGCTGATATTAATCTACAGGATTATGATGGTAAAACTGCATTGATGCATGCCACCGCATTGGGTAATATTCAAATGGTTGATTTACTAATTTATTATGAAACTCGTGTTAATTCTGCTGACAAAAATGGCATTACCGCGCTGATGATTGCAAGTTATAATGGTTTCGTGGATATTGCGAAACTCCTTATTGCTAATAAGGCAACATTAGAAAAAACAGATTTGAACGGATTTACGGCGCTGCACTATGCAACGCAAAACAATCATAAAGAAATAATTGAATTTCTTGTTTCACAGGGCGTAAATGTTGAAAAAAAGAATTTTGCCGGCTATTCTCCTCTATCTGTTGCAGTGCTAAACAACAACAATGAATTAACCGAATATTATATTCAGGAAGGAGCAAATGTTAATTCCAAGATTTCAAATGCTTACAAGCCTTTGAATCTAGCGAAGAAAAATAAAAATGATACAATCATTGATCTCCTGAAAGAAAAGAATGCTAAATCAGCGTACCTCCCGTCATTTGATTACGGATCAATAAATTTCGATTTCAGTTTAAGTCCAAATGACTTTCTTCTTGGAGGAGGGATTGGATTGCACGATACAAAATATGGGCTTAGTTCGAACCTGGGATTTGTGACCAGGATTCTTGCTACCGAGATATTAGAGGGTGCAGGTAATGACTTGTACTACCAGTACTGGGAAAGAAGATCTTATTTCTATTTGAACCTTATGGAACGTCTTCCGGTATATTCATGGGCAAAGGATCATTGGTTTGGATTTGGCCTGGGTGGCCAGGTACTTTATACCTGGGGTAGTTACAGGGGTTCTGAAGAGAAGCCCGATAATCGGTTTATGTTATCACCTCAGATTGCTGCATATGCCCGGTTAAAACAGTTTGTTTTTTCCTTCAAGTATGAATATGTCAATTTTAAGGTGGAAGGATTATCACCCCATAGGTTTATTTTTGGCTTGCATTTCCTGATTCCGGGAAAAAGAATTCAACAACCTGTCTATAAAGAAATCATTTACTAATGCAAAAAGTTATTGTTTTTATAAGTCTGTTACTAACCCTGTTCCTTTTCACTGTATGTGAGGAAAAAGTATTTACCGGGGATGTAGATTGTTACGATTGCTTTACAATTAAACCTGATTCAGTTGATCTGATTATTCGTTGGACAAAAAATGAAGATTATCCTGAAATTCCTGTTGTATTGTTTGGAGGAAAGGTTGATCAGGGAGTACTCATTGATACTTTTTATTGTTTTGAAGATCCTGCATACATCTGGGTTAAGGCAGATGCTGAATATTCTGCCAAGGCGATTTATGAATCAGTTGACAGGACAGTAGTTGTTGTAGATGGAACCAAACAGAAGCTCAAAACTGTATCGGAGGCATGCGATGAACCTTGCTGGGTTGCTACCGATGCCGAACTCTTCCTTAAATTGAAGTTCTGAAAAAAATCCAGTTAAAGTTTCAACAGGATTATTAATTCCTGAAAGAAGTATATTATTGTACCAGCAAGATATCAATTACAGAATTCCCAAGTTTATTATCCCTGAACCTCACCAATAAATCATAAAATCCGGTTTTGTTGCAGACAAAACCTGTCTTATCATAGTATTTATCCTGAGCCAGGTTGGTCAATATAAGTATGTCTGCATCCATTAGTTCAACCACAGCCTCGCCAACATAATCATCTATATGGTTCGCAATTCTGAACACATATTTTGATCCCTTGTTTAGCTTTAATGTCATAAAATACTCGTTCTCATAATCAATGTCACTTACTTCATCAAGCCTAAATTCTACTTGTTTAATGAAAATCTCTTTCTGGGCAGAGAGATGGAATGCATTTCCCAAAAGCAATACTGCAATTATCGTCCGTCTTATCAATTTCATTATCAAAGTTTTAATGTACAAAGTTAAGAGATAATTTAGTGCAGAAGACCAGATAACTGATTATCTGCTTTTTAATTGGCTTTATTATCCAGCCATGTAAATTTAGTATCAAACAAAATTAGCCGGGCATGTTCAGAAACACGTTTTACATCTGAACTACCTAGCCTAACAATCTCTTTTGAAATATTGTCGATATAATAGTCTTTTGTCAAGCCTTCACACTTTGTTGTTCCATTTCGTAAATAAAACAGAGCTTTCACCTGTCTTTTCTCATCAAAACTCTTTAAGCCATCAAGCAATGCTTCAAGACGGGTCCAATCTTTCGATTCATTTTCCCACCATTTTTTAGCATTTTTCACACTCAGGCTTTGAATAATCCCTCTCAGCTCAGCATAGCTGCTGGTCTCGAGTTTTTTCCTATTGGTTGTATTGTTGTAATAATCCGGAAAAGTAAGCTTAATAAATCCTATCAATTCATCGTCTGATAACTGATAACCAGAAAAACCAAAATTATTAAAACTCATTTCTTCAAGAATCCAGCCTGCTCTGATCGAAAGATTATCAATGTCGTAGTCAACAATTTGCCCATGTCCAAAAAACTTCTCTGCTCCCGGATAAATCAGAGATCCTGTATTCTGAAGTTTCACTACTTCATCTCTGTCAAGTAATTTGATAATATCAGGAATTGCAGCTTTTCCTACATTTTCAAGTTGTTCTTTCGCAGCTTTTACCTTTGTCCAATCATCTGAAGTAAAATCATCAATAAGTTGATTAACGCTAGTCTGAGCAAATAAAAATGAATATAGAAAAACACCAATGGCTGTTGTAAAAATAAATCTTCGATTTCTCATGTTATTTGATTTTCATTAAATACTGCCTGTCATAAAATTAATAAAAAAATAAAAATACTCAACTATTTGAAGTATTCTGACAGATAATGATAAATAAGATTAACAAGTTATTTAATTGATGCAATTAATTCTTATTTGAAACAGTTATATCTTTGCAGGTAATTTCTTATTGTTTTCAAAACAAATGCTTCGAAAAACCAGTGTCTATATTCTCATTTTATGTGCCTTCTTTCTTTATTCGTGCAATACAAGCTATCACAGTTCAAAGAAAAAGAAAGGAGAACCGTGTGATTGTCCTAAAAAAACCAAGGTAAGCAAGAATAAAACATACAGACACAAGTGATTTCTTAGTCCTATTATACTGTATTTCCCAATCAATTCAATAAATTAGCATTTCTATTTAAAAACCCATAATTCTAAACTGATGAGATACCTTTTTTTAGTAGGTTCAATCCTGATTTTAGCTGCTTGTGCTCAGCAAAGTAATAAATCTGAAGCAAACAAAGAGTTTATTGATTCAACCAATCTTGTAACTTATATCATTGATGTGAATGGAATGACCTGTGAAGGATGTGAGAATACCATTTCAAAAGGTGTAGGATCTATTGATGGCATTTTAGAAATAAGTGCATCACATATTGATTCTTCGGCTTTTGTGGTATTTGATTCCACTTTAGTAAATATCGAACAGATTGTTGCAAAGATTGGTGAAATTGGATATGAAGTAAAAGGGGTTTGGATTAAACTTTAAATTAGAATAGTTTTAAATTAAATTTATATAGATTGATTGATAATATCGTTTAAGGGTAATGACCAATTTAAACATATTATTATCAATTGTTTATAATCACAATGCAGACTGATAAAGTGATTTAATTTTGCTTGATATATTAATAAACTCCGTAAGAATAATTTTAATGCATTTTAAATTATCCTTAGTGTGGGGAAAAAGTTTTTGTTAAGCAAAACTTTCACTAAATTGCGCCGCTGTTATAAAAATAACAATAAAAATATCCATATAAAACACAGTAACAATGCAGAGTAAACTTCAGGAACTTACTGAGAAGATCTTTCAGGAAGGTGTTGAAAAAGGAAATGCTGAGGCAGAACAAATTTTAGAATCAGCAAATTCTGAGGCCAAAGAAATTGTCGAAAAGGCAAAGAAAGATGCTGATAATATTCTTAAAGATGCACAGAAGAAAGCAGCTGAAATAAAAACCAATACCGAATCAGAGATTAAACTCTCTGGTAAACAGTCGCTAAATGCTCTAAAGCAGCAAATAGTTGATATAGTTAACAGTGAAATTACTTCAGCTACCATTAAGGATGCATTCAACGATAAAGACTTTATTAAGAAAATCATCGAAACTTTATTGTCCAGTTGGGCAAGTTCCGGTCAAAGCATGGATCTGGCATTGCTTCTTCCTGAGAAGGATGAAAAAAATCTGAGTGAGTTTTTTAAGAAAGAAGCTAAAAAATACCTCGATAAGGGAGTGACTGTTAATTTCGATTCAACTTTAAAAGATGGTTTTCAACTCGGACCGAAAGATGGAGGTTACAAAGTATCCTTCACTGAGGAAGATTTTATTAATTTCTTCAAACAATACCTGCGTCCTAAACTAATAAAAATCCTCTTTAGCGCAGAATAGATATGAGTAAACAACACCATTATCTGGTTGCCGGATTGCCTGATATATTTATTGATGATAAGAAATTGTCATTTGATTCAGTAGAGTTTCGCGACTTACTGGCTGATTTTCTGTCATCTGAAGAACTGAGCATCATAAAGTTATTTTTCTGGCGCTATGATAATGATAATGTATTGGCAAAACTTCTCAATAAGGATAGTAAAATAAGTAATAAAGGCAACCTGGATGAGCAGGATATTGAAGAATTAATGATGGCTGTCAAAGAGGGTTCATTCAGTGAAAAACTCTCTGGAGTGCCAGAGTATTTTGGAAAATTTATCGAAGCTTTTAAAAATGAAACTCCAATAATAAATGGTAAAAGATGGGAGTTGCAATTGTCAGAGCTCTATTATAAATATGCAATTTCTAATTCCAATGCTTTTATTTCTAAGTGGTTTCAATTTGAGAGTGATTTGAATAATTTACTAACAGCTTCAAAATGTAAAAAATATGATGTTCCGATAGAAGGTCAACTGATCGGTTCAGGAGATCTTGTTGATAAACTAACTCGCAGCAGTTCAAAAGACTTTGGTCTCGATAATGAATTTCCTTTTCTCGATCAGATTTTAAAAGCATTGGATGAAAATGATTTTCTGGAACAGGAAAAAAAGATTGACCGTATTAAATGGGATTATCTCGATGATGAGGTGTTTTTCCACTATTTCACCATTGAAAAAATATTTTCCTTTCTGATTCAGCTTACAATAGTTGAGCGATGGCTTTCTCTAGATAAGGAAACTGGTCAGGAATTATTTAATGAATTAATAAATAACCTGGAAGCATCGTATGAGTTTCCTGAAGAATTTCAGTTAAAATAATTAAGTAACACAATATGTCAACAAAAGGTAAAGTAAAAGGCATAATAGCCAACCTGGTAATCATTGAAGTAGAAGGTCCGGTATCGCAAAATGAAATTTGTTATATCATCACGGGATCTACCAAGTTAATGGCGGAGGTTATCAAGATAAATGGTAAAAATGCATTTGTGCAGGTATTTGAAAGTACACGTGGCGTAAAGATTGACTGTGAAGTAGAATTTGCCGGACATATGCTGGAAGTAACTTTAGGACCTGGTATTCTGTCTAAAAATTACGATGGACTGCAAAATGACCTCGACAAAATGGAGGGAGTCTTCCTGAACCGGGGAGAATATACAAATCCACTTGATCCTGAAAAAATATGGCAATTCAAACCTTTGGCAAAAGCTGGAGATACAGTTGAAGCAGCATCATGGTTAGGAGAAGTAGATGAGAACTCCCTGCCACACAAAATAATGGTTCCTTTTACATTTGAGGGAAGCTACACTATAAAATCTGTTGTTGAGTCAGGCGAGTATAAAATTAATGATACAATCGCAGTTCTTATTGATAAAGACAATAAAGAAGTGAAGGTTACCATGGTGCAAAAATGGCCTGTTAAAGTTCCAATTACTGCATTTAAGGAAAAACCCAGACCTTTCAAACTTCTTGAGACTGGAGTACGCACTATTGATACTCTTAATCCAATTGTTGAAGGAGGTACAGGTTTTATCCCCGGACCCTTTGGTGCCGGTAAAACTGTTCTGCAGCATGCCATTTCAAAACAGGCCGAAGCCGATATGGTTATTGTTGCTGCTTGTGGTGAGCGTGCGAATGAGGTGGTTGAGATCTTCACCGAATTTCCGGAATTAGAAGATGTAAGAACTGGTCGTAAATTAATGGAAAGAACGACCATCATAGCAAATACTTCAAATATGCCTGTTGCAGCTCGTGAAGCATCTGTATATACAGCCATGACTCTTGGGGAGTACTACAGGTCTATGGGTTTGAAAATATTAATGCTTGCCGATTCAACTTCCCGTTGGGCGCAGGCTCTTCGTGAAATGTCAAATCGATTGGAAGAACTTCCGGGACCCGATGCATTTCCTATGGATTTACCGGCTGTTATCTCGAATTTCTATGCCAGGGCTGGCTTTGTCGTTCTGAATAATGGCGAGTCTGGCTCAATTACGTTTATTGGTACAGTGTCACCTGCAGGCGGTAACCTGAAAGAACCCGTTACTGAATCAACCAAAAAGGTTGCCCGTTGCTTTTATGCTTTGGCTCAACAACGTGCTGATAGTAAACGCTACCCCGCAATTGATCCTATTGATAGTTATTCAAAATATCTTGAATATCCTGAATTTGTAGAATTTATTTCAAAAAGAATATCTGATCGCTGGATTGAATTCGTAAATGAAGCAAAAACCATTCTATTAAGAGGAAAAGAAACCTACGAGCAAATCAATATTTTGGGAGACGATGGTGTACCCATTGATTACCATATAACCTATTGGAAATCTGAGATCATTGATTTTGTTATTTTGCAACAGGATGCATTCGATAAAATTGACCAGTCCACTCCAATTGAACGACAACAATATATGCTGGAGCAACTATTGGATATTTGTAATTCCGATTTCAATTTCGATTCCTTTACTGAAGTTGATATCTACTTCAAGCGTATTATTAATGTATACAAGCAAATGAATTATTCAGAATTCAAATCAGAAAAATTTAACAAATTTGAGAAAGAACTTAAGGAAGTTCTGAACGAGAGACAAGTTGCATAACAGCAATTGAAACTGAAATATAAAAAATTAAAAATGGATTCAAAAGCTTTTCAAAAAATATACACAAAGATCACGCAGATAACGAAAGCCACTTGTTCTCTAAAAGCATCAGGTATTGGTTATGATGAGCTAGCTGTGGTTGATGGAAAACTTGCGCAGGTTGTAAAAATAATCGGAGACACTATTACCCTGCAAGTTTTTGGAGGTACTGAAGGTATTCCGACTAATGCTGAGGTTAGCTTTTTGGGTAAAGCTCCTTCATTAAAAGTGAGTGAGGATCTGGCAGGTAGATTCTTTAATGCTTTTGGAGAGCCTATTGATGGAGGCCCTGCGGTTGAAGGAGAAGAAAGAGAAATTGGCGGACCTTCTGTAAATCCGGTTAGAAGAAAGCAGCCTTCAGAGCTGATTGCTACAGGTATTGCGGGTATTGACCTTAACAATACTTTGGTGTCAGGACAGAAAATTCCGTTTTTTGCTGATCCGGACCAGCCATACAACCAGGTAATGGCCATGGTTGCCCTACGGGCAAAAACTGATAAGATCATTCTAGGTGGTATGGGATTAACAAACGATGACTACCTTTACTATAAATCTGTATTCGACAATGCAGGAGCACTTGACAGAATTATCAGTTTTGTAAATACAACCTCTAATCCTCCTGTGGAAAGATTACTGGTTCCTGATATGGCTTTGACTGCAGCTGAATATTTCGCAGTTGATAAAAATGAAACTGTTCTTGTACTCTTAACTGATATGACACTTTATGCAGATGCATTGAGTATTGTATCAAACCGTATGGACCAGATACCTTCAAAAGACAGTATGCCCGGATCACTTTACAGTGATTTGGCAAAAATATACGAAAAAGCAGTACAGTTTCCATCAGGAGGTTCAATAACAATTATCGCGGTAACAACGCTTTCTGGCGGTGATATCACTCATGCTATTCCGGATAACACAGGATACATTACTGAAGGACAATTATTCCTGAGACGTGACTCTGACATTGGAAAGGTAATCGTTGATCCCTTCCGTAGTTTGTCTCGTCTGAAACAGCTTGTAATTGGAAAGAAAACCAGAGAAGATCATCCTCAGGTTATGAATACAGCTGTTCGTCTTTATGCTGATGCTGCCAATGCCAAAACCAAACTTGAAAATGGTTTTGACCTCACTGATTACGATTCGCGTAGTTTAGATTTTGCAAAAGAATATTCCAGCAAACTGCTGGCAATTGATGTGAATATTGATATCGATGAGATGCTGGATACCGGCTGGGAATTGTTTAGCAAGTATTTTAAGATTGAAGAAGTGGGGATTAAACAGGAATTAACGGATAAATATTGGAAGAAAAGTGAAAGTTAATAATAGTCTCTAGTTTCAAGTTACTAGATAAATGTATTAATGAATAATTACAAGGAATTAAAAATATGGCAAAAAGGAATGGATGTTGTTCAACAAACATATAATTTAACAAAACGACTTGATGATAGTGAGAAGTATACCTTGAGACCTCAATTAATAAGGTCAGCTGTCTCAATTCCTTCGAATATTGCGGAGGGAACAAGTCGAAAAAGTAATAAAGATTTTGCCAGATTTCTTGAAATTGCCTTAGGATCTTGTTTCGAGTTGGAAACTCAAATATTCATAGTTAAATTGAATAATCTAGCTCCAGGTGTTGAATTTGAAAAGGTTATTGTTTTAATTCAGGAAATACAAAAGATGATTAACTCATTTATTCGGAAATTGATTATAAAATAGAACTTGAGACCAAGAACTAGAAACTAGCAACTGATTTAGAATGGCAATTAAATTTCAATACAATAAAACCTCTCTACAAGTTCTTGAGAAACAACTTAAGGTAAGAGTGCGTGCACTGCCAACTATAAAGAATAAGGAGTCTGCACTGCGTATTGAGGTTAAGAAAGCGAAGGATGAGGCGAAGAGGCTGGATCAAGAACTGGAACAGAAAATGCATTCATATGATAGCATGGTTGAGCTTTGGGGAGAATTCAATAAAGAATTAATCGGTATTGATGAAGTTAAGCTGGGTGTGAAGAAAATTGCCGGGGTGAAAACTCCTGTCCTTGAAGACATTGATTTTTATATGACTGAGTTCAGTGTTTTTAATGCTCCCAAATGGTTTCTTGGCGGAATTGAGCTGATCAAAGAACTTATTAAGCTAGCGATCGAACGAGAAGTATTTTCCCGAAAAATGGAACTACTAAATTATGCCAGAAAAAAGACAACCCAAAAAGTAAATCTTTTTGAAAAAGTTCAGATTCCGGGTTATGAAGATGCAATTCTTAAGATAAAGAGATTCATGGAAGATGAGGATAATTTATCCAAATCTGCTCAGAAAATAGTAAAAAACAGACAACAAGAGGAGGTGGCACCATGATAGTACCAATGAAAAAATACTCTTTCCTTGTTTACCATAAAGAATATATGGATTTTTTGAATGGTATAAGAGATCTGGGTGTATTGCATGTAATTGAAAAGGAATCAGGTGAAATTGAGAATGAAGAACTGCGTGCAAAATATCAAAAGGTAAACGAATTAAACCAGACAATAAAATTTCTGGAAAAACGTGAAGTTGAAGAGAAGCCAACTGAAGATAAGGAATCAGATGGAATCACCGTTCTGGGTGAAATAAAAAAATTGCAGTCTGATCAGGAAGCATACCTCCAAAAGCTTAACCAATTAGAAAAAGACAAGGCCTCAATTGAGCCATGGGGAAATTTCAGCTGGGATACAATAGAAAAGCTAGTTGAAGCAGGACTTTTAATTGATTTTTATTTATGCTCGAATAAAAATTTCAATTCAGAATGGGCAAGCAATTACGATCTTATTCAGATCAATGAACTTAGCGGACAACAATATTTTGTAATAATTCATAAGCCTGATGAAATAATAGAGATTGGAGCAGAAAAAATCACACTGCCTTCAAATTCTCTCGCTCAACTTGAAAAATCAATAGCTGAAATTTCTGGCATTCTCGAAAAAACAGATGAATTGTACGATGATTTTGCTTCCAGATATCTTACCTTATTAAAAAATACTACGCATAGTTTGAACAATGAGCTTGATTTTGAAAATGTAGTATTGAATACCAATAAAGAAGCTGATGAAAAGTTGATGTTGCTTGAAGGTTGGGTTCCGAATGAAAGAGAAGTTGAAGTAAATAATTTTTTGGAGGATACAAAGGTTTATTACCAGGTTGATAAGGCTACACCTAAAGACAATGTTCCTGTTCTTCTGAAGAATAAAAAATTTCCAAAGTTGTTCGAAGCCATAGGCGAATTGTATTCAATGCCGAATTACAAAGAACTTGATCTGACGCCTTTCTTTGCTCCATTTTTCATGATGTTTTTTGGATTTTGTCTGGGAGATGCAGGTTACGGTTTGTTATTTATTCTTGGCGCCACCTATTTTAAATTTAAAGTAGACAAGAAATATAAACCTATTCTTACACTTGTTCAATTTCTGGGACTGGCAACTGTTATTTTTGGTGCGCTTACCGGAACAATATTTGGCATTAATCTAATTGATTCTGGCTATATTATTACTGAACAATCATTGGCAATTTTGCGGCAGCAAAATTTACCTTCCGAAATGATTAACACACTGCAAGGTATAGTGAATATAGACTTTGGGACAAAAGATGCCTTTATTAAAGAATTGACTAACGTTTTCGGAGGTGATCTTTCAGCAAATTATCAAAACTTAATATTAAAATATACTGAATCAAATTTTTCCTTTCTGAATGCATTTCGGTATTTGCTGCTTGATCCAACTAAGATGTTTTACCTGGCTCTCGCATTGGGAGCAGTACAAATTATTTTTGGTATGTGTATTAAAGCTGCTAACCAGGCAAGAATGTTTGGAATCAGGTATGCATTTTCCACAATTGGATGGCTTCTATTAATTCTAGGCAGTGCTGTACTTTATGGTTTAAATTCTTTTGCTAAAATAGATGAGGTCACAGCAAAAAGAATATTTTTTATCGTTTTTGGTATCAGTAGCCTGGGGATTTACTTTTTCAATGACCCAAAAAGAAATATTTTGATAAACTTCGGTGCCGGGCTTTGGGATACTTATAATATGGTTACAGGTATACTTGGAGACCTGTTGTCATATATTCGATTATTTGCATTAGGTATTGCCAGCGCCATTCTTGGATTTGTATTCAATGATCTGGCCTTAAATATGAGCCCCGATACTATTATTTTAAGACAATTAGTATTTGTTATTATTCTCCTTATTGGCCATGGAATTAACATATTCATGTCAGGTCTGGGATCTTTTGTACACCCTTTGCGCTTAACTTTTGTTGAATTTTATAAAAACGCCGGATATGTTGGTGGCGGAAAAAAATATAATCCTTTTAGTAAAAAATAATTTAAATTAATACATAAACATTATCTATTATGGAACCTATTATTTTAGCTTATATTGGAGTCGGTCTGATGGTTGGATTGGCCGGAATCGGTAGTGCCTATGGTACATCAATGGGCGGTAATGCTGCTGTTGGAGCCCTGAAAAAGAACAGCGATGCATTTGGTAGTTACCTTGTACTAAGTGCACTTCCCGGAACACAGGGATTGTACGGTTTTATGGGATACTTCCTTATGAAGGGTCAGTTAGATGCGGGGATAGAAATGACATGGGGACCAGCCGCCGCTGTTTTTGGCGCAGGTTTAGCCCTTGGATTTGTTGCATTTCTATCAGCTATACGACAGGGACAGGTATGTGCAAACGGAATAGCAAGCATTGGTGCCGGAAACGATGTTTTCGGTAATACTCTTATCCTTGCTGTATTTCCTGAATTGTATGCAATTATTGCATTTGCAGCAACATTCCTTATCAACGGAGCACTTTAAAAATGACAGATCATTTTTAAAAAATCCAGCTGAAATTGTTTAATTTTTCAGCTGGATTTTTATTTGTATACCATGGATTACTTTCTGCTTGTTCTGTCAATACTAATTATGCTTTTGGGTTTAATCGGCTGTCTTTTGCCTATTTTGCCCGGTCCACCTCTTAGCTTTGTAGGTGTTCTTATTCTCCATTTTACAAAGTTTGCTGATTTCTCTCCCAGACTACTGCTATTATTAGGTTTGTTTGCATTGATCGTACAGATCCTCGATTATATAGTTCCTGCCTGGGGGACAAAAAAATTTGGCGGATCGAAATATGGAACATGGGGAAGCATCATTGGACTTATTGCTGGTTTGTTTTTCCTGATCCCGATTGGTCCTTTTGGGATCATAACAATTCTTGGCGGCCCTTTTCTGGGGGCATTTATTGGCGAAAAATTAGCAGGAAGAGACTCTAATGCTGCACTACGAGCTGCCTTTGGATCATTTATTGGTTTTCTTACGGGAACATTTATGAAACTTGTTTGTTCTTCCGTTATTACTGTTTATTATGTTATGGCACTGTTTTAGTAGCTGATACATTCTGATGCACAAATACATTAAATATTGTACTCTTGTTTTTGCTATCCTGACCGGGAATGTATATTCCCAGTCAGACTTTTATTCCTACACATTAAAGAATTTTAGAAAGGCAAAAGAATTCAACGAAACAATTGATTTGCAAAACCTCGACTTAGCCCGATTGAATGCTGTGATATTTTATCTCACAAATGAACAAAGGGTAAAGAAGAAGCTCAATGAATTAAGTTACCACCCCAAACTGGAAGAATCGTCAACTCTTCATTCTGAAAATATGGTGAAGGATGATTTTTTTTCGCATTATCACCCAAGTTCCAAGCAAGTTCGCGATCCCAATGATCGGGCCCGCTATGTAGGAATAGAAAATCCGTATCTGGCAGAAAATATTGTTGAATCCTTTGTTCTTCAGTACAAAGCAGGTGATGAAGTTTACCCTATGGGCAAGGGAGTTTTTAGTTACAAACAAAACGGAGATCCAATTCAGCCACATACCTACCTCGGCCTTGGAGAAGCAATGATTGACAGATGGATGAATTCACCACAACATCGTGACAATATACTATCAAAAAAGGCTGTGCAACTCGGTTGCGGAACAGCCTTTTTCCGAAAAGATGATTTTAATGAAATGCCTGCAGTTATTGCTACCCAGAACTTTCAATCATTCGAAGCAGTGAGAGTAAAGGAATAACGGCATACAATGCTTTGTTCAAACCTGAGCCTGAAGTTCAGCTGCGACACGTACTTTGTTGGTATGTGCTCTCAAAACTCTTAAATTTCGGCCGGCAACAGTTTTACCATCAAGAGTTTTAATAGCTTCCATAGCTTCTTTTTTGCTAGGCATATCAAGGAAACCGAATCCTTTGGATTTGCCAGTTCTTTTGTCGCGAACGAGTTTGATTTCTTCAACCTTCCCGATTACTGCGAATATTTTCCTTATTTCGTCTTCACCGAGAGAATAATTGATGTTGCCAATGTAAATAGTCATGGCGATATTTTTGAAATTAATAGATATATACAAGTTAATAAATTAATTTCTCAAATAATAATTTTAGCCGAAGAAATTGACTGTCAGACATATCAAGACATTCAACTATCCTAGCGTAGCAACCATTACAGCCTTGATAGTATGTATTCTGTTTTCAGCTTCATCAAAAACTTTCGACGCAGAAGATTCAAAAACATCATCTGTTACCTCCATTGCTTCCAAACCAAATTTTTTATGTATCTCCTCTCCTACTTTTGTGTGAAGATTATGAAAAGCAGGCAGACAATGCAGAAATTTTACATCTGAATTTCCTGTTAGCTCCAGCACTTTGTTGTTTACCTGGTAAGGCAATAACAAAGATATTCGTTCTTCCCATACACTATCAGGTTCTCCCATGGATACCCATACATCTGTATATAGAAAGTCAACGTCCTTTACTGCTTTTTCCAGATCACTGGTTAATGTAACTTTCCCCCCAGAATTTTCGGCTATCTCTAGACACTGCTTCACTAAATCTTTATTTGGTAAATATTCTTTTGGTGCAGCTGCTCTAAAATCCATTCCCAGCTTTGCTGCTCCTACCATTAAAGAATTGCCCATATTATTGCGTGCATCGCCCAGGTAACAAAATTTTATCTCATGAAGAGATTTCTCCGAATGTTCCCGCATGGTTAAAAAATCAGCAAGGATTTGAGTAGGATGAAATTCATCGGTCAATCCATTCCAAACCGGTACACCTGCATATTCAGCCAGAGTTTCCACCAATTCCTGTCCATACCCTCTGTATTCAATTCCATCATACATTCGGCCTAATACTCTTGCTGTATCCTTAATTGATTCTTTATGTCCAATCTGAGAACCAGAAGGGCCAAGATATGTAACATTTGCCCCTTGATCGTATGCGGCAACTTCAAAAGCACACCTTGTCCTGGTCGAAGATTTTTCGAAAATTAAAGCAATATTCTTTCCTTTAAGATTTTGCTGTTCCTTTTTTTCTTTCTTGGATTTCTTCAATGAAGCAGATAAATCAAGAAGATAACTAATATCTTCTTTACTGAAATCTAGCAACTTCAGAAAATGTTTGTTTTTTAGATCAACTGACATAAGCGGAGAATTAAGTAAATAAATTTCTTAATCCAAAATTATGAATTCTAAAACTTACATAGAATGATGAATATCATGATTTTGTATATTTATTCTCTCCAAATGTAAGTTAATACAAATAACTTGTTAATAATTGAACCGGTAAATAGCTTACTTAATCGTAAATTATTGTCGATAAGTCAAATATTAAATTATAGGGCAACCTAGCCCGAGAGCCTTTCGTATATTTAATGAAAATTTATTTGATATGATGCGTACGTTTATACTTTTTTCATTGATTATTGTGTTGGTTTCGTGTGGCGAAAAAAGAAAAGAGGGAATTTATAATCAGGGTAGATTAGAATATAAAATCAAATACCTCAACGCCGAGAAAGACAATTACGATCCTTCCTTTCTCCCAAAAAGAATGGTTCTTGAATTTAACCAGGATTTTAGTATCAATAATATTGATGGTTTCATGGGATTTTTCAAACTTGGAAACATGACTTCTTTTAAAAGCCATAAAGTCCAGACACACCTTAAGGTTCTTGATAAAAACTATGCATTCATCGGTGGAAGAAATGAAATGATGTGCTGCTTTAATTGTATGGAGGGCATGAAAATGAAAGAAGACACTCTCAGTTACACAATCGCCGGCTTAAAATCGAAAAAAGTAAGCATTAGTTTTAAGGATTCAGACGAGACTTATGATATTTATTATACAGATGAGATAAATCTTAATAATCCAAACATTACAAATCCTTACCACAATATTAGTGGCGTTTTAACAGATTTCCGTCTTATTATGGGACCATATCATATGCAATTTACTGCCTCTAAGTTCAATCCTGATTATACACCGAAACAGAAGATGGAAATACCTGAGCAGGCAACAATTGTTAACAGACCTGAAATGGTAGCTATTCTCAACCGGTTAATGATTCAAAATCAGTAGGAAAAACCATCTCTGGTTTCAATTCTATTGTGGAGAATTTAGCTCATCTTCACTCAAATTGCAATAAGCTAATAAAACATTCACGAATAAAAGTTCAGATCCGGATCTGATAGGATTCGATCAATCGATAAATTTAAGAATAGCCCGATTACCCAACTACCCAATAAGCAAATACCTTTTCTTCTTTACATGAATTCATCAGTTCATCACCTCCAAAGTTTATCAACTCATCACTTATTAATTGTTGAATACTATTTTCAATAATTTTATGTTTAGAGTATACGCTTATTAACTTTGAGCATAAGAAAATTCTTGAAATAATTATGCAAGGAAAAGCAAAAAAGAA
Organism: uncultured Bacteroidales bacterium; assembly: GCA_964456285.1. Lineage (GTDB taxonomy): Bacteria > Bacteroidota > Bacteroidia > Bacteroidales > UBA10428 > UBA10428. Next base: position 59,059 of record CAYWBC010000014.1, read on the forward strand.
AAAATCTGTTGCTAAAAAGCCTAAGAGGAAGATAGGTATTGTCAGACTTTTTCGAGATGAACGGTTTAGAATATTGCTGGCATTCTTTTTTATTTCTTTTGCTTTCTTACTCCTTATATCCCAGTTATCCTACTTATTTACCTGGAAAACAGATCATAGCATTGAGAACAACATTGACTGGAGAACTGCAGAGATAGTGGTTGAAAACTGGGCTGGTAAAACAGGTGCATATCTTGCTAATCTAACAATGTACCGATGGTTTGGCCTTGCCTCATTTTCTTTTCCTTTCCTACTAATACTCTATGGCTTAAGATTTCTTAATATTAAGCTTCTTCATTTTGGTAAAACACTTTTGGCTACTCTTTTAGCAGTCATTGTTCTATCGATATGGCTTAGTTATTTTTCAGAATCAAATATCGTATTAGGTTCAGGTCCAGGAGGCAAACACGGGCATTATATGAATCTTTACCTTTCCAGCTTGCTGGGTAGAATTGGAGAGTTTTTGCTTTTGCTACTGACAAGTATTGGAGTAGTTTTTTTTGCATTTGAAAAATCACTTATCTATTTTAAAAAATTCCTCAGCAAGTATTTCCCATTTTTGAGAAATAGAATTTCGGTAGAATCTAATGAGATGCAAGTAAATACTGATCAATCAGAAAACGAGAACGCTGAGTCAGAGCATGAAGAAGATAGTGATTTGATATTTGAAACTGAGTTCCCTCAAAGAGAAAAAAGTGCAGAAATTGAAAATTTTACAGTTAAATCAGACGTCCTTGATTCTGATTCAGAAAATAATGAAGAGAATGATGTTAAGCTTACTGTTGAAGAGAAAGACAGTGAAGAAGAAGGAAACTATAATAACAATCTCCCTTTAGAAGACTACGACCCGACATTGGAACTTTCAAATTTTCAACTGCCAACCCTGGATTTGCTTGAGAAGCATGAAACGGGAAATTCATCGGTTACTAATGAGGAGCTGATCAGTAATAAAAATAAGATTGTTGAAACCCTGGGGCATTACAAAATTCAGATTGATAAAATAAAAGCTACTATTGGCCCAACAGTGACACTTTACGAAATAGTTCCAGCTCCCGGTGTTCGAATTTCAAAAATTAAAAATCTTGAGGATGATATCGCCCTGAATTTATCCGCTCTGGGCATACGAATTATTGCTCCTATCCCCGGAAAAGGGACTATTGGGATCGAAGTACCTAATCAAACACCGGAAATTGTTTCCATGCGATCTATGATTACCTCAAAGAAATTTCAGGAATCAGATTTTGAGCTGGCTATTGCATTAGGAAAAACAATTTCCAACGAAACTTATGTATTCGATCTTGCCAAGATGCCGCATTTATTGGTTGCTGGCGCTACCGGACAGGGTAAATCGGTCGGTTTAAATGTTATTATTTCTTCATTGCTCTACAAAAAGCATCCGGCACAATTAAAGTTTGTATTGATTGACCCTAAAAAAGTAGAACTAACACTTTACTCACAAATTGAAAATCATTACCTGGCAAAAATTCCTGATTCTGATGAAACCATAATAACTGATACACAAAAAGTAATCTATACCCTGAATTCATTAACTATCGAAATGGACCAGCGGTATGATTTGCTCAAAAAAGCACAAGTTCGCAACATCAAGGAATACAACCGTAAGTTTATCAAAAGAAGATTAAATCCTGAAAACGGGCACAGGTATTTGCCCTATATTGTGGTTGTGGTTGATGAATTTGCAGACCTTATTATGACAGCCGGCCGTGAAGTTGAAACGCCATTGGCACGACTGGCACAACTTGCCAGAGCTATTGGAATTCATCTGGTAATTGCAACACAGCGGCCTACAACAAACATAATAACCGGTGTAATAAAAGCAAACTTCCCTGCCAGAATTGCTTTCAGGGTCACATCAATGATTGACTCAAGAACTATACTTGATACACCTGGCGCAAATCAGTTGATAGGTCGTGGTGATTTGCTTTTCGCTCCGGGAAGCGATCTAATAAGGCTCCAATGCGGTTTTATTGATATACCTGAGTTGGAAAGAATAACAAACTTTATAGGTCAGCAAAGGGCATACCCCACTCCATACTTCTTACCTGAATACCTTGATGAAAGCTCAGGCGATGGTCTGCTGGATGTTGACTTGTCAAAAAAAGACAATTTGTTTAATGATGCAGCCAGATTGGTGGTAGCACACCAGCAAGGCTCTACTTCATTAATACAAAGGAAGTTTTCTATAGGGTACAATCGTGCAGGTCGAATTATTGATCAACTGGAAGCTGCAGGCATCGTGGGACAGTTTGAAGGCAGCAAAGCAAGACAAGTTCTTTTCCCTGATGAATACTCTTTGGAACAATATTTGAATTCACTTGAATAATAAAATTCATTATTCCATGAAATTATTTATAATTATTAATTTATTCCTGTTCAGTGCTTTCTCCTCAATGGCTCAACAGGATCCGGAAGCAAAAATAATCCTTGACAGGGTAGCTGAAAAAACAAAATCGTACACAAGCATCCAGGCTGATTTTGAGCTTATCATTGATAACCATCGGGAGGACAAAGTTTCAAAAACGGATGGAAAAATTATAATTAAAGGTGACAAGTACTATATGGAATCTTTAGGTTCAAAAATCTATTTTGATGGTACAACTCTCTGGACCTATCAGGAAGAAATTAATGAAGTAATCATCTCTTTGCCTGATCCTGAAAACGATGATTTTGTTGAAAATCCTTCAAAAATATTTGAATTCTATAACCGCGATTTTAAATATCGTCTTAATGGTGAAATTAAACTTGATGAAGGATGGATGTATTCCATTGATTTGTTTCCCAATAATCTTCAGCAGCCTTACTCACGTTTCAAAGTATTTATTAAAAAAGATACTGACGAACTGTTTCAGATTATAGCAGTCGGAAAAGATGGTATTGACTATAGTGCATCTCTGTTCAATACCAAGTATAATGCATCAATAGGTAACGAATCTTTTATTTTCAGGCCAGAAGACCATAAAGGAATAGAAGTGGTTGATATGCGGTAATAGTGCTATTTTGGGTATGAAATACGCGCGTGATATATATTCTGCAACCTGGTCTTAAAAACTTCTTTAACGGTCTTTATATCCACATAGGTAATAGGAGCATCCTCAAATTGATCCTGGTTAAGCTGTTTTGTAATGATGTTTTCAACCAGATCATTTATTGATTCCTGGCTAAACTCGTGCAAACTCCTTGAAGCAGCTTCAACAGCATCTGCCATCATTAACACAGCCATTTCCTTTGAATAGGGTTTTGGTCCAGGATAACTGAATTTTTTTACATCAACTTCCTGTTCAGGATATTTTTTTATGTAGGATTTATAGAAGTACTGAACAGTTGTTGTTCCATGATGAGTTCGGATGAAATCTATTATTGCATCGGGAAGGTTATTCTTTTTTGCCAACTCAATACCTTTTTCAACATGACTAATGATGATCTTAGCACTTTCTTCAAATTCAAGGATGTCATGTGGATTTATTCCTGATGTCTGGTTTTCAATGAAATAAATTGGATCATGAGTTTTCCCAATGTCATGATACATCGCTCCTGTGCGCACAAGAAGCGGGTTCCCTCCTATTCTGTGAATTGCTTCCTCTGAAAGATTTGCAACCTGGAGAGAATGCTGAAATGTGCCAGGGGCTATTTCGGCTACTTTTCTTAAAAGTGGTTGATTTGTATCTGCAAGTTCCATTAGTGTAGTGTCTGAAAGAAATCCGAAGGTTTTTTCAAAAACCCAGATTAATAAGAAGGAAATAAGAATAAGTACACCATTTAGTCCAAAATTGGCAAAGGTTTCCAGTTTAATATTAGCAAAACTGCCTTCATGAACAACTGACATACCATAATACGCCAAACAATATGTTATCACTACAAGCAGTGCAGAAAGAAAAAACCGGGAACGTCTTACCTGATTGGTTAGACTAAAAATTGCCACAATACCTGCCAAAATATTCAATACGATAAATTCATAACCGTAAGGAGCAATAAATCCAATGATCATAATAGTCAGAACATGAACAAAAACAGCTACTCTCTCATCAAAAAATGTGCGTAAAATGATTGGCAGAATAGTAAATGGAATTATGTAAAAGCTCACTTTTTCCAACTTAGCCGTGGTACTGGCCACAAATATCATTAGAATAACCATAAACAAAATGAATGAGGTATTCACAAGATCATGTAAAACCTCACGCCTGAAATTGTAAAGAAATACATAGATGAGTAAAAGGGAAAGAAGAACGAATATTAGTTTGCCGGAAAGGACTAAAAACTTGTTTACATTTCCTTGCTGCTCATTATAGGAGATCTTCAGAGATTGAAGTATCTGAAATTTTTCCTGCGTAACTATTTCTCCTTCCGAAATTATTAGCTCTCCCTGTTGTATCATTCCTTTTTTCCTCGAAACCTCAGCTAATCTCTCAGTTTTTTCTCTTTCAGATGCATCTGCATTATAAAAAATATTAGCAGAGATATACTTATCCAATTCGAACTGATCAAAGAAATCCATGTATCGGGAAATATACTTCTGCGGACCCGATCCAATTTCTTCCTGAATTTTCACCTTAATAAACTCATAGGCAGATTTAGGCGTAAAAAGTTCAGAAGCATTCTTCTCTTCTGCAATATTGCCACGCAATAATACAATGTATGTTGATTCATCAAACGCTACATCACTCTCAGGAATCTCAATAATGCCTTTTAGGTATATTTTTTCCAGCAACTTATAAATAAAATCATCATAATAATTCTGTAATATATGATTAGCAAGGTATCTACTGCTTTCGTCATAAGTCTTTTCGTCAGGTATCTTAAATTCCTGTAAAGAATACCTGACCCACTCCATACGAAAGCCATCTTTAAATTTGTTCAACTGCTCCGCAAACTGATATGGGTCAAAAGTGAAATAAAGCTTTAAATCATTAAGAACAGAGTCTGATTCAGCCTGGTATTCCTCTGCGGTTTTGTATATCGAAAATTTAAAGGGTGCTGTAAGATTCTCCTCTTTCCATGGATTTCCTTTTTGAAAGTCAGATGTAAATTTACGCTCTCTGGGCATCATGTATGCTATTAACAAAAATGCCAGAATGAAAACCAAAATTGTCCCTAAGTTTTTGTAATTGCTTAGTATTTTATTGTAAATCGAAGCCATGAATAATTACTATAATTAGGTTAAAAATACCAAATTTTAAATAAGCTATAGCAAGATTGTATAAATATATACCAAATGATTTATTGATATCTGGGTAACAATTACTACAAAAGTTATGTTTAATTTCTTTAATATTGATTTTAAGTTATTAATTTAATAAACATGAATCAAGTTGTATGTCCTCATCCTTTAATTCCTATCCGGTTTGAACCTAATCATAGATCAGAACAGCTTAGTCAGCAATTGTTTGGAGAAACCGCAATTGTTATCGAAAAGAAAGGTGATTGGCTAAAAATTAAAACTGATTTTGATGGTTATACTGGCTGGGTAGAAGAAAAATCTATGCAATTTTTTCCGAAAGACAGGACTATTCCAGATACACAATGCGTTTTAACACCTTTGTGTATATTAAGGACAGGAAATGCAACAGTTTACATACCTGCTGGCTCAGAAATTCCACCTTTGAACTCCAACAATAAATTTGTCCTGGGAAACAGAGAATACAGTTTGCAAAATGAATTGTTAGCTTCAAAGGTACCCGATAGAAAAAGTCTGATCATTACTTCAATACAATTTCTTAATTCACCTTATTTATGGGGAGGACGTACAGTCTTTGGATTTGATTGCTCAGGTTTTGTGCAAATAGTATTTAAGATCAATGGAGTAAAGCTAATGCGAGATGCAAAAGATCAGGCAAATCAGGGTGCAGAAGTAAATAGCTTGGAAAATGCAATTCCAGGAGACCTGGTGTTTTTTATCAATAAGGAAGAAAAAGTATCTCATACAGGCATCTTTCTAGGCAATGGGAAAATCATTCATGCTTCAGTTTCAGTTCGGATCGATGCAATTGATAAGAAGGGTATTTACAATACAGAAATGAGGGCATATACACATAAATTGCATTGCATCAGAAGATGTTTCTAACTGAAAAGAAGGAGAATTCAATTAATTAACAGATCATTCCAGCGCAGATAGTCTCATTTGTGCCCTCATCAACAAGGATAACACTTCCGGTAACTCTGTTCGTTTTGTATGAATCAAAAACAAGTGGTTTAGTGGCCCTGATGGTCATTTTACCAATTTCATTAAGTCCTACCGTCTTGTCTTCAAGATTCTTCTCCAATGTATTTACATTTACCTTATATTCAACAGATTTAACAATACAACGAGCCTCATTTGTAGTGTGTCTCAAAATGTACTTTGCTCCCGGTATAAGGCCTTTTTCATTCAGCCAGCAAAACATTATGCTAATATCCTGACTAACCTGGGGTTGATTATCTTCGGCCACAATCATATCTCCTCTGCTAATATCAATATCATCTTTAAGAGTTATGGTAACTGATTGAGGTGGAAATGCTTTATCAACCTTCCCTTTCATTGATTCTATCGACTGAATTTGAGTAGTCAAACCTGAAGGCAAGATAGTGACATTGTCTCCAGCCTGAAAAACTCCTCCTGCAACCCGTCCGCCATAACCTCTGAAATCATGGAATTTATCAGTCTGAGGTCTGATAACATACTGAACAGGGTAGCGAGGGTCCTTGAAGTTTCTGTCATTTGCAATGTGAATATTCTCAAGCAGGTACATAAGTGTAGGTCCATCATACCAGTCCATATTTTCTGACCTGTCAACTACATTATCTCCTTTTAATGCACTAATTGGAACAAAACGAGTATCCTGTATATCGAATTTATCAGAAACATTTTCATAGTTTTTCCTGATTTCTTCAAAAACTTCCTCATTGTAATCTACAAGATCCATTTTGTTGACACAAATAATAATATGAGGTATTTGCAGAAGTGAGGCTATGAAGGCATGGCGTAATGTTTGTTCAACAACGCCCTGTCTTGCATCAATTAGAATAAGAGCTGCATTTGCAGTTGATGCTCCGGTTACCATGTTACGTGTGTATTGCACATGACCGGGAGTATCAGCGATAATGAATTTCCGTTTTGGAGTTGCAAAATAACGATAGGCAACGTCTATAGTAATTCCCTGCTCCCGTTCTGCTCTTAGCCCATCGGTAAGAAGCGCCAGATTTACATGTTCTTCCCCTCTGCTGATACTTGCTCTTTCAATGGCTTCCATCTGGTCCTTAAAAATAGCTTTGCTATCATAAAGCAAGCGTCCGATCAAAGTACTTTTCCCA
>CAYWBC010000015.1:0-39607 GCA_964456285.1 uncultured Bacteroidales bacterium
GTCAGAATATTTAAGTTTCACTACCCCTTTATCCTTAATTTCTCCATAGAATTCCTTCTTATCAGATTCTCCATTCTCAAGATTCATTTTTCGATAGCCGAAAAGTTCAATTCCCGATTGTATATCTGATTCAACAAGCAAAATAAAAAATGGTTCTTTCAGATTGCTTATCTCTGTTTTTTCCTTATCCATAACCGGAGAGTAGGGGAGATCATGGAAAAATTGCAAATAAATCGATATTAATTTCTGGTCTGCTGAACCTGATACATCCGTATTGTTCTGATCTGATAAATGATGAGAACCTGTAGAAGAAATGGTTAGCTTAAAATCTTTCTCGGGTTTGTTGGGATAATTGATTTTAACAAGGGTAATTTCTTCCGGATTAAAATTCATGATCTTTTTGTTTGTCCAATACGATACATCACTATTAAAAACTTTGGTCAGATCAACGTTTGGATATCCTTTTGCTTCAACCTGGAATATTTTATCAGACTTATTTCTGGAAGCAAATATTTTCTTATCCGAACTACACAGGCGATAAGAATTAATAAGCTTTCTCCCAGAATAAAAAAATACACTAGTACCATTGTTGAGCTTTGTTGTTAATTTACTTACATCAGTTTTTGCTGCAGGTGAAATAGCTTCAAGTTTTTGAGCAAGCACTAACAGATTATACAAACGTTCTTGATTGATTTCCTCATTATTGATATTCCAGTTTTCACTTTCTTTAAGAAGGACTACACTATTATCTTCTGACTCGATTGAAATGCGATCAATTGTTGCGATTTCATTTATATGAAATGCAGTACCTCGCCTTTGTAATGTTGAAGAATTAGTCTCATGCAGGTAGTATGCAATTATGGCAGCAATGACCAATGCGATTCCTATGAAATAGAACTTTTTCATTTAAGTGAAAATCTGCGCTTGCGAACTGAATAGAACAATACGCCAAGAAGTAATATCAGGAGAGAAGGTAAAATCATGTTAACTGCCATCCATTTTGACTTTTCTGATCTAATTTTTTCCTTATCAAGAAGCCTGATCTTAAATTCTCTTCCTCTCAACTCAAGAAGATTATTGTCATCGGCAAGATATTGAATAAGATTTACAAGAAACTCTTTGTTGCCGAATGTTTGCTTGGTAAACCTGTCGTAACCCAGAGGTTGAATAGATGCGCCTTGAGCCGAAAAGCGTACATCATTCCTGATAATATCTCCATCGGCAACAATGGCCATTTTTGTTTTTACTCCTTGTTCTTTTATCTGAGGTTGCTCAGAAAAGTACTGACTCAATCCGCGATTTTTAAAAACCGACTCAAAATTTCCTTCCAGCAATACTCCCAATAAGAACCGTGTATCGACAAATTCATTTTTTTGGGGTGTGGTTTGAACTTCTTTCAAAGAGATTATTGCAGGAACTTTTTTGATCCGACTCAAAGGAGAAGTGATTAGAAGAGGTGTTTTCCGAATTGTATTTCTTGCTGCAATGGTATCAATGGAGTTAGCAAATCTGCAAAGGATCATATTCAGGTTTTGTGTTACAGGGTGATTATCAGGAGGCGAAATGAGAGGAAAATACAGCCAGGGGGCGGGCTGAAAGTTGGCCTGATTTCCTCTTAATGCCATATTCACAGGGATTACATTGCATTGTATATCCTGTACAAGTTCAGGATTTATTCTGGCACCGTATCTGAACAACATATCATCCAGATTGAGCTGAGAGATAAAGGCCAGTGATTCGCCATTCACCAGGCTATCAAGGCTAACTTGTACGGCATCAATTAGCCAAAGTACTTTTCCTCCGTTCATAATGTACTGATCAATAACGAATTTGTCCTGCTCGCTGAATTGACTGCTTGGCTTAGCAATAATAACTGCTTTATAGTCTTTCAATACTCCCGGTATGCCATTAATAATTCCTCTGTCAATCTGGTAAGTTTTTGATAATTCTTGCGAAATATCATTTACCTGAAGATCATTTAATTCTCCATGTCCTTCAAGAAAAACAATTTTTTCGGTTTGTTGATTGGTAATGGTTTTAATAGAACTAATAAAATTGTACTCAAGACTTTCAATGGAATTATTTAAATTTTGTTCTGCGCCAACTCCTTGATTATTAAGCAGAAGATTAATTGGAATTTCAATGTTTTTATAGCTGATCGTAGCAGCTGGGAAAATAATTTTTTCTGTAACAGCACCTTCCTTATCTCTTTGATGAATGTTTGTCGGTTTTAGTCCTTTGTCATAAAGTTGTCCTATTATTTTTTGCTGCATCTCCTGCGATTCATCTTCAAAGGGATTCACAAACTCATACTGAAGATTGCTCTTTCCATATATCTTAAATTCATCAAGCAGATCATGAATATTGTTCTGAAATTTCTCGAAGGGTATGTTCAATTCTCCTTCCAGGTAAACCCTTATATAAACTATGTCATCAAGGTTTCGGAGAATCTCTTTTGTATCCTTTGAAAGGGTATACCTTTTCTCTGAGGTTAGATCAATTCTGAAAAACAGGTTATATGTAATTATATTGATCAACAGGATAATGGACACAATCCCAACTAGTACTGTAATATCATTGTTGCGTAATGTGCTCCTTTTTGTTGCTTTGTTCATCATTGAATATATTACCAATTATGGCTACGAAGTTTGGTTTTTGTGAATAAGAGAAATAGGACAATTACTGATAGAAAATAAACCAGGTCCCGACTATCAATCACACCTCGCTGCATAGATTTAAAATGAGCATCGATACCCAAATTTAAAATGAAATTTCCTGTTTTTCCCGTAAGACTTAAATACCCAACAGAATTAAAACCCTGATAAAGAAAAAAGCAGAGTAAAACAGATATAACAAAAGCTGCAATTGTATTCTCAGTAAGAGAAGATGCAAATATTCCAATACTTACATATATTGCAGCCAGTAGAAACAGACCAAGATAAGACCCGAAAGTACCTCCTGAATCAATATTTCCAACCGGGCTACCAAGTAGCACCAGTGAAAAATAAAATACCAAAGTGGGTAGTATTGCAATTCCTGCAACACTTATACCTGCAAAATATTTTGCCAGAATAATCTGAAATTCAGACAATGGACGAGTACGGAGAAGATCAAGATTTCCACTCTTTTTCTCTTCTGCAAAACTTCGCATTGTGATGGCTGGAATGAGGAAAAGAAATACCCAGGGCGCAATAATAAATAAAGTATCAAGCGAAGCATAACCAGCATCAAGAACATTCATCTCGCCCGGAAAAACCCAGATAAACAATCCATTCACTACGAGGAAAACAATAACTACTATATATCCTGTAATGGAGCTGAAAAATCCTGTAATTTCTTTTAGGTATAAACTTCTCATAATCCCTGTTAATAATCTAATTTGTTTTTTAGTCCATTTGATTAACGAGTCTAAAAATACATTATTTTTTTCAGTGCAGAAATTGTAATATTGTTTGCAAAATCTCCATGAGGTATTAAAAGTACTATTTCTCAATGCGAATTGCTAAACAAAATTATATCAGATCAAACTTAGGATTATCAATTTTAACCATTTGTCTGATAAGTATTTACAGCAGTTTATCAGCCTCCTCAGATTCACTGAAGTTCATAAACAATCTTAGACTTGGTGTTGAAGCCCATTATGGATTTATTTATCCGCATCACAGTTCAATTTCATATTCTCTGAAATCGAGAATTTCCAGTCTTGAGCTGAATCTTACAACAGATACATATGGACGAGGATCATGGGATAAATTATACAGGTACCCAAGAATGGGAGCAGGTTATTTTTTTACAAGCCTTGGAAATGATGAAGTATTTGGCAAGGCACATGCACTTTTTCTTTTTATGGATATTCCGTTTTCTTCTAAACTGAAAAAATTCACTTCTTCTTATAGAATTAGTTATGGGATTGCATACTTAACGAAACAGTTTGATGTTGAGGAAAATCCTATGAATATGGCTATCAGCTCGGGATTTAATATGTATGTTAACTTCAGGTATACTGGTAGATTTAAAATTAATGAACGAAATGAAGTTGAGGCAGGATTCGGGTTTACTCATTTTTCGAATGGCAAACTCGCTACTCCTAATCTTGGACTAAACTGTGTTAATATTAATCTTGGATACTTGTTTAATATTAAACCTACTGGATATACTCGCATTTCAAATACAAATGAATTGAAGAAACATAATTTTGAAATTCTCTTGTCAGGAGGGATCAAAACAGACGATCAGTTATCAGGGAATTATTATTTAATTTCCAGCCTGGTTGTGGACTATAAATTTGTACCCGGGATTAAATATTCTTTTGGACCCGGCCTGGATTTTTTTTATGATGAATCATTGGGCCCAAATAAGGTAGGAGATGAGGGAGGCACCTACAAAAAAGGAGATTTGTATCAGTTAGGATTTCATGCAGGATTTTATCCACGCTATTCAAAACTTACTATTGTGCTTCAATTGGGTACATACCTGTATGCAAATTATTATAAATACACAAGGGTTTATTCGCGTCTTGGATTCAGATACGAAGTATACAACAACATACTTATTAACCTCACTCTAAAATCTCATAGGGCTACTGCTGATTACCTTGAGTGGGGGATAGGATATAGATTTTGAATGAATAATGAAGAATGAGTAATGAAGAATTATTATTTTGTGCTGCTAAGTATTCTCCTTTTAATGCCTATTTGCAACAGCTGTGAAATGGATAAATGCTGGCATGGAGCAGGGCAGAATACAAGTCAGGTTTATGAAACCGGATACTTTCGTGAGGCAAATGCCAGGAGTATGTTTGAAATAATCTTGGTGCAGGATTCAGTGTATTATATTGAACTGCAAGGTGGAGACAAAGTATTGGATTATGCAGAAGTTAATATAACTGATTCTATAGTCTACCTTGATAACTCAAACGAGTGTTATTTTTTAAGGGATTATGAAAAGATAAAGTGTTATTTGCATTATTCCGATAATCTTCATCTGAATATAATTGAAAGCTGCAAAGTAACAAGTCAGAATCCTGTAACATCAAATCTGGTATTGTCTGTACCAGCAGAAATTGCTGAAGTAGATATTCTGCTTAACAATTCTAACTTCTTTTTTTATAACCATAAAACCTCAGGAGGATCATATACTTTCAGAGGTTATTCCGACCATTGTAATATCTCAGGGTATTATTCTGCAAGGCTTTTTCTTTCAGGTTTTACTTCAAGAGAGATGCACATAAACAATTCATCAATTGGCGATATGCATGTAAATGCTGAAGATGTATTGGAAGTTGAGATCCATAACAAAGGAAATATATACTATTCCGGATCTCCTGAAATTATCATTGACTCTCTTACAGGATCAGGGAAACTTCTGCCTCAGAATTGAAAAGAATATTCCACATCTCCACTCCAAGATTTACAATCCTCAATTATATACCTATTCTGGCTTAAACTGGCTAAGATCAAGGTCTCGATAGTCAACAATATTTACATCCTGAAAGTAAAAATGAATAATGTCCAGCCATGTATACCCAACAAGTGCCATTTCTATAGCACCTTGCTGACACATACCAACCCCATGTCCATACCCCCTGCCTGTAATATGAATTTCTTTGCCGGTATCCTCAACAGAAAAAAAAGTGGATTTTAGAAGAAATCGCTCTCTTACACTGCGCAAATTAATTTCGACACCGTTTATGGCTACTACCTTTGTTCTGTGAGGTACCTTGAAACTGAAATTGTAATTTTCGTAATTTACATTGTTTGACATGGAATTGTTAATGAAGGAAATCCAGGCGCTACGCTCAATTGTTCTCGTCCAGGTTGCCTCTGAAGATTTCAGGCAGAAAGGATCCTTCACTGATTTCAGGTAAGGAAGGTCTTTTTGCCAGACTTGTCCAGCGTAACTGGTCTCTCCGCCACAATTGCTGTGAAAAGGAGACATGATAACTACAGATTCATTATCTACTAATACTTTACCTGAGGTTGATCTGACAGCGTTCAGAATAGTTTGGTTTAACGTTAACCTGCCTTTGTAGGCCTGACAATGAACTCCATCACATAAATTAAATCCGTCTTCGGCATGTTTCAGCATATTTTTTATTGTGAATGTTCTTATCAATACGGCTTGAGCTTTATAGTATTCAGAAGGCGCACTATTCCCGCCTTCGGCTTCAATCACAGTGGCTATATATTTCTCCATATCTACCTTATTAATTATTTCCAATGAACGATTAATGCATGACAGAATCAGGTTATCATCGTATTCCCTTGCTTCCGAAATTGGATTAATAGGTTTCACGCTAAGAATGCCATCGTCGGCGGTGCTGACAATTTCGATATTCTTAAAATTTCCGATAAAGTTCCGCTTATCACGAAATTCAAGTTCGTCGCCAAACCTGCTGACGTGAAAAATACTTCCTTTCTTATATTCTCCAAGCGTTTCTTTTCCATTCTTAATCAGGTATCTACCCTGTTTTATACTAACAGCAATAGAGTTTATATCCTTCCCATTGAAAATGGAGATATTAATACTCTGTGACTTGGATATTCCAATTGATAAGAAAGCTAATATTATGAGGAAACTGAATCGCATAATTATTTTGTTAGGTACTTAAACATACTTTTTGCAACTGTTTCTGATGCGCCGGCCTTGCCAACCAGTTGTTTTAATTTTTTGTAATTAGTGATCATTTTTTGTCGATATTCTGTATCAGTAAGAATTCGATTTATTTCATTTTTAATATCACGGGCAAGATGAAATTGCAATAACTCTATTACAATTTCTTTCCCCATAATGATATTTACGAGCGAGAAATATTTTATTCTAAGAAAAGGTTTTCCAATAATATAAGTTGGAGTGCTGAGCTTATAAATCACAACCTGAGGCACTTCAAAAAGAGCAGTTTCTAGGGTGGCTGTTCCCGAAGTTACAATAGCGGCGGTGGCCCGCTTTAAAAGATCGTAGGTTTGGTTATAGATAAGTTTTATACTGGTCCCTGCAATGTACTGTTCATAATATTCAGCAGGTATTGAGGGTGCCCCGGCAAGTATAAGTTGATACTCTGTAAAATCTTTACAGGCTTTAACCATTTCGGGTAAGCAATAGTAAATTTCCGTTTTTCTGCTGCCTGCTAATAGTGCAATGACAGGTTTATCAGATAATCTGTTTTTTGAGAAAAACTGATCATCGGATACAGGTTTAAATGCAGCCAATGCATCAGATAGCGGGTTGCCCGTATATTCAGCGGGAATATTCAGATCGTTGAAATATTTTTCCTCGAAAGGAAGTATTACAAACAATTTATCCACGAATTTTCTGATACGCCTCACACGTGACTTTCTCGATGCCCAAATCTTGGGGGCTATATAATATAAAACTTTATACCCCTGAGACTTACCAAACTCGGCTATTTTAAGATTGAAACCGGGATAATCGATAAGAATTAAAGCATCAGGCTTATACTCATCAATATCATTACGGCAGTATTCAAGGGTTTTATTAATTTTTTTCAGGTTTTTTACAACTTCAATAATGCCTATAAAAGACATCTTTTTGTAATGTACAGCAAGTGTGGCACCTGCTTCCTTCATCATATCTCCTCCGAGACCTCTAAATTCAGCTTCAGCATCCATTTTCTTCAAATGCTTGATCAGATTGCTTCCATGTAAGTCGCCTGACGGCTCGCCTGCTACAATGTAATATTTCACTAAAATTAAATTAGGTTAAACATTTGTTTTCTAATTGTTTGTAGTTAATACTGTTTCAGTTTCCTTCTTCTATTGCCGTGGAACCCTCATGGTTTGTTTATACTCTTGTTCTGTGCGTTTGGTGTATGAGGGTTTCATCTGGATGACTGCTTTGTAATGAGCTAAAAGTTAATTCTGATGCTTTAAGTTAAAGAATAAAACTAATAAATAATAATATGCTTGTAAGTGCAGCTGTGCTTATAAGTAAACCCTTAGCAATATGCATTTGATTCCTCCATATTAAGAGAAAAAATAAAAGGGCATTCGGGAAAATACAGCGACTAAGGAACAAGGGCAGAAATTTTACTATGATCATGGTATAATAATTTCCAAGAACAGAATAATGGCTCATTTTAGGCATTATAAAAATGAAATAAAGGATTACAGGCAATAGAACACCAATAATGATTCCTGCCCATAAAGTGTTTAGTTTTTTAAAGTTTATAAATCCCATTTTTTAATAAGATCAATTGTTGAATATGAGGTAAGATCTATTTTTAGAGGAACAATAGCGATGTAGTTATTTTTCAATGCCCACTCATCTGTATCGGCAGCATCAGGCTCCCGATTAAAATATTCTCCGGTTAACCAATAGTATTCATGTCCCATAGGATCGTTTCTTCTGTCAAATTCTTCCTGCCAAAATCCCATGGTTTGTCTGCATATAAGAATTCCTTTAATTTGTTCTTCAGTAACATCCGGAATGTTAATATTTAAACAGGTATGCAAAGGCAATCCCTCTTGCAAAACCCTGGCTGCAATTTTTGCAGCAAACTTTTTAGCAGTTGTGAAATCAGCTTTCGGATCATAAGATATCAGGGAAAATCCTATGGAAGGTACCCCATTTACACAACCCTCAAGCGCTGCACCCATAGTTCCAGAGTACAATACACTTGTGGAACTGTTGGAGCCGTGATTGATTCCTGAAACCAGTAAATCGGGCCTACGCGGAAGCAATCGATTGAATGCTAATTTAACACAATCTGTAGGTGTACCGTTTACAGCATAGCTTTTACTTCCATTCAATTGAGCTTGTTTTACTCGAAGGGGATGCTTGACGGTTATGGCCTGGGACATTCCGGATTGAGATTCATTAGGAGCAACCACAACTACTTCACCAAGACTACTCATTGATTCAACAAGAGAGGCTATCCCCAGAGAATCTAAACCATCATCGTTTGTTACCAATATTAATTTATCCTTTGTCATCCCTCTATCTGAAATTTGAAAGAGCAAAGATAGGACATTCAAAGGATGGGAAGAAAAGAATATTTTAGAATTATTTAGAGTTAATTCATTAATATGACTTGAGACTTGCAACTTATGACTTAATCCCTTATCACTTATAACTTACCCCTTCCAACATCAACCGTTTCTAATTCATGTCTCATATTAGAAACAAAGGCGTGCATTAAATAATATACGCCTTTGTTTTTCTTTAAATAGGATCAGAAGCAATCTGATATTATAACTTTGGTCTACTTTGATATCAACACCCTGCTATATAAGAATAGAAATGTTAATCATTTTTGTAAAAATAAATAAACAAATTCATCCAAAAATTACCGGACAGATTATTGCAGTGATTTATTCTGCTTACTGAACAACTAATTTCTGGCTGGAGATTTTATCTCCGGATCTTACAATACATATATAAGTACCAGTTGGGACTTGTCCTGCGTTTTGCCTTATATTCCAGGTAATCCTGTGAGATCCTGCAGGCATCATTTCATCCATCAGGTTTGTGATATGTTTGCCATTGATATCATAGATATCGACAAATGTTTTTGCCTGAGTTTGAATCTGAAATTCAATTATGGCTCTGTCTGTTGCAGGATTAGGATAGCATAAAATGGGATTTGTTTCAGACTTGGTTAGCATTGGAGATGAAGTCACTCCGCCTGTATCAATTGAAGCTGTATAAAACTTAAGGCCAGGCACCCGGTTCCCAGCATAATTACTATTACTCTCAACTTCACATATGTTCAGAGCAAAACTATAATCAGTGAATTTATTCAGGGTTTTAACCAGCAAGGTATTTTCACCTTCTTCTATATTTATATCGACGATTTTAGTGTAAATATCGCCATCACCATATACATTGGTTCCTGAAAAAGAATAGACTTTTTCTCCATTTATATAGACAAACATGTCCTCATGAGTGCCAACCCATAGTTCAGCAGCCTGACTGGCAGGAGAGGAGAAATAACTGAAAGCATAAGTGATAATATCTTCCTGTCCCTCATAAAAACTCAACAAATCAATTCTGTCGTCAAAGAAATACACTGGTTCAGACCATCCGTTCTGCCCAGCGATTGGTTTAACCTGATCTTCTCCACTAAGTTGATCCTGGCTCATATCTGTTGAGCTAAATGTCTGGGAAAGTAACCAGGTTCGGTTACTCTGACCGAATCGTCCATTTTCGGTGGAATTTTTAATGACTTGTTTTTTTACTTCGTCAAGTGGGGCTCCTCTAAGTATTATTTTCAAAGGATCGTTTGTTCCCAGGCCTATTTTTTCTGCAAGTGTTATATGGGCTATATCATCCGGGTTTAGACAAACTAATTTTGCACTAACATGGTCAACTGCAACAGGATCAACTCCTGCCAGAATAGTGTTGAATCGTACTTGATTTGTTCCATCGTATGTTTTGTATTTTTGAAGACACATTATGGCATCCACAACTACAAAATCTATATCTGCAATGGCACATAAATCTACAATCTCTTCAGTTGTCCATCTTCTGTGACCAACATCGTGAACAAGGCCTCCATAATAAGCCGTTCCATTCATTTTATTGTAACCATAATAACATCCGGGAGCTGTTCCGATCTGATTTTTTAATGCATTTGTAATACCTGTGTCATGAATTTTTAGTACAGGCACAGAAATATAAACATCTGCATAAATTTCTTCCTGGTGAACATGGTATTTTCCGTTATGTGGAGCAGCTGTGGCTTGTCCTACAGTCATTTCCATTGTTTCTGCATAAGTCTGATTGAGATTTAACAAACTGAAATCAATTGTATCCAGCTCGGTATCTGTCAAAAGATCCTGGTAACCTGAATTATCCCATACACTTCCAACTGCATCTACTTCATCATTTGTACGTGCTGAGCCTTCTGCCACTATTATTTCAACATCACCTTCTGTATGCTGTTCGATAATTTTAATCAAAGCTTTAACTACTCTGACATCGGTATTTTCTCCTTGTCCGGAAGGACTGTTTCCGCCTACAAGATTTACCTTAATCATTACCTTGTCTCCTTTGTTGATGACCCAGTCCAATCCTCCCTGAAGCTCTATTGCTTCTCTTACCATGTCTTCGATTTGCTCATAAGTAGGATTAGTGCTTCGTGAAACAGGATCAGCTAATGAATCATAGTTGGAAGGTACAATGGCAACCTTTGTTGTAGCTGCTGTAACCGCATCAAATTCTGATTCATACCTAAATGTTCCTAACTCTTGAGCATACTTGACTGAAACAGTCAAATCCCAGCAAATTGCAGTAATTGCAGTAATTATCAATAGGGCAGTGTTCCATCTTTTTCTTTTGAGTCTTTTAAACATTGGAAGAGTTTTTTATTCGTGGTGATTAATATTATAATAATACTTAAATTTTTACAAAAAGTTATCGCTATCCAAGAAAATTATACAACAAACCTAGTATAATTGCTCCAATAGTGCCCGTTAGCAGGTAAACAAGCAAAATCCTGTATCGGAATATTGCACTCATCAGCAGTAAGTTAGATAACTTCGTGACAGGTCCGGAAATAAAGAAAGCAAGGACAGATCCCTTGCTCATTCCAAGATCAGCCAATTGTTCAACAACAGGAATGGCCGCACCTCCACAAACATAAAAAGGAATTCCCGCACCGGTGGAAAGCAATACTGAAAGAAAGTCATTGCCTTTGAATAATTTTATCATCAGGTTTGGAGGGGTAAAAATTTTAATTGCTGCTGCCAGAATAATGGCGAGGAAAAAATACTTACTGATAAAACGTGTCATTCGATACAGCTCATGCATAAAATGCTTTAAATCTGGCTTTTTATCCTTTCCATCAAGTAGGGCAACTTCAGTTAAACCTTCTTTGCTAATTATAGCGTCTGATTTGATAATATTTTTACGAATAAGCAGCTCAGTTATATACCCTGCTGCTATGCCAAGAAGAAAGGCTGAAATGAGACGGGCCAGAGCTACCTCAAATCCAAACGCACCTGTTGTCAGAATAAATAGATTTGGATCAATAAGAGGAGAAGATACCAGTAATGCCATGAGCACAGGGAGCGGAACACCCAATGTAAACAGGGCAGCAGAAAGAGGAATGATAATATAACTGCCCAGTGGTGAGACAACACCGATAAGAGCTGCCATTAGAATTGGAATGTTATTTTTTTTTGAGAGAAATCCGGCAATACGATTCTTTGTTACGTATAGTTTGATTACAGTTGTCGCAATAATGCCGATAACAAGATAGGGCCAAAGGTTTGACAGCAGAATTAATGATTCATCAATTACCTGTTTTGTATGACTTCCCAGATAATGATTTAAAAACAGGTAGTAAAGATCCTTCATGTTATAACAACTTTGAAAATACTAAACTTAATGGTGAAGCGTCTCGCTGCAATGTATTAAAAAACTTGGATTCGGACAACATAGATGTCTGTGCAATAAAAAGCAATTATGAATCGAATAATTTACTTTCCAGAATAATTTATTTGGATTAATATGTTTGAATTTGACTATTTACTTATATACATCTAGTCTGAAAATAGGTATTATTTATTCTTAATTTATAATAAGTTATTTTTTAAATAAAAAATGTGTTTAACTCCTAAGTTGTACTTGATGTACAGTAGATTTATTGTTACCAGCATTACAGTTACTAAAATAACCTTCGGAGCAGCTTTGGTTTTTAATCGGTTCACTTTGCTCAAAGTATTAGTACTTTTTCCCTTAATTGTCAGTATTCTTCTCTTTCATATATTTCTTAATCTGAATGTTATAACCATAGAGATATTTGTGTTAGCGCTTGATTATTACCTGATTATGGCATACCGTGAAAAAGTAGCATTGCTTTTTAATCCTGATTAGTAAAAGAATAATTACAAGCTTAGAATTGATTGATTTTCAAATCAAACAGCTGGTGATTTATCCATTCTGAATGAAGAATATCCATACCAGGCAATTATTCCAAAGCAAATAAGAGGAATAATAAAAGAGAGATTTATGCTGCCAGAGAGATCAGATATTTTTCCCTGAAGCATGGGTAATAAAGCTCCACCTAGAATAGCCATTATCAATCCACTTCCTCCGATTTTTGTGTCTTCGCCAAGGCTACTTACTGAAATACCAAATATTGTTGGAAACATGAGCGACATACAACCGGAAATAAGTATCAAAGCTATTACAGAAGGAAGACCATGTCCAAGTATTACAAAGCTGGTAGCAAGCATTGCCAGCACAGCAGAAATTGAGAGAAGAATCCTGGGATTATAAAACTTCATAAGACCTGTGAAGAAGAATCTTGATATTGCAAACAAGATAAGGGCAGCAAGATAGTATAGAGAAGATTTTTGCTCATTGATATGCAATTTCGACATTACAAATCTTATTGTAAAAGACCAAACACATATTTGTGCCCCAACATAGAAAAACTGAGCAATTACCCCCATATAGTATTGTTTATTTTTCAGAAGGCGCTTAATAGTAGGCATAAGGTCAACATGTTCATTTTTGTCGGAGGCTTTTGGCATTTTAATCCAGGCAATGCCAATCCATAGCACCAACAAAATGAGAGCAACCCCAACATAAGGTCCCATCACAGCATTCAATTCTTTTGTCTGTATAAGTTTGAGCTGTTGTTCTGACATATTGGCTCGTTCGATAGCGCCGGCAGCGTTTAAGTTTGACAAAATAAAAAGGCTGCTTAAAAACACACCTGTAATTGAGCCAAGAGGATTAAAGGATTGGGCGAGATTCAATCTTTGGGTACCGGTTTCTACCGGGCCCATTATAAAAATATAGGGGTTGGCTGTGGTCTCAAGAATGGACAGACCACCTGCAAGTATGAACAGGGCAATAAGGAAATGGCCATAAACCTGGCTGATACTTGCAGGATAAAAGAGTAATGCACCAATAATAAATAGTCCCAGACCAAGCAATACCCCAGCCTTGTATGTGAACCTCTTAATAAAAATCGCAGCGGGGAGAGCAAGACAAAAATAGGAGCCATAAAAAGCAAGTTGTATAAAAGAGGTCTGAAAATCAGACATGCTCATAATCTTCTTGAAAGCAGACAGCAGAGTATCTGTCATATTATTTGCCAATCCCCACATGAAAAAGAGGGAAGTAATAAATATAAAAGGAAGCAGTAAATGACGTGGAACGATGTTTTTTTTACTCATAATATATAGTGCTTAGTAACCAGCTTTTCTCCTGATTTTTATTTGAATGGCATTTTTAACAGGTTTGTCTGAAATAAGAATCAGGTATCCACCTCCTCCTGCTCCGGATAACTTCCATCCGAGCACTTCGCTTTTGTATTGATCAATTATATTTTTTATCTCATCAGTCAGAGTGTTAGGAAAAAGAGTGGTTTGTGCCTCAAAAGATTCTATAACATATCGACCAAAATCTTTTAGGTTTCTATCCATAATGGCCTGATAGCATTTTTCGGCAGCTGATGTCAATTTGGTAACGTTGGTTTCATTTATTTGAGCTCCTCCGTTTGCATCATAATTGTCTTTTCTTGGCCAGAGTGTAAGCATGTAAATGTGTTTTTCGAGCCAGCTCAATATTTCTTCATCATCAACAAAAGTAATTTTTGAAGGCCAATAGGTATTTTTTGAAAAGTGGAAGTGACATAATCCCGGAACAACAATTCCTATTGAATCCTGTGATCCGGAAATTTCTTCTTTACCAGGTTCATTATCGTAGCGAAAAAGAGTTTTAGCAAGTTTTTCGGGATGACCTAAGGGTAAACTTGGCCCCCAAAGTTCGTATGCTTTTTTCCTTGTTGATGTTGCCATTCCACTTCTTTCATTGAATTCCATGTTCGGCTCAATGGAAATGGTAATACAAGAACCAGGCATCATCTGATTTACATAGGGCTGGTCAATCCATGTTCCTGCCAAATCGATTCGATAAGGTAATATGTTTCTGTTTTCACTTCGTAATTCTGTCGTTGAACGCACAGGAAGTCCCGGGTCAGGAATTCTCTCCAAAATTTTGTATTCTAATCCTAAATCTTTACAGAGAACTTCTTTAACCGGACTATGTCCATCTTCATTTACTATAAATATATCTGCCTGAAGTTTTTTTAAATCATTCTCAAAATCGAGAATTCCATTTCCGGAATTTATCCATGCACTCTTGACAAATTTAATGGCATTGATCATGTATAACCTCTCTGATTCGCTATGAAAGGTTTTTCTGCCTTTTAGTGATTCAATTGTTGCATCTGATCCAATACCAACATACAATTCTCCATATTGTGATGCTTCCTTAAAAAAGGCTACATGACCACTGTGTAGCATGTCAAAGCAACCTGATACAAAAACTTTTTTTATTGCCATTCAATTATCTTTTGAAAGGGCTTAAAGATAATATTCTTTCTTCTTTATTGAAATTTGCACTTAAAAAAATGTAAATACTTGTTAAAAGTCTGAACTCTCATGAAATAAAAGCTTTGATGTTGTAACTTTAGATTACTTAAAAATCTATTGAGATGAAATCAAAATTAAGCATAAGCCGACGTAAGTTTATTAAGACTTCAGCAACTTCCGCTGCAGGACTTGCTTTATTACCAGCCTTTTCACGTTGTACTTATAAACCAAAACTAATGACACGAAGTTTTGGGAGCTTAGATCATGAAGTAACAACTTTTGGATTAGGAGGACAGGCATCCATTCAGTGGACACCAAAAGATGTTGACCCATCAGCAATCATATTAAAAGCATTTGATAAGGGAGTCAACTATTTTGATACATCAAACCTCTATGGTCCCAGTCAGGAGAATTATAGCAAAGCCTTCAGAAAGCTGGATCTTATTCCTGATCAGACAGGATACAATGAATCTCTGAGAAGATCAATATTCCTCACCTCCAAAACACATTTGCGATGGGCAAAAGGAGAGAAAGAAATAGAGGGTCTGAATAACTGGACAAATGGACAGCAAGGCACTCACACGATAGATGACCTGAAACGAAGCTTAACACAAATCTATGGCGATAGGAAAGGGTATTACCCAAAAGGTGCTTACCTCGACATGGTCTTAATTCATAGTGTTACCAATCCGGGGGATGTAGAGGCCATATACGAGGGACTTGAGAGTACTGATCCGAAGGCTGAGAGAATAGGTGCCCTGGCAGCATTACGAGACTACAGGGATGGTACAAATCTTACTGGTCTGAATCCCAGGGAAGAAAAACTCATTAAACACATTGGTTTTTCAGGGCATTACAATGCAGGAGTAATGATGGATCTGATCAGGCGGGATAAATACGGAATAATTGATGGATTGCTGGTGGCAATCAATGCCAATGACAAACTGAATTTTAATATGCAGAACAATGTAATACCTGTTGCCGCAGCCAAAAATATGGGATTGATAGGTATGAAAGTTTTTGCCGATGGCGCTATGTACACTAAAAATGCCGACTGGTCAAGAGAGCCTTCAGATGTTGTACGGCAGATAGGCAGCAAGGATACTCCATTTAAACCCCTTATTGAATATTCACTCACAACACCGGGCATCAGCACCCTTATTATTGGTATTGGTCAAATTTCAGACGATCCTTCTCAATGTCAGTTAAGCCAAAATATAGATGCATCTCAAATTAAACCAGGAGCCTTGAGTGAGACCGACAGGGAGATGGTTGAGGAAATGGCCAATAAAGTGAAACAGGGAAAAACCAATTATTTTCAGAAAGATGAAGGAGGATTGACATCAGTGCAAAATACTGCTCTTCAACAGACTGAAGAGAAAACCATTCAACTGAGTTGGGATACAGCCTATGCAGGAAGTTATCCTATTGAAAAATATGAAGTTTGGAGAAATGATGAAAAAGTGGGAGAAGTGAAGCACAATCCTCAGATCTCAATGGATCCATTTCAATACCATGATAAGCTAATTGAATCGGAAAAATCCGAGTACAAGGTGGTTACTATAGATACTAAAGACAATAGGGCAGAAACAGATGTAATGGCATTAGGTTAATCTATACAGTTATTTGGTTAGCTGTTCTCTGTGTCTCTCTGTCCTCTGTGGTAAAAAAGTTAACCATAGAGAATCACAGAGAAAATTTGAGTTACGAAGAGAGAAATTAATTCAAAATATTTTTATTTCAGTAAACTGGCACTATGACAGACGCTAAAAATAGAATCCTAATAACCTAATACTTCCTCTCATCATCTTCGAGAATAGCAAAATTGTAATTATCCTTCCATTCACCTCTAATAGGAAGGATTTTTCTTCGTATGCCTTCATTTGTCATACCCACTTTTTCAAGTACACGGATGGATCTTTTGTTTTCAGTTGCAACACCTGCTTCAATTCGATGAAGCTTTAATTTTTCAAACCCGAATTCGATTAGTCTTTGCGCTACCTCAGTTGCAAATCCCCATCCCCAAAAATCAGGCGATAGGTTGTAATAGATTTCACCCATTTTAAACCGGTCATTACTTGATTTCAAGCCGGCAACACCAATTACATCTTTGCCTGTCTTTTTTAATATCAGCCAGCAGAATAATTTTCTGGTTTCCGACTTCTGATCATCAATAACCGGTTGATATACTTTTCTTGATGTTTCGATATCCTTTGGAATTCCCAAGGTATTGAACTCATCAATTTCCGGAATGGAATTCAGTTTGTAGAGGGTATCAATATCATCTTTATTGATCTCCTTTAATATAAGACGTTCTGATTGTAAATTCATGATCTTGTTATTTTGAATCACAAATTAAAAAAAGATTTTTAATAAGAGCTTATAAATAGGGATACTAATTCAAAAGTAATAGAAAATCTCGGTGTTTAACTATGTCAACTCAGTGTTTTCCATGGTAAAAATAACCACGGAGTTACACAGAGAGGCTAAAGGAAGATTAGTTTTTCTGCAGCTCAAACTTTGGTTTATGAATTTCGGAAACCACCGAATCAAGGTCCTTAAAAACAATCAGGTGATTTTTAAAAATCCCCTTTTTCAGTTTGATATACAGCCCCACTTTTCCGGGAGGACATTTGCCCCACCTTAAAATGTCCCAGGATATTTTTCCTCCTGTATAGGTCAACCTTTTAATTTGTCTGATATTCTCAAAACGGAATAGGATCTTAACTCCTTGCCAAAGAAACGTAATAAGAATTCCTTGTGGAGTAATTTTGCTTTTGTAGCCAAATATATAGCCAATGTTTGCATCAGGAAATAACATAATTAAGTATTTTTATTCAATTCATTTAAATTCATTTCAAACAGGAACTATAACAAAGGTTTAACTATTGATGTATGCCTAATAACTTACTTTACTATAAGATAAGTAGTATACAACTGATCTCCCGATAATACACGCAAGAAAAGCTTTCCTTTTGCCAGACCTGTAACAGGTATTTCCACTGAGTTTAATTCATGACTTGCGTATGATCGAATTATTTTGCCATCAGTAGTAATCACCTCAATTTTTTTTATAGCTTCCTTTGCTTCAATTACAAAATAATCTGTGGCCGGATTTGGAAAAACAATAAGGTTTCTCTCGGTAGTAAATGGAGTACAGATATCCGTAAATCCCATAAATTCATAGGCTCCAATATCATATCCTCCTCCTGTGGGACGGTAATTTCCTTCCAGGTCGGACCACGGTGCGTGAATATTTGTACCCTTGTTCACGGCATCACATTCTTCAATCAGGCTGTAGTCGTTGTTCTCATGATCGAGAAATGTAAGCTCAGGGGCAGAAATATAGGAATGCATATCCTGTCCTGTTTCACTTTGCCATTCAGCCATTGTTATTCGTGTATCACCCCAGTCAAGGCTAAAACGATCAACAACAACATTGTAATCACTGATGGTGCCCGATATACTGCTGGCATCAAGACTGAGACCCCCGCGAAAAGAATGGTAAGTGAAGAGAATATTGTTATAAATTGTAGTGCCCGTACTTTCGCTTGCAATATTTATCGCCCAGCGTCCATCTGAGGGCATAACAATCGTATTGTTCACCAAAACATTGTTTTTAGCTCCCTCTGCGCCATCGATATGGTAAAGTGAAATGCCACTTGCATGATTATTATAGATGAGATTGTTACATATAAGTGAATTCTGCACACCATCGCAATTGATTCCTGAACCTCCTCCTCTGCCGTTATCGTATATAATATTTGATTCAACTTTCGCATTGCTTATAATTCCATCGCCACCCATACTTACATCACCATTCATATGAATTCCGCATCCATTGTTACTAAAACAAATGTTTTTTCTTATTATAGGATTATCGGCACTGTTGCTATGGTATATTCCATGTTCGTCCTGTGAGAATGAACAAGAGTTATTTTCAATGGTAACAGATTCACTAAAACCTGTGAAAATACCCCATCTACCCATATTTGATATGGTGTTGTTTGATATAACAACACCGGTATTGGCTACCGACCGGACGCCTGCTCTTTCTATTGTTCCTTCGTCGTTTGTAATAGTAAATCCGTTGATTACTATGTAATCAGCCCCCTCAAGGTTAATAGCATCCAGGGTAGTTTGGTTTCTTGAAGTAATGGTTGCTCCCTGCATGGCTTTGAAAACTATTGGGCTGTTTTCTGATCCGCCTGCATCCATGTAGAAACCCTCATAATTTCCTGGCAGAACGAATACTGTATCACCCTGATCTATATTTTCAGCAGCATGTTGCAGGGTTTTCCAGGGATCTGATAAACCACCATTATCTGAATTTTTGCCGGAATTAGATACGTAATAATTATCTGCTTTTACGGATAGATAGGAAAGAAATACAATGAGAAAAATGAAATGGAACTTCATTTTCTGGAAGTTTAGTTAGTTTAAAGTTTTATAACCAGGAGAGACCAATAAAATTGCCCAAAATTAAGTTCTCTCCTTATAGCTTATTCATACGAAAATTTGAATGCTTTTGTTTCTCAAATTTCTTGTTTTTATTTTATGAAAAAGTCTCATTATTGAGCAGACGATCAGAATCCGGGCAGTTCTTTTATTTACCTAAATTGGTACATATCTATACCATATTAATAAATTCGCATATTTATTTGAAGCTTAGAAAGGAGAAACTTAAAATGGCTATGATGACAAGCAAATCCGGTTTTCTTGAAATAGCAAAATCAAGACAAAGTGTAAGGGCCTATAAAGACAAACCTGTTGAAAAAGATAAAATAATGCGATGCCTTGAAGCTGCCAGAATAGCGCCTTCTGCATGTAATTCTCAGCCCTGGAAGTTCATAGTGGTTGACGATACTGAGCTTAAAAATTTAATAGCTGATGCAACAAATAACCGTGCTCTGCCATTAAACCATTTTACCAAACAGGCGCCTGTTCATGTTATTGTTGTACGCGAGAAAGCTAATACTACCTCAAAAATGGGAGAAATTATCCGTAACAAAACTTTCACCCTTATTGATGTTGGGATAGCCACTGAACATTTCTGTTTGCAAGCAGAAACAGAAGGATTGGGAACATGTATTCTGGGTTGGTTTAATGAGAAACTGGTAAAAGAACTTCTCAGTATTCCAAAAAATAAAAGAGCTGAATTAATCATAACTGTCGGTTACCCTGTTTCCGATGAAAAACGCGAAAAGAAGAGGAAAGATCTGGAGGATATTTACTCATACAATTCATATGTTTAAGGGACTGCCTCCTTTTTATTCTTTCCATCTTTAAGTCATGCTGAACTTGTTGCAGCATCCGTTCTCTCTTTTGTCAGATGCCGAACCTTTAGCTCGGCGAAGCCAAACAAGTTCAGCATGACTCGAAATAGGAGGCTATTCGGAATAACTTTCATTGTAAGAATCCCTAAAACATCATAATGGCTTACAATTAAATGATATTTAATTTTCCTATTTTCATGAAGCACAAGGAACACAGTTTTTAGGTTAGATTTTACTATGCTGCATTCTTTATAGAATCAACTCTTTAGCCTAAAAAGCAAACTTGAATATTTTTTTTAAAGAATTGTTCGATGAATATATTTCCGTACTTGAAAACTATATAAACCTGAAATCTATTGACTTATATCCATTAATATTGTAATTTGCTAATAATTTACAAAACCAATCTGATCTACTTCATATTTAGATACAATATAAACCATTGTTGGGTTAGAAACATTTTTCTGTACCGCACTCTTGCGAAAGGCTTCTTTGAGAAGTTATTTCACTTTGAGATATTAATAGGATATTGTTGATTTCCCCCGGTACCTCTTGAGTATAGATTTTTTTGAGGAATAATTAAACCCTAATCTAATGAAAATTACATCCAACTATTTTTTACAAAAAATGCTTTTTGGGATTTTCATGATATTTCTGGGTGAAAGTACCGGAATATCACAAACTACAGCATTTAAAGTTTGGGAATCACGCTATGATGGAAGCTACCTGAGCGGGACATATTCTTTTTATTATGATGATATAGCCGAAATGTTTACAATGGGTGACGCAGATACTGTTTTTGTGCATGGTTTTACGGAGGGAGCGCCAGTATATAATACTGAATCGGATGTAACTGTAAAAATCAGCGATAACTGCGCTATTAGTGTAAATAATGGTTTGGCTTATGGTCAAATGGGAAATGTGTTGATTACAGATGATGTCTACAAAACAATAAGAAAAGTAGATTTGTACGATTCCCATATTCATCAAATATATACTTATAGAAATGGAGCTGTTGATTGGGATGAATTGCTGGACCATCCGGTTGCAGGAGTTGACCACATTCCAAATGATACGCCTGTGGCACTATTCATCGATAATGCCGGGGATGTATATGTAAGCGCAGATTATTTTACTGACAGATTTCCCAACTACGAGGTATCTCATGAATATGCTACTGTGAAATACCGTGGCAACGATGGTTATGAATTGTGGAAACAATTTTATGCTATTGAGGGCAAGCCGATGGATATGGTAGTGGATAATAATTCCAATGTATTTGTAACCGGGAGTGCCGGCACCGTGAAATACAATACAAATGGAGTTGAACAATGTTCTTGTGCTGATGAGGGCACTGCCATTGCTGTTGCTTCTAATGGTGATTTTTATGTAGGAAGCACAATAAGAACACAAACCAATGGCGATTGGCACGATGATATAGAACTGATAAAGTACAATTCTTCCTGTCAGGAGTTATGGAGAAGAGAATATGTAAACTCTTCAATGACCTATGATGATTTTATTACCCAGATTGAAATTGCTGATGGGTATGTATATTTGGCTACAAGAGATGAAAAATATGACAGCCAAAATTCAACTCATAATCCACGTATTCTCAAATATAGTCAAAGTGGTGTTTTACAGTGGGTATCAAGTAATCTGAGTACAGATATTGTAATAGACAGTTATGGCAATGTATATGCAGTAAAATATAATGAGCTGTATAAACTGGCTGCTTCAGATGGACAGAAAATATGGTCAAAAGATTTAAACTTTATTGAGTACATAACTGCAACCAGTGACTATCCATCACCAATAGGAGTGATGCTTGATGGTGAGAACAATGTATACGTTGCCGGAACCGTATGGGGCTATGTTCCAAATCAAACGGTAACGAACCTTGATTTTCTGGTAATAAAATACTCACAAATGGAAGATGTGGATGAAGATGGTGTACCAAATGCTGAGGATAATTGTCCCAATATTGCAAATGCCGGACAATCAGATGTCGATCATGATGATGTGGGTGATGTTTGCGACAATTGTCCGAGTATATCCAACTCTGGACAAGAGGACAGTGAGAGGGATTATAGTGGATTTGCCAATCCGGACGGAATTGGCAATGTTTGTGATAACTGTCCGGATGAATACAATCCGCAGCAGGAAGATAGCGATGGAGATACTCATGGTGATGTTTGTGATAATTGTCCGGATATTTATAATAGCGGACAGATGGATAACGATGATGATGGATATGGCAATGTTTGCGACAATTGCCCGAATATTTCCAATACTAACCAGGCCGACTACGATAGCGATGGAATTGGTGACGAATGTGATCCTGATGATGACAATGATGGTATTCCTGATAATGTGGATAACTGCAGGTGGGTTTCAAATCCCGGACAGCAAGACAGGGATGGTGATGGTATTGGCGATGCGTGTAACAGTGCTATTGATAGTGATGGTGATGATTGGAGAAATTCTCTTGACAATTGTCCTGATGTATATAATCCGAATCAGGAAGATGCAAATAACAATGGCGTTGGAGATTTATGTGAGATTGACTTATCGATAAAAAGAATTGAAATTACACAGGTTATACAGGATGAAGCAGGAAGTGTTCCTTTAATAAAAGGGAAGGATACATGGATACGTGTATATTTTGATGTAGGGGAAGCTGAATCTCCTATTGGTCCCATACGGGGAAGGATAAAATTTTCACAATTGACCCGTTACAGCAATACCAGCCCGCCAGGGGACGTCAGTTTGTATTCTGAAAATTCGATTACGGCTCCTGTTCATCCATCTGCGGCTAATAGAAATAACACACTGAATTTTAAAATTCCCGGAAACTGGACCTGGGATGAAAATCCTTTCGCATATATTGAGATAATTAATGAAGATTCGCGGCCAGAGATAAATACTGAGAATAACAATCCCTCAGCTATTCCTCTAATGTTTTTTGATATGCCCGATCTGAATATTCAATTTGTTCAATTGAATTTACACCAGGCTGTTACCAGTTGTTCTAAACCCACAATAAGTGATTTTTGGAGAGTAGCCAAATGGATTAAGAAAACTTTTCCGATATCACACATTGAAATGCGTAAAATAGGCTACGATTTTCATGGAGATCCAACAGCTGATCCTGTTTCCGGAGCAGCACTACTATCCGGACTGAATTTCCTCGATCTTTTTACTGATGAACCTTTGCCCTATATGATATATTATGCTCTGGTGTGTGGTGAAGATAATCCCTGTTCCAGTGCAGGAGGTACACTCAATTGTGGTATAACAGGAATGGGTCTTGGGGGTCATGCCTGGAGCGTCTACACTGGCAACACCCTGAGAAAATCCATGGCACCTCATGAATTTGGTCATGCAGTTCGAAATGATGCAAGCCATGTAAAAGACAATTGTGATGCTTACGAGCCTTTCTTTGGCGATTATACCGGTACTTCTGTAGGCCATCTGGAACCTGGGGTGTATGGAATTGATGATAATAATATTTATTCCTGGAACGATAATTATGATCTGATGACTTATTGTGATCCTCTATGGATGTCTACCTATACATACAAGAAACTTTGGGCAGTTATGACAGGTTGGAACAAATTGGCTCTTTCTCCATTTGAAAAAGACAATAGCCAGGAATATTTCATTATATCAGGTTTGATAAATTCCGGGCAGTCTGTTGAAAACCTCAAAGTACAGCAAAACATGATGCCCATTCAGCCAGCCAACTCAAATTCAGGTCCATATACTGTTGTTTTGTTAGACCAGTCTGATGATGTGTTGCATGAAGAATCTTTTGAAGCAAATTCTTTAGGACATGATATTGCAATTGAATCCTTTTTGTTGACGATACATTATTATTCCGAAACCCGTACAATTCTTATTAAATTGGGTGATGAGATTTTAGAAACTATTGATATCACCTCTGGAATACCCACTGTTCAGGTAAACTATCCAAACGGGACTGAAAACTTAAGCGGATTACAAACTGTAACCTGGTCAGCCGGAGATCCCGATGGTGATCCATTAACTTATGATATTTTTTATAGTCCGGATAATGGCACTACCTGGCTTGGCCTTGTGACAGATCTTACCACCAAATCTTTTAACTGGAATACAGACAATAGTCCTGGAAGTGACAATGGAATTATCCGCATTGTTGCCAGTGATGGAGCAAATACGGCTTATGATGATTCTGACTCCCCCTTTACTATAGCAAGTAAAACTCCTGTTGTAACAATAATCTCACCTGAAAACAGCAGCAATTTCTTCCTGAACCGGAGAATTAAGTTTGAGGGAAGTGGGTACGATGAAGAAGATGGAATGGTCGCTGATGATTTACATATCTGGACATCAAATATAGATGGAATTATCGGGCAAGGAAAAATAATTACAGCAGAGAGTCTGACAGCAGGTGTGCATACGATCACCCTTTCAGTAGAAGATAGCGATGGCAACCCGGGTACAGCAACTGTTTCCATTACTGTATATGCAGTTGAAGACAGTGATGGTGATGGCATTGGTGACGACCAGGATGCTGAGCCATTGATTGACAATACTCCTTCTGCATATGACTTTGGGAATTGTACACCGGTTTATAATGAATATAGTTACAATATAATCCAAAACAGCGATTTTGAAATTTGCATGTTAGATCCCTGGATATTATCCACATATTCCGGAGCAGCAGCATCTTCTGAGATCATTGACAATGCCTGTGCGGTATCGCCCTCAGCTATTGCTGGTGTACCTTTGCCATGGCATATACAACTTATGCAGGAACTTTCCACCGGCCAAATAAGCCAGCTTGAAGTCGGCGAAACTTACATTGTTTCTTTTGATGCAATTGCTGAAACAGAAAACAGGGAAGGCTATGTTTACTTTGGTGAGAACGGAGGCAACTTTGAACCTTTAATTGATCAACCGTTTACAGCAGGCACTGAAGAAGAATCGTTTTCTTATGAATTTGAGGTCGATTCAGTTTTTCTTAACATGAAACTGTCACTTTCAATAGGAGGTGGAATCAGTAAAGTCACATTCGATAATGTAAGAATAACCAAGAAAATAACAGACAGTGATTCTGATGGAATCCAGGATTCCGACGATAATTGTCCCATCACGAATAATCCGGGCCAGGATGACAGGGATGATGATACTGTGGGCGATGCTTGTGACAATTGTCCTGATACGCCAAATTCCAACCAGGCCGATTCTGATGGCGATGGCATTGGCAATGCCTGCGAATCATCAACAGGATTAAATGAAGGCGAAGTTCAATACTTAGTCAGGGTCTATCCAAATCCGGCCAAAAATTATATTTTCCTTGATTTTGGAACTGAAATTAAGGGAGAATGTACGGTTGAACTGCTTGATATCAGGGGGAAAATATTGCAACAGGAAATTATTAATTCTTTTCAGGCCGATAATTATTTTCTTGATATTTCATCCTTTCAGGATGGTATGTATCTGGTTGTCATTAGAAACAATAGGTTTACTATCATTGAAAAGATTGTTAAATCAAATTTGCTTTAGTGTTATATAGGGTCACGCCACGACGTGACCTTTCTATATCCCCAAAGGCCAGCATATTGTCAGGGAAACTTATTTAAATCCCGGAAATTCCTTTATTTAAGTATCGAAACATCCTTTCCTTCAATTCCTATACTTTTTATAGCATTTTAATAACTCCACAATTCAATGAAGATAGGATAGAAACAAAAATTTATTAACTTTAATAGAGTATAAGGATTAGTTCATAGAATCCACTCTATTTTGGCAACTAATTGGTTTAAAAGTCGTATGCTATTTTAGGAATTGAAGTAAATTGGAATGCAGAAAATCACAGAAGAGAACAAAGACATTGGTCTATTGAATGAAATTGCGTATTTAAAAAATGCGCTAAGGGAAAAAGAAGATTTATTCAGGTTACAGGCTGCGACAAATAGTAAGGCAATTGAACTTGCCGAACACAATGAAAAAATGCTTCACTCGCTGGTTGAAGCCGCAGCTGGAAAAATCGGGCAGGATTTCTTTGATAACATAGTTACAAAGTTGGCAGAATGGCTAAATGCCGATTGTGTATTGATAGGACGGATGATTGAAGCTGAAAGAATTCATGCTGTTCCTCTTTATCTTGATGGTGAAATTTCTCATAATTTTTCATATGCTTTAAAAGATACGCCCTGCGCCGTTACATCAAGGAAGGGATTTTGCGCTTATCCTGAAAATGTCATTAATTTATTTCCTAAAGATGAGATTCTGGTTGATTTGAATGCTGAAGGATATATTGGAACTGCCCTTTACAATAAAGAAGGAAAAGTTAACGGAGTAATTTGCGCTGTATCACGTAAAAAGATCAACATTCCTCCTCACGCTAAGGATATCATGAAAATAATAGGCGCCAGGGTCACTGCAGAGATAGAGAGAAAGAAGATGGAAGAGGCCTTATCAAGATCTGAAGCTGAATTAAGAGAGAGCAATGCTACCAAAGACAAATTCTTTTCTATACTTGCACACGATCTGAGAAGTCCCCTGGCAACAGCAATTGGTTTTTCTGATCTCCTTCTTAAGCAATATGATGTTTTCGATGCAAAGAAGAATAAGAAATACATTGGCATTATAAATCAATGCACAAACAGTATTTCTGCATTATTGGATAACCTTTTAACCTGGTCAAGATCTCAGAGGGGATTGATAGGATATTCGCCGGAAAAATTAAACCTTCTTTCTTTTGTAGAAGATTCAATTGAATTATTGAAAGAATCGGCAAACAATAAAGATATTTCTTTGCAACTGAATATTCAGGACAATCTTTTAGTGAAGGCTGATAAAAATATGTTATCAGCGATTCTTCGAAATCTTATTTCCAATGCTATTAAGTTTACAGGAAATGGAGGGAATGTGGAAATCGCTGCACATATTCAGCAGTTAAAATCCGGAAACCAAGTTTTGGTAAGCATTAAAGATGATGGCATTGGTATTTCAACCGAGGACTTAGCTAATTTGTTTCAAATTGATAAGAATTTTTCTTTAGTCGGCACCCAAAATGAGAAGGGAACAGGATTAGGCTTGGTGTTATGCAAAGAGTTTGTTGAGAAGAATGGTGGTAAGATCTTTGTCGAAAGTGTCGAAGGTGATGGAAGCGAATTTAAATTCACATTGAATGCCGTATAGGCTAAGAGCCGATTCAAATTTTCTTATGGATGAGAGGAAGGATCGAATAAAAGTCAGTTACAAACATGACTAAAATCAATTGACAAAAATTAAGGCGCAATATAATCCTAACAATTTATTTCAGGTAAATCAAAATATTAAACCTGGTAATTAATTTACTAACTCCCGTCTGAACAAAGCATGAAGATCGGCCCCTAAGAGGGCTGGCTTTTTTTGATAACTTAATGCTGATTAAGAAGTTTTTAGTACTTTGCCAAAAAATTGAGCAAGAAAACGAATGCACCTAAAAACGAGTTGTAAACTATAAAATTTACCGAAAGATGAAAACTACACTTAACTGGGAAAAAGGAATATTTAATAGTACTTACAAAATTTATTCAGAAGAAAATCTTGTGGGTAATTTAAAAGGTAAAACATGGAAACAATCTGCCGATGGTGAGCTAAATGGGGGAAAATATAGTTTTAAAACAAAAGGATTTTTTAAACAAGAGACACAAATTTTTGATACTGATAAAAACACTGTAATTGGAAAGATTACATACAACTCATGGATGACCAAAGCCAAAATTAAATATTCAGATAAAGTTATCAATTGGAAATACACGAATGCCTGGAATACCAAATGGAGTCTTTTTGATTCAGAAGGTGTTCAAATAAAATACCATGGTTCTTCATCCAAAGGGAAAATTGAATTTGAGGAGCAAGACGATTTGCTTGTTCTTACAGGATTGTATATTACCAATTATTATTGGCAGATTACAATTTTTGCAATTATAGCAGTTTTTATTCCGGTTTGGATGACTTTATTGAATTAAAAAAATCAAATTGGAAATTAAAAGCAAATTATTCGTTAAAGGAATAATTTTACTTTTTCTTTGCCTAATTTCGAGTTGCCGGCAATTATTCGCATCAAGAACCTAACTAAGGTGCGTTCGGTTTTTACTTAAAAACAATGAATCGGAAATCTACACAATTATGAAAAGGACCAATTTTTATAAAACAAAACCAGCAATAGGCTTCACATTTATTTTTTTAGTTCTTATTATTCAAAATTCAAGTTCGCAGACATTTTGTACACAAGCCGGTTCCGATCGGATAGCCGGTGAACAAGATGGTTATCGTTATGAATTATGGAATCAGAACTCACAGGGAACTGCATGCATGACTCTGGGGAGTGGAGCCATATTTAGCGGTGAATGGAATGGCGTACAGAATTACTTGGCCCGCCGTGGTTTAGGTTATGATCAAACACAGAAACACCAGGAAATAGGTACCTTTTATGCTACTTACAATTGCAACTACAATCCTTCTTCAGGATCATCCGGAAACTCGTATTTAGCTATATATGGATGGACGGTTGATTCATTGAAAGAATTTTACATCATTGAAGACTGGCGTAACTGGATACCCTCTATGGATGCCAGTGCTATTTTAAGAGGTTCAATTAATGTTAACGGGAGTATCTATGATATATATGAGAACACAAGAATTAATCAACCCTCCATTCTTGGCAATACTACTTTTGAGCAGTATTTTAGTATTCGGAGGGATGAACGCAATAGTGGAACAATTAATATTTCCGAACATTTTGATAAGTGGGAGTCCCTTGGAATGAATATGGGTAATATGTATGAGGTATCGTTTGTTGTAGAGGGATATCAAAATAGCGGCAGCTTCGAATTTACTAACTTAGATGTGTTTGTTAGCAACGACCCTGTTCTTGCAACAGGAGAGTCAAAAGTACCTGCATACTTTAGTATTTATCCAAATCCCAACTCAGGGAATGTATCTGTTAAACTTCATGAATCTGTCTTAAATGCAGACATGAAGATTTATAATGTTTCAGGTAAAATTGTTTTTTTTCAGGAAAACATAAATAATAATCCCCTTCAGGTTTCCAATCTGAAGAGCGGAATCTATTTTTTACAATTGCAAAACAGCAATTTCTCAATTACTCGAAAATTCATTCTTTCACGCAAATGATTTTGACTTGTGCTACTATGTCTACCCCTAAACCCTTAAACCCCAAAACCCCTAAAGATCTCAACTACTAAACAATTAACCAGTTACACAATTACACAATTCACCAATCAAACCCCTTCCCAACTTTTCAAAATTCCTTGCCCAAAATTTCTCCAAGTTTCCTACCTTGCATAGGCAAATTAATATTACAACCAATCCACACAAAAGTTAAATGCAGAAAACAAATAAGATCAAATCCAATAACACACAAACAATATTCAACTTTAAGTATAGCTTTTATAGGAATACTTTTTCTTTACCTTCAATTTAAGTTGGCAATAATGGTAAACACTAAATCAACCTTCTAAAATTTGAATATTTATCTTTGTTTAAATTATCCATAGTATGAAGAAAATCAATGTTTTATACATAAGTGGATCCCTGGGTTTAGGGCATATAACCAGAGATATTGCAATCGCGAACCAGTTAAGAAAATTACTTCCAGAGGTCGATATCGAATGGCTGGCGGCTAATCCTGCAACTACTTTGTTAAAGGAAGCAGGTGAAAAACTAGTGCCTGGAGCTGATAAATATGCCAATGAAAATATTTCAGCTGAAAAAGCTGCTAAAGGTTCAAGTTTGAATCTAATAAGCTATTTAATGAAGTCTCGAATTGAGTGGAAAAAGAATATAAATTTCTTCATGAATCTTATTGCTTCAAAAAATTATGACCTTGTGATTGGTGATGAAACTTATGAGATCTTTCTTGCTCTTAGAGAACATTCAGAAATGAAAAATTTTCTTTTTGTCATGATATTTGATTTCGTTGGACTTGATGCCATGACCATGAATCCTTTGGAACGTCTGGAAGTTTATTATTGGAACCGTGTATGGTCGAAAGACTATCGACTTAAACGACAACCTTCATACGACCTGGCTCTTTTTGTTGGAGAGCTGGATGATGTCCCGGACAAATCTTTTGGCTTCATGTTGCCAAATCGATATGATTTTGCCAAAGCAATGTACACATTTGTTGGTTATGTTTTCCCATTTGATGTTGCTATGTATTCTAACAAGCAAGAAGTCAGAAAGAAACTCGGATACGGTACAGAACCATTAATCATTTGTTCAATAGGAGGAACTTCTATTGGTAAAGAATTATTGGAACTCTGTGGACAGGCATGCGTAATAGCAAAGGAGAAAATTCCTGACCTTCACGTTGTGTTTGTTACTGGTCCCCGTTTATCATCAGACTCAGTCAACCTGCCAAAAGGTATTGAAGTAAAGGGATTCATTCCACGACTTTATGAGCATTTTGCTGCATGTGATCTTGCTATTGTGCAAGGAGGCGCTACATCTACATTCGAACTGACTGCACTAAGAAAACCTTTTATTTATTTCCCTATAGAAGGACATTGTGAGCAAGCTAATGTATCGAGAATCTTGACTCAACGTGGAGCCGGATTAAAGTTAAGTCTTTCTCATACAACACCAGAATTATTAGCTGAGAAGATAATTTTAGGTATGGGAACGGAGGTATCCTATCCTGATCTTCCTAAAGATGGTGCTCTAAAGGCTTCTCAATCCATTTTGAAATTGATAGAGAAATTTAAACAATCGTCATAGGCTCATTACTTAATTTCAAATACTTACGATTGGAAAACAACGGTCTGCTCCAATATAGTAAGTGATATCAAGTATTCCATCAATAGAAATTGAATAAAACCACTAATGCCAATAATAAAATGCATAGGCCATACAGTGCCAAGGGAGATATGAACCCAACAACCCTTAAACCCCTAAACATTTCAACTCCTCAACTACTCAACTCCTCAACACTTAAACAATTAACCAATTACACAGTTCCGCTGACTCGTCCTGGAATATTCTCCAAAATTACTTGATGCTTCGCTTATGTCTAAAAACTAATTGTAACATAAAAATGTTAGCTACGTATTTTTATCTGTTTAAACTAACTTATAAATCAACCTTGCTATGAGAAAATCTATTCTTTTGCTGTTTAGCCTATTTGCTTTTACCTATATTCATGCAACTTCAATAGAAGTAAAAGATACCATTAAAGTAAATACTGTTTGGTCAGGAATCGATACAGTTAAAATTACTGGCGACTTACTCATAAATAACGAAATTACACTTACCATTGATCCGGGTACGGTAGTAGAAACGCAAGGTTTGTATGATATTATTGTATTGGGAACCATTAAAGCAATAGGTGCAATGAATGATACCATTGTATTTACTGCAAAAAATAAAACGGAAGGCTGGGGGCACTTTGATTATTCTTCTACCCTGGAAACAAATGATTCCTCAGTATTTCAGCATTGTATATTCGAATTCGGTAAACCCGATAATAAACCTTCAGGGAATAAAGATGGAGGAGCATTCTATATAAGCAACTTCAGTAATATTGAAATAAACCATTGTGTTTTCAGAGAAAACGGAGGATTAAATGCTGTGGTATTTGGTACTTATGTTGAAATAAATTTCTTTTCAAATTCATTTATTAATAACACGGCATATTGTTTATTGCTCAGCTATACAGGAGTCGGTAATAGGGTATATAATAATGCCTTTTATACGAACACCGGAGGAGCCGCAATCTATTCCGGAGTCAATGATCAAACCCTCTATTCAAATAACCTGATGGTAGATAATTACAGGGGTTATTATTTATATGGATCAAAGGCTACTTTGCATAACAACACAATAGTGGGAAGTACAAACACAGGCATACTATTTACCAGTAATTCTGACTTAAGTATTTACAATACAATTATTTGGGGAAATCAAACAGAAGTTCAGCTATTTGATATTGATTCCGATCCGAATTTTTACAACTGCGATATTGAAGAGGGTTCTGATGCCTTAACAGGTGCTGGCTCGGGCGCAGAGTTTTCAGGCGACTATCTAAACTGTATAAGTGAAGATCCACTTTTTACTGATACCCTTGCAGGTGACTATTCACTGCCATACGATTCGCCTTGTAAAGATCTTGGTATGCAGGTTACCAATCTTACTGAAACAGATATTGCAGGTACGCCAAGGATGTGTGATGATGTTATTGATCTGGGCGCCTACGAATATTATGTTGCTGTTGATACGGTTTGTGACGAAGTATGGGGCGCTACAAATGATACAGTGCATATTACAGGTAACATTTTCGTTCCCGATGCTTGCACTCTTACTGTTTTGCCAGGCACAACGGTATTATTTGAAGGATTATATAAAATTACGGTATGTGGTCAAATGACAGCCATTGGAGCTTCTGATACAGATTCTATTATTTTTACAGCCGAGAATAAAACGGAGGGTTGGCGTGGAATAAAATATGTCGGTAATACTTCAGCAGATAAATCTGTGTTCAAATATTGTGTCTTTGAGTACGGGAAACCCATTAATCACAATGCCAGAAGCCAACAGGATGGGGCGGCTTTTCAGGTGACATCCTTTAACAATCTTGAAATTGAGAATTGCAGTTTTAGGGAGTGTGAATCAATCAATTCAATAGTGTCTGTTCAACTTTCAAAAATAAGTGTGAAAAACAGCAAGTTTCAAAATAATTCAAAGCATGCTATATTATTAACCAATAACTTTCAGAATAGGTCAATTATTCAGAACAACATATTTATTAACAACGATATAGGCATTTACTCAGGCTATTCAGACAGCAGTTATATACAGAATAACTTACTGATTGGCAATACTACCGGGTTTTACGGATATCAGTCAGGTGCACAACTTAGTAATAATACCATCGTAAAGAGCACTAATTCAGGAATGACATTAAGTGGAAATTCAGACATCGAAATTTACAACACTATTTTATATGGAAACAACAAAGAGGTAATACTAAA
This sequence comes from uncultured Bacteroidales bacterium, assembly GCA_964456285.1. Lineage (GTDB taxonomy): Bacteria > Bacteroidota > Bacteroidia > Bacteroidales > UBA10428 > UBA10428. Next base: position 33,655 of record CAYWBC010000015.1, read on the forward strand.
TACGGACGATGATGATCCAAATTTCTATAATTGCGATATTAAGGGTGGTCCTGCAAGCATTGATGTTTTTGTTGGAACGTATACAGGCGTTTTAACCAATTGCCTTGATACACTGCCTGAGTTTATCGATACAGTAAATTTCGAATTCAGGCTGTCCTTGGTTTCGCCGCTTATAAACAAAGGAACATCAGATACTTTGGGTTTGCACTTACCCGATTATGATTTAGGTGGTTTGGCACGAATTTTTAACGATACAATTGACATTGGTGCATACGAAACTGAGAACCAGAGACCAACAGTTGTTATAACACCTGAAGCAAGTTTAACATATAACGAGAGCATCCAGGTTTCAATTGTATTTAGCGAAGAAGTTAGCGGATTTGAACTTAGTGATATTGCTATTTCCAATGGCAGCAGTGATATTTTAGGTACAGTTGTGCCAAAGCTTGAATATGTAATAACAGTTACTGCAACTAATTTTGGTGAAGTAACAATAAATATTCCCGATGATATAGCTGCCGATATCTATGGAAATGGTAACGTGGGTTCCACAGCGCAATATACATATAGTAATTCAGTCGGGCTAAATGACAATCCGGATATCAAATTTAAACTATATCCAAATCCGGTGAAATCCAGCCTGTTTATCGAAACAGAAGGTGAAATATATGTTGTCATTTTCGATATAACAGGTAATACGCTTATCGAAAAACCACTAGTATCTTCCGGTTCAATTGATTTCAGTGAAATGAATACCGGTATTTATTTTGTTAGAATTGAAGCTGAAAGTGGGACAAAAAATTTTAAAATAGTCAAAGAATAAGATTTCAGAACTTAACTATTGATAATATTCTAATTTCCATAGTGGCGCAAGTCTCTGACTTGTGCCACTATCTCACCCCTTACCCCTCACCTCATCAACACTTAACCCCTTACACAATTAACCAGTTAAACAATTAACCAATTAAACCCTTCCTCATCCAAACCTTGATTTCATCACCTCCTCAACTACTCACCTCATTACCTCCTCATCTTCTAAACTCCTAAACTCCCAAACCCCATTGCTCAAATTTCGCTTGACTTTTGCTCCGAAAAATCGTAAATTGATATGCTATTTAAACTGAAAAATAGAGAGTTAAAGGTTTTTATTCGAAAGCAATTCACCAATCGTTACAACATGAAATTCTTTATTTCACTTTTCCTATTGTCGATTATAATCCCAAAGCTCTATGCCTTAAATGATTCTTCACATTTTTTCAATGAATTAAGTATATCCGGTAACTATACATTATCGGAAGATCTGAAGTCTTTTGTCAAACCAGGATTTGGCCTTGGGATATACCATGCTCATGAGTTTAAAAATTATTTTGCAATTGTTGGAGGTCTCGAATACAATATGACAAAACAATGGTTAGATTGGGGTGTTGGCTCCAGTCATTATTATGAAAGAGATGTTACCTACTCTTTCAACTATACCTCAATACCTTTACTATTCAGGTTCAGTGCCGGAAAAAAGTTTAAGCTATTTATTGAGAGTGGTGGTATTCTTGATTTATTTATTATTACGAAAACAAGCGGTAAGGCATATTCAGTTACACCTGACGGACGAACAATGCTTGATGGTGATCAATTTAGTAGATGGAATGACTTTAAGATTGCTAACTATGGTTTTAATGCCGGTATTGGTTTCCAAATCCCTTGTAAGGGATTTGCCATAATCATTAAGAATGCTTTTATCTATGAACCTGAACCGCTTATAACTGTCGAAAGAAAAGATTTATACAGCCGCTATGTCAAAATCTCAATCCTTTTCAGATTCGAACCTTCCAATTGAGAATGCCTTCCATCTTTCTGAGTAATTACGGTATGATTGCATGTTAGAGGAAAGGTGCAAGAAGGACATCGGACTTATTCTGCTTTTCATCCGAAAGGATTTATGAAACAATTGCCTGATAAGCTTGAAATATTAGAACATATTGAGACAAAACCAAAGAAAGGGAAATGGTTGCCACAAGATATTTGGAAAATAAATAGATAATAGAGCTCCACCATAGTGAAGGTTTGTAATTATTCTGGACACACCTACCGAATACCGCACAAGTGAACGGCGTCAAAACTATCGTGTAATATATTTGGGAGTTACTTATAGGTTTGGCAAGAATACAAAAGATGAGAAAGAAAAATTTTTACAATATGATGATAAATTTTAAAACCAATGAAATGGTTTTAATAGCACCCAGCACCCAGCACCCAGCACCCAGCAACAAGCAACAAGCACCCAGCAACCAGAATGGCACAACTTTTGAATTAACTCTATCAGCAAACAAAAATTAAAACGAAGCAAAAGGAGGTTAGCAAGAAGCAAAGGGCAAAACGTTTGAAGCAATACAAGATGAATCGGAAGCAACACAATTTTAACCAGAAGCAACAGGCAATACCAAAAAAGCAGTGGGTAGGACCTTTGAAGCAAGGAGCAGGACCACTTAAGCAATGTCCAGGACCCTCGAAGCAGTGGGTAGGACAACTGAAGCAAAGGGTCTTACTGTTGAAGCAATATCCAGGACTGTCGAAGCAAACAGTCATACCATTGAAGCAGTGGGTAGGAACATTAAAGCAAGGGGTATTACTGCTAATGCATGGAAAAGCAAACTGTAGATGAACGAAACTAGCAACTAAATCATAAATCTGAACACGATTCAACATGTTGTTTACAATCAATACATTTTATTAACTATTAAAACCAATACATTATGTCAACACGACCGAGATTTTCAGAAGCGGAAGTACTTGAACGCTACCGCATAGCATTAGAAAATGCAACGAACCAAAGTTCAATATATACTATATTATCTGAGTTTGGATACGATAAGTCTGTACTTTCGGAAGGCAAAAAAGTCTTTGAAGAGACCCGCATTGCCTACGATTCCAACAGGAAAGAAACCAATGAGGCATCTCTTGTCTACAGGAACTTTTCAGCAGAAAGCGAAACATTATTTAATACTTTCTTTCTGCATCGTAAAAAGGCCAGGGTAATATTTCGTAAAGAACCGGAAACCTTGATCTGTCTTGGAATCAATGGCCGTATGAGACAAACCTATGTGAAACTTATGGAAGCCGTTAGGCGGTTCTATTCGGCAATAGCAGAAAGCGAAGACATACAAAAAAGACTCCTGCGACTGAAAGTAACAGCCGAAGAAGTTCAGCAGGCTCTGGAGAAGATAAGCATAGTAGAACAACTTCGTGCTGATTATCTAAAGGAAAAAGGGGAATCACAGGATGCTACCCAGCAGAAAGACCAGGCTTTTTCCAAAATGGAGGACTGGATGAGCGAATTTTACGCCGTAGCTAAAATCGCCATGGAAGACAATCCACAATTACTTGAATCGCTTGGAAAAGTTGTAAGGAGATAACAAGCTTGCCATTTTTGTTGATTTGTTTTTATATAACGTTTATCTCAAATGGGTGATCCTGTAATTAGGATCACCCATTTTTTTGCCTATTTTTCTGACACTCTTACACTCAAACTCACTCTAAATTTTGAGAGGGCTGGGCAACCTTCGCAGTGCTTCGGCTGATAAGAGATGAGGTGTGTTATTAAGCATTTAGTGCACACTCCTAACTTATTACGGACTGTATCTAAGTCGCGCTATCTTAATTAACAAATGCAATAAACCATGGTTTTTACAGATAATTTAATGCCGGCTAAGAAGTTTTTTGTACTTTGCTAAAAAATTAATTGAGAAATTTATTTCACATTTAGATAAGTTGACCTTCATTTGAAGTCTTACAATAAGTTACATCAATTATGATTATTAACCTTTACCCAAAATAACTTGTCATGACAATGATGAACAGAATATTTGTATCTCTATTTTTTGTGATAGGAATTGTTTTATTTCTTACAATTAGTTGTGAGAAAGATGAAACTACAACTAAAAAAGATACGGTAATTACATGGTCAAATCCGGAAGATATAATTATAGGAACATTACTTAGTGAAACACAACTAAATGCCATTGCTGATGTGCCCGGTACATTTGATTATATGCCTCCTATAGGTACAATACTAAATGAAGGTGAAAATCAGGATTTGAAAGTAGATTTTACACCCGAAGATATTAGAACTTACAATTCTTCAAGTAAAACAGTTCAAATTAATGTAACTAACAGGCCAATATTTAACTCAAATCTAACTTACAGTACAGTAAGCGATATTGATGATAATTCATATAAAGCTATAGCGATTGGAACGCAGACCTTTATGGCAGAGAACCTGAATGTGACCAGGTATAATAATGGCGATTTTATAGAAACAACAAATCCTGCAACTTTATCGATTTATGAAGAAAGCACGCCGAAGTATCAATGGCCATATGATGGCAATGAGAGTAAAGTAATTACCTATGGCAGGTTATATACATGGTATGTTGCAACCGACAGTCGCAATGTTTGTCCCGCAGGATGGCATATACCCTCCGAGGCCGAGTGGACAACATTAACTGATTACCTTACTAACAATGGCTTTGGTTATCAGGATAGTGATAGCGACATAGCGAAATCAATGGCCGCATCCTCTGGATGGAATTCAAGCTCAAATGCCGGCACGATAGGTAACGACCAGGCAAGTAACAACAGCAGTGGTTTTACGGCTCTTCCAGGTGGTGTTCGTGGTGAATATGGTCAATTCCAAAATATAGGTAACAGCTGCATCTGGTGGAGTGCTAGTGAGTACAATTCCGGAAGCGCCTCTGCCTTTGGTCTGGCGAATAGTTCACGTGATATGTTCAACTTTAGCGCCAATAAGGTGACTGGTTATTCTATCCGTTGTTTGAAGGATTAGTGTAATTGATTTTTTCTGCAAAACGTGTCAATCTTTATAACTCTGGCAGAAACTTAGAAAAGGGTAATGCATGCTAAGTCTATTTAGATTTTGACATGTGGTTGAACCAGATAACTATTGCACACAGAAATGAGTTATGAGCAATTAAAAGGAATCATATGAGAGAATTAATTTTTGTGGTACCATTATTAATCTCATGGAAACAGTATTAAAACACCAAACATGGCGTAGGTTTGTAACTGGAGCCAGACAACTCAGCACCCAACAATCCATCTCCCTACCTAAACCTCCCCAAAAGCTCATTCTTACGCGAAGCAGAAACATCAATCGCTTTACCGTCATTCATTATCACCTGTCCACCTTTGCCTTTTTTGTAACGTTTCACATATTGCAGATTGATAAGATGTGATTTATGCACACGAACAAAATCAAGATCGGAGAGGAGCTCATCGTAGAATTTAAGGGTACGGCAAATCATTTGTTTTGATCCGTCCAGCAAATAGAATTCAGTGAAATTGTCGTTGGCCTTGCAGTGCACAATGTCTTTTACCGTCACTACCTCAAAACCATCCAACAATGGGAGTATTATTTTTTGCAATTGCTTGTTCTCAATTTTTATATTGTCGATCAACACATTTGTGCGTAGCGCATGCTCTTTCGATTCTTGTTTTTCTGCCACTTGTTCAACAGCTTTCACCAGTTCATCAATGTCAATAGGCTTTAATATGTAATAGGAAGCACTGAAGTTGAGAGCTTTCATGGCATAGTGGTCGTAGGCAGTAACAAAGATGGTTTCAAAGCTTCTGTCTTCTACCTGGTCAAGCAGATCGAAAGCATTGCCATAGGGCATCTCTACATCAAGGAAAACAAGGTCGGGTTTGTGTTTTTTTATTTCTTCCAAACCGGTCTTTACTGATTCAGCTTCACCTGCAATATGAACCTGTTTGCAGTATTTGCCAATATAGTTCCTAAGGGTTTCCCTGCTGGCAGGTTCGTCTTCTACAATGATGGCTTTAAGCATATGCTATGGATTTAACCTACGTTCAAAATGATTTTTGCAAATATTTTCTAATAATTGTAACCGCAAAGTTCGCTAAGAAGACGCCAAGTTCG